>CAZWMN010000036.1:0-25945 GCA_964635075.1 uncultured Pirellulales bacterium | reverse complement strand
AGCCCCAAAGGGGCGACAGAATTTGAACTTTTCTACAGAGCATTTTGATTTTTAACTTTATGTTCGCTAATCCACTCGCAGTTTCGGGTCTAAACAATCCCGCAGGGCATCGCTGAAGACATTCAGCGCCAGCGAGATGATAAATATCGCCACGGTGGCCGCGGCCATCTCCCACCAGACATCGCGGGCCAGTTCCGTGCGAGCGGCGTCAATCATCGCGCCCCAGCTGGGCCTGTCGGTTTCGCCCAGACCCAGAAAACTTAAAATCACCTCGGCGTGAATGAAACTCACAAACCGCAGCGAAAAGCTAATCAGAACGATGTGAAACACATTGGGCAGCAGGTGTCCAAACAAAATACGAAAATCCGAACAGCCCATCGCGCGGGCGGCCAGGACATACTCGCTTTCCTTGCGTTTGATAATTTCGCCGCGGATCAAGCGGCACAGACCCACCCAACTGGTCAGACCAATGGCCAGATAAACAGCGGCGGCCCCCCGAATCTCAACGCCGAAAAACTCCCTGCCGCGAAGCACCACCGCAAAAGCCATCAACAGCAGGATATAAGGAATCGTGCCGAGCGTTGTATAAAACCAGACGATCGCCTCATCCACCCAGCCGCGATAATAGCCGGCAATCGCCCCCAGCGGAACGCCGATACAGATACTGATCACCGAGGCGCAAAACGCCACCAGCATCGCCGTCTTGACGCCATAGAAGGTCTTGCGCAGCGTCGATTCGCCCAAAAAATCAGTTCCCAGCAGCGACCAGCCTTTGACCTTGGTTTCCGACTGTTCCGGCGTAAATTCATAGTCCGCTATCGGCTTCTGATAACTGGGTCCTACCTGCTGGCTCCAGCGAACCATCGGCACATCCAGCTTAAACAGTTCCGCAATACCGATAAACATGGCCAGAACCACATAGACCAGAACCACGACAAAACAAATCATCGCCAATTTGCGCCGGCGGAGCCTGCGAAAAGCGTCCGACCAGTAACCACGCGACACAGGTTCACTCTGTTGTACTGCTATCTCACTCATATATTCATTTCAACGCAGAATCCTGTTGCAATTTGCGATTGACTTTGCGAGCAAATTTCAATCGTCAATTTATTTAAAGCTGATTCGCGGATCCACCAGAACATAACAAATATCCGTCAACAAAGTAAAAATCACAATCAGCAGCGAAAAAATAAACGTCATCGCGTTAATGATAAAAAAGTCGCGGGAGCCGATGGCCTCAATCATCAGATAGCCCAGGCCCGGAATGCCGAAGAAACGCTCCAGCAGAAACGAGCCTAAAATCAGGGTCGGCAGCGCCAAAACAACGCTGGTGATAATGGGAATCATCGCGTTTTTCAGGACGTGCTTAAACAGGACCCGGCGGGCGGACAGCCCCTTGGCAAAGGCCGTGCGGACATAATCATTGCGAATTTCATCCAGCATCACCGTGCGATAAAAACGAAGCTCGGCGCCCAGACCCGCAATGATACCAATCAAAATCGGCAGCCCCACGCTTTTAATCATTGGCTCTTCCGGCAGGTAAATAATCGGGAACCAGTCCAGCTTGTACGCAAAGAAATACTGACCGAAAATAATGAAACTCAGGTATGGAATACTCATCCCCGCCACGCAAATCACCACCGCCGAGATATCCCAGACAGTGCCGCGGACGAAGGCGATAATCAGCGCAAGGCTCACCGCCGCAATTAATTCGCCGCAAAACATCGGCCCCGTCAGCATCAGCGACGGCCCGGCGCCCCGGCGGATTTTTTCGCTGATGCGTTCCCGGTCCATCGCCCGCCCAAAATCAAACGTAATCGCTTTCTTGAAATGGTCGATAAACTGGCTGTCCCACGATAAAAACAGCGGCTTGTCAAAACCGTATTCGTGACGGATTTCGGCGATGGTCTGGGCGTCCGCGTTTTTGCCGGCAATCTGCTGCGAGATATCGCCCCCGATGACCGTGAACAGCACGAACGTCACCAGCAGCACCCCGAACACAATCGGTATCATATAAATCAGTCTGCGAATAATAAAGGCCGTCATTTGCCTTCCTTTTCCAGCTTCTTCAGCAGTGCCGGATACTGCTCCCGCAGTTCCACATCCACCCGGCGATATTTGCTCAGACCATAGCAGAACACATGCGGCTTATAATTCTTATACCATCCGTGGTTCAGCGTATAGGCCACACGATGGTTTGTAAATATCGCCGGGTAATCATCCAGCACCATACGTTCCAGCTTGCGATACAGTTCCACTCTCTCCGGGCTGGACTGCATCACACGCACTTTGTCATATAATGCATCATACGCCGGATTGGAATAAAAAAACTTATTCTGCCCCGGCGCAAACTGCCTGGTGGTGAACATGTCCAGAATATCGCTCGCATCCGGGCATCCCGCCGACAGCCCGCTGGCGAACATCTGGCACTGCCCCTTGTTCTGCCGTTCCATATAGGTCGGCCAGTCCATATAATCCACCACCAGCGTAATACCCGCCGCCTCGCATTGCCGCTGGAGAAATAAGCCGAACTGCCGGTAAAATGTGTCCGTCCCCGGCATCGCCACCGTCAGTTTCGGAATCGGCCCGCCGTGAATTTTCTCGGCCTCTTTAAGCAGTTGCCGCGCCTCCGTCAGGTCGTATTTGGAATATCCAAACCGGACGATATTCGGGTCATAAGAATCCAGCCCCGGACACACAAATCCGTGTGCCACTTTATCCCTGCCGTTGAAGAACAAGTCAATAAAACGCTGCCGGTCAATCGCCCGGCTCAGAGCCTTGCGTAACGGTAAATTTTTACCAAGAACCGGGTCCTTGAAATTGAAACCAATCCAGAATGTCGATGGGTCACTGAATGTCTTTAATTCAATGCCGCGATTCGTCATCTCCGGCGTCTCCTTGTGTTCCGCCGAAACCGCCCGGTCGAAATTATCCTTCGGTATCCCCATCGCATCAATATAGCCCCGCATCAGCAGCAGCCACGCCGGCTGGTCTTCCTCCACAATCCGCCAGATAATCCGGTCGGCAAACGGGACAGGCTTGCCCGCATCCTCCAGAAAACCATTTTCCTTGTCGCCCGGCTCCCCTTCGGATGGATACAACTCTCCCCGCCAGTTCGCGTTGCGTACCATTTCAATAAAACACCCCGGCTGGTAAGTCTCCAGCCGAAACGGCCCCGTCCCCACCGGATGGCGGATAATGTCTTCCTTGTAATAATCCACCGCCTCATAAGGTATCGGCGCCGTAGAAGGATCCGACAGGATAGTCTCCACAAATTGCGGCCACGGATTGATGAGTTGGATTCGCAGCGTATAATCGTCCAGCACCCGCAGCCCTTCCACCTCCCGGCTGTAATCCACATCCCATTGCTTCTTGAATCCTTTAGTGTATTCGCGAAAGTCATTTAGTCCGACAATACGGTCATCCAGTATCGCCCAGTTTTGGCTGGCATATTTGACGTTGGCGATACGCTTGATGGCATACACAAAATCCGACGCTTTCAGTTGGCGCCCCTTGCCGCCGGGAAAACACACATCATCCTGAAAACGCACGCCTTTTTTAATCCGAATGGTATAGGTCGTGCCGTCGGCGCTGAGGTCGGGTAAATTCTCCGCCAGCACAGAAATGATTTCATAAGGCCGTTTGAGAAAATGATAGGTATAAAGCGGCTCATAAATCTGCGAGATAACAGTGGCGGAATAAAGATCCCGTGCATTGCCCGGGTCCATCGTCTGTACCCGGGTCCGCAGCAGATGACGCAAAACCATCTCTTTCCCAGCGGAAGATTTCTCCTTTTTTGCGCAGCCGACAGCCAGTATCACCGCCGCCAGTCCCAAAATCCATTTTGTCCCGTTGACACCATTCATCTCAACGATACCTCCGTTTATACTCGTCTCGTTTCTTCGGGTCGATTTGGTAATATTTCGTCATACCCCGGCATCATAGGCGGAAAAAAACATCGCTATCGACAGCAGCGCCGTCGAAAAAAATACCCTTGCACCGGATTGCAATCCCGACGTGATGTTCCTGATGGCTTTACGATACAAACAAAATTCTGTCATCGTCCTGTTTCAGAAGACTTAGGGTTGTGCCGCGGTCTTGGACGTGTCCTCGGCGACGGGAGCCTTGGGTGCCGGCGGAAGCGCTATCGGCGAAACGAGCGCCTTGCCGGAGCCGTCTTTGCCGTAATTAAAATTTAATCTGCCGGCCAGTTCCCCCACCCGCCCCTCGCTGCCAAAGAGAAGTTCATAATCTTTATCCAGCGGAATGTTCTTGCTCAAATCCGTTCTGAATTTCATCGCCCAGCCGGCAACCTGTTTGCCAACGATCTTGTCCTCCACTTCCGCGATAACCGTTACAAGCCGGTCTTTGGAAGCCTGCGGCAGCTTTCCGCCCTGCATATACCGCCCAATCACACAGGCATACAATCGGCCGAACCGACTAAGTAGTTCCTGTTTCTCCAGCGGGTCGCTGACCGCCGGGGCCAATTCGCCTATGCTCTTTAATATGCCGGCGTCCACCGATTCATCCGTGACCGTCCATTTCATATAGGCGTCAATCCGCCGGTCCGCCAATGTCCAAAACAGCTTGCGGGAAGCCGCAGTATTTATCCCGGCAGCAAACTCCGCCACAAAAGGCAGCGTCAACGTATCCGGCGAAGTTTTCAGATATTCTTCAAGAGCGGAAATAATCTGAGAAGTCAGTTTCTCATCTCTGGTAACATCCTCCTTCAATTGTGAAACGATTTCCGGCGAGGTTAAGGAACGCACCGCCCAGTAACGAACCATCGGGTCTTTGTCCGATAATTCAGCCAGCGCCAAATCGGCCAGCTCCACACTCTCCAGTTCAGCAACCAGAACCATCAGGTTCCTTTCGACTCGCACTTTCCTGGCGTTTTCCTCCCACTTGCCAACCGTGTCCGTCGCAACTCCGAGATGCTTTCGGCCGGCCTTCAGATAAGCCGAAGCGTAAAGACTCAGATGATTGTCGCCACTGAACTTTTTGAGGTCCAGCCGCAAAGTCACCATTTCGTCGGTGTTCTCGGTCAGCATCATCGCATCAACGCTTTTACGCCAGAAATCGTCAATCACCTGTACCGCCGCGGAATCCAACGGAGTGCTGGACTGGGCATACTGTTCGCGAATCTCTTTAATCCGGGTCGTATCCATCGACCAGACTGAAAGGGAAATTCCAAGCACACAAAAACAGAACCCCACACGTTTAGTGTTCACCATAAGTCGCCTTTTTTCGCTGGGTATCATTCTCTCCCGACAGATGTATGTAGGATACCCCGGCCCTGAAAAACTGTCAAGGTAAATTGTACAAGGCAAAAAATATCCAGAAACAACTCGTCTTTCTTAAGTATGATATCATACGAAATGAAAAAACAAGGGTTGTTCCCAACCAGAGACGACCAGAGATGGGATTTCCGGCTAAGTGAAAGAAGTTAATTTTCAGCGGTAAGCAGAGACGTCATCTCGGCCATTCGGACAATGAGCCGGCTGCGGGTCATATCCACCCGCTGAAGCTGGGTCTTGATGTATTCCCGGCCCACAACAACGCTCTTGGCGTGTGAAATCATTTGTTCGGCTTTTTCGGGGGCAAGACCTTCAAAGGTAATCACATCGTATGCCAGTACGGTCAAATGATTTTCGCTGAAGCGTGCAAAACCCCCTTCCAGAACATAAAACGCGTCCGGGCGGTCGGGAATATCCTCGACTTGCATAATTCCCTGAGAAAGGCCGGTCAATAAGGGACAATGATTGCGCAAGATTCCTCGCAGACCGTCGGAACAGGGAATCACCACCGCCCCGGCCCGGCAATCCAGCACTTTGGCCCGAGGCGTCAGCAAAACCACACGAAACGTTGTCTTTGTCGCTATTCCAACCACCGTTTATACTCATCCTGCATGAAAATGTCTGGTCAATATGCAGCTAATCTTTGTTTTTGCCTTTTACCTTTTTACTTTTACCTTTGAAATGCATCCGTTGGGTATTAGACCGCCTTTTTCTGCACTTTCTGCTGGGCCTCTTCAACGACGCCGATATACATAAACGCCTGTTCGGGCAGATGATCCCATTGTCCTTCGCAGATTTGACGACAACTGGCAACCGTCTCGGCAGCGGGGACATATTTCCCCTCCATACCGATAAACTGCTGAGATACAATAAAGGGTTGAGAGAAGAATCGTTCGAGCTTGCGGGCGCGGGCGACAATCAGTTTATCCTCTCGGCTGAGCTCATCAATCCCCAGAATGGCGATGATGTCCTGCAGGCTTTGATACCGCTGGAGATATTCAAGCGCTTTCTGCGCCACTTCGTAGTGTTCTTTGCCGACGATATGGGGGTCGAGAATACGCGAGGTGCTTTCCAGCGGGTCCACTGCAGGATAGATTCCCTTTTCGGTAATTTTACGAGACAATACCACCGACGAGTCAAGGTGCGCAAAGGTTGTCGCCGGAGCCGGGTCGGTCAGGTCGTCGGCAGGCACATACACCGCCTGCACCGATGTAATCGCCCCAGCGGTTGTCGAGGCGATGCGCTCCTGAAGCAGCCCCATTTCGGTGGCCAGCGTTGGCTGATACCCTACCGCACTGGGGATACGTCCCAGCAGAGCCGACACTTCCGAGCCGGCCTGCGAGAAACGAAAGATATTATCGATAAACAGCAGGATTTCGCCGCCGCCGGTCTCACACAGATACTCGGCCATCGTAAGGGCGGTCAGGCCCACGCGAAGGCGCGCTCCCGGCGGTTCGTTCATTTGCCCAAAGACCAGACAAGTATTGTCCAGCACCGTCGCGCCGGTATCGCCAATTTGGGTACGCTGCATTTCCAGCCACAGGTCGTTGCCTTCGCGGGTGCGTTCGCCTATGCCGGCAAAAACCGAATATCCGCCGTGTTGGGTGGCGATGCGGGCGATGAGTTCCTGAATCAAAACTGTTTTTCCGACGCCGGCGCCGCCGAACAGACCGGTCTTGCCGCCCTTGACAAACGGACACAGCAGGTCAACCACCTTAATCCCGGTTTCAAACATCTCCGACGTGGTGGTCAATTGTACAAATTTCGGGGGGTCTCGATGAATCGGACGCATCTGTTTGGCATGTATCTCCGGGCCGCCATCGATGGGTTTCCCGAACAGGTTAAACACCCTGCCCAGCGTTTCCTTGCCGACGGGAACCTGCAGTGAGTTGCCGGTGTCGAGCACTTCCATCCCCCGACGAAGCCCAAACGTGCTTCCCAGAGCCACCGCACGGACCCGACCGCCGCCCAGATGCTGCTGGACTTCGCCGACCAGTTCCAGCGGTCTTCCTTCAAATTCTCCTTTGACTTCCAGGGCATTGTAAATCGCTGGAATTCTCTCGGCGTGAAATTCGGCCTCGAAGGTGCTCCCGATAACCTGTATAATCCGACCTGTGTTTGCCATAATTCCACCCAATTCTTTTATCTTTGAGTTGCGCCGACGCCGGTAATAATATCCAGCAATTCCATCGTAATCTGCCCTTGTCGGGCGCGGTTATAGTCTTTGGTTAAGTCCTCAATCATCTCGTCAGCGTTGTCGCTGGCGTTTCGCATCGAAACCACGCGGGACAGATATTCGCTGGTGGCCGCTTCCAGAAAGCAGCCCGCCACCGCCGAACGGATAATCATCGTGGCCAGTATCTCGAACAGATTCTCCGGCGAATCGCTGAACAAAAAATCCTCAAACGCCAGTTCCCACGGCCAAATGACCGTGGCGCGAGTGGTCAGATCATCAATCAAATCGGTAATCGGCAATAGCGTGAGCGTCTGCACATGCTGCGCCGTCTGGGAATAAAATCGGTTATAGACAATCCCCGCCCGACCAATCCGGTCCGCAAGGTATTCCTGAATAAAAAAATCGGCGATCTGGTTGGCCTGCTCGGCGGAAGGCACTTCGTCAAAATCCGAATAAATTCCCGCCGTCGCAATTTTGCGATGCTCCAGATAATTGATGACTTTTCGGCCTTTAGCGTAAATCTTTACCTCACGACCAAAACGATTAGCCATTTTGACGTGGGTGTCAATCTGGCGAAATACATCGGAATTATATCCGCCGCACAGACCGCGGTTGCTCCCGATGGCGATCACCGCATTGGTTTTTGAGGAACCGGCCTTCATCAGCGGATGCCCGATACTTTGTTTGGCGGTGACCATCAGATACGCCAGTTGAGCCAGGGCATTAAAGTATTCAATCCCCTGTACCCACTGGTTGTAATACCGGCGGTATCGCACCGCCGCGATGGTTTCCATCGTGCCGGTGACCTTGCTGATATTCATTGCGGCTTTCCGCCGCCGCTGAATCTGTCGTATATGGGCCATAGTTCGATTGCTTATGCGCCAAAACTGAATTTATACATTGTTTTGTACGCCGCGACGGCTTCATTTAACGCCGTCAGGAATTCATCATTTAACTGGCCGGTTTTGTCAATCTGGTCCAGATATTCCGGCGCTTCCAGCCGCAGCCACAGCAAAAATTCATCCAGAAAATGGCTCACCTGCTTGACGTCAATATCATCCAGAGTGCCGCTGGAGCCGATCAGGATGCTCACCACTTCCTGGGCCACGCTCATCGGCGAAAATTGTTTCTGTTTGAGTACTTCCACCATTCGGTATCCGCGGTCAAGCTGCTTCTGTGCCGATTCGTCCAGATCCGTCCCCAGCCGGGCGAAATCCTGCAATTCACGGAACGACGCCAAATCCAGACGCAATTTAGGGGCGACTTTTTTCATCGCCTGCGGCTGGGCGGCGCCGCCGACGCGACTGACGCTGATGCCGACGTCGATGGCGGGACGCACGCCGGCCAAAAATAATTCGCGCTGCAGATAAATCTGGCCGTCGGTAATGGAAATAATGTTGGTCGGAATGTAGGCTGAAACCTGTCCCTCAAGTGTTTCGATAATCGGCAAAGCCGTCATTGAACCGCCGCCGCGATTGTCGGACAGTTTGACGCTGCGCTCCAGCAGACGGCTGTGCAGATAGAAGATGTCGCCCGGAAAGGCCTCGCGTCCCGGCGGCCGACGCAGCAGAAGGCTCAGTTCGCGGTAGGCGATGGCATGCTTGCTTAGGTCGTCATAGACGCACAGCGTATGACCGTTCTTTTCATACATAAAATACTCCGCAATGGCCGCGCCGGTATAGGGAGCGATATATTGCATCGCGGCGCTTTGGGCGGCGGTCGCCAAAATCACCACCGTATGTTCCATCGCGCCGTATCTTTTTAGCGTTGCCACCACCTCGGCTACCGTGGATTCCTTTTGACCAATAGCAACATAAATACAGATAACGCCTGTGCCCTTTTGGTTAATAATGGTATCCAGTGCGATGGCGGTTTTACCGGTTTTGCGGTCGCCGATAATCAGCTCGCGCTGACCACGCCCGATGGGAATCATTGAATCAACGCTTTTAATGCCTGTGGCCAGCGGTTCCTTGACCGGTTGGCGCTCGGCGACACCGGGGGCCTTAAACTCCACAGGCCGACGTTTTTCCGTCTTAATCTCGCCAAGACCGTCCAGCGGCTCGCACAGCGAATTGACCACCCGGCCCAGCAGCTCCGGACCGACCGGCACGGAAAGCAGTCTGCCCGTGGAGTGAACGGTTTCGCCGTCGCGCACTTTGGCAAAATCGCCATAGACCACCGCGCCGATGGAATCCTCATCGAGGTTAAACACCTCGCCGATCACGCCGTTTTCAAACTCCAGCATCTCGCCGACCATCGCATGCTCAAGACCGTACAGCCGCGCGATGCCGTCGCCGACTTCCAGCACCGTCCCGACCTGAGAGACCTCAAGCTGACTTTGATATCGCAGAATTTCCTGCTTAATCAGACTGGAAATTTCACTCACATCAAACTTCATGGCTTGTTTCCATCCGTATTGCTTTGCTGCTTATGAAGCTTTTCTTTCGAACGATCCATAATTATATTGACCGTCCGGTCCAGGACCGTTCGGACGGAATTGTCAATCATGATATCGCCCTGCCGGAGAATCACGCCGCCCAGAATCTCCGGATCGATATTAATTTTCAATTTAACCTCGGACCGTATGGCGTCTTTGATTTTCAGACGCAACTGTTCCACCTGCTCATCAGACAGCATTTTGGCCAGTGTCACCTCCACCAGCCGGCAGTTTTTCAGACTGTCGGCCAGAACTTCGTATCGGTCGCTGATGCCGACCAGAAACCCCATCCGGTTTCGCCGGGACAAAACACACAGAAAATCGAGCGTCAGACTGCCGGCTCGTCCACCGAAAACCCGTCGAATCACGGCGGCCTTCTCGCTCTCTTTCAGTTTGTCCGAGGTCAGCAGTTTCACAAAATCCGGTTCATCCCGCAGCACCCCGGCTACCGCCGCCAAATCCTCCAGAACCTGTTCGACCTGTCCGGCTTCTTCGGCCAACTGGAACAGAACATCGCTGTAAATTTCGTGAACGATATGTCGGGAAGATGAAGCCATAGTTCCTGTCCGATCGTCCGCTCAGCCGCCCGGAGGAGGCTGATGGACCTGTTTGAGCCGTTCAATCGCCTGTTGAATCAATCGCTGGTTGTCCTCGCCATTCAGAGCCTTGCCGAATACTTCCTGACCGAGTTTCTGAACCATCTCCCCGGCCTGATTCCAGAGCTGCTCCTCGGCGTCGATTTTCCCCCGCTCCACATCCACCTCAAAGCGGAGTTTCATTTGCTCAATCTGCTTACGGTTCTGATTTTCAACTTCTTTAGCCTCGACTTGAGCCTGTTTGACGCGTTGATTGATGATGTCCCGCCCCTGCCGTTCCGCGTCGGCCAATTTGCTGCGGTATTCACTCAGCACCTGCTGAGCCTGCTTATGGGTCTTTTCGGCGTCGTCGATCTCCTTTTGAATATGATCCTGGCGAGCCTGCAGGCCCTTCAGCAACGGCTTCCACGCCAGCTTCCACAGGACAACCAGCAGCAGCCCAAACCACAGCAGCGTCCAGAACGACTCGGCCCAGGTCCCCGTGAACAAACTGGGGGACGCCTTTTCCGCCGCGCCTTCCCCTTCGGCAGCAGAGGTGCCTTCAGAAGCCAAAATCATTGCCGCGGCATTGAGCCAGACACACACTGCCGGCCATAATCTGCGCATTTGCATGAGACCGTTTCCCGACCAGCGATATTTTACTGATACGCCACCAGCAGACAGATAATCAACGCAAACAGCGTTACTCCTTCGATAAGGGCCGCTGCGATAATCATCGTCGTAAAAATGCGGTTGCCGGCTTCCGGTTGACGGGCGATGGCCTCGACGGCGCTGCTGGCCAATTGGCCAATGCCGCGGGCAGCACCTAACACAATCATCCCACAGCCAAACACGGCGCCGATCGCCGCCAGCCCTTTGTCGCCGACAGTCAATTCCGCCAGCATCATAGGCGTCAACGTCAGTAATTCCAGCATTTTAATCTCCTACACGCAATCCGTTCTTTTTAGTATTTTACCGACAGATAACCCCCGCCCTCGGCGGGCAAAGGGGCTAATGCTCTTCCGCAATCGCAAAGCCAATGAATATGGTCGTCAAGAAAACAAAAATATACGCCTGCAGAAACGCCACAAATACCTCCAGAAGACTGAACAGCACCGTGGCGGTCAGAGAGGCCGTGGCGACCATAAAGTTTTTGAACATCATAATAAATCCGAGAATCACCGCAAGTAAAATATGCCCGGCCAGGATATTGGCGAAAAGTCGTATGGCCAGCGAAAACAGCCGGACAAACGAACTGATCAGTTCAATCAAAAACATAAACGGGTACATCGGCCAGGGCACGGGAGGGGTGAAAGTCCTGATATAGTGCCATAACCCCTTTTCCCGAATCCCCGCGATATGAAACAGAAAAAACGAAAACGTCGCCAGCGCCCCCGTCACCCAGACATTGGCCGTGGGCGCTCCGCCAAAATGTTCTTTCCCAATCAGCAGAAAAACCAGTTTGTCAATCGGCATCAAACCCAGAAGATTCATCGTCAGAATAAAAAAGAACAGCGTCCACAGGATGCCAATATAGCGGTCTGTATAATCCTTCAAAAAGGGGCGAGCGACATCCTCCCGCAAAAACACGCAAATGGTCTCAATCACATTGCCGAACCCGCGGCGAACCAGAACCGGTCTTCGAAACGCCAGCGGCAAAATCACCATCAGCATAATGGAAGCCACGCTGATCATTAACATGTGATTGGTAAAAGTCAGAGGGTATGGTCCAATCGGAATCTCCCATTTTTTACTGGTGATCTCTTCGAGCACTTTCATACTGGCAAGCAATGTCATACACTTATTCATACGTGGATACATCCTTTCTCAGGCCGCGATAATGGAGCAGACGAATCATCAGCCATGAGTCCGTTAGTAAAAAAAACAGATAAAAAATACCGTAACAGCCCAAAAACCACGTCCGGCTGATACAGGTGAACAGAAAGATGAAAATGATACCGACAAACCCGGCCAGCAGGCGAACGGTCCCTCCCAGAAAAACCCACATAATCACTCCTTCCGGTTTTTGATTCCAGGCCTTACTGAAAGGCCAGAACGCCCCTACTCCACCTGCCGCGGCAGTAATCCCAGCCGCCAGACAACTCCGGCATGCTTCCGAACCCGCCTGTTCGCAGTAGCGATACGTCAACAGGAACACGAGTCCCAGAAAGAATCCCGCGCTGATAGTCCAGGCCAAGACCTTTCTGACGGTTTGTTCCCATTTAGTCATTGTCGGTCTTCATCCTTGTCCTTGGATTCCTGCTCAATCTCCTTATTGGAGCTTTGGGCGCGTTTGAGTATCATATAAATCATAATCCCAAACCCCACGAAAAATCCCATAATCGTCCATCCTGGGCTGGTATGTTCCAGTTTATCCAGTTGGGCGCCGAGCCACGCTGTGAATCCGCAAACGATACCGAATTCTATCCCGATGCCCATCCATCGCATCGCTCCGCGATAGTTCTGTCCTTCTTCGAGGCCTTTGAATTTTCGGGCCATACCCTTTCCCCTTTCGGGGATTCCAAAAAAGTCTGAAAAATCAGGTCTTCGCCTGATCGAGAATCAGGGCCTTGACCTTTTCGCTCGGCAGATTCAACGCGCCAAAAGCCCCAGCCGCCGCGGCTCGCAGTCGCGGACCGGTCCCAGTGGAACTGACCAATGCGTAAATCGCATCAATTTGTTCCGTCAGCAGAAGATTGGCATTTTGTTTGGCCGAGATTGCCAGAGAACCAAACGCGGCGATTCGCACCGCCTCGCTGTTCTTGTCGGAAAGCGCCATTTGAGCAATGGCTCGCTGGGCCTGCGGGCTCTCCAGCCGGGCCAGCACTTCCGCCGCCAGCGTCTGCATCTCCGCTCGGCCGGAGGCGGTCACCTGAATCAGCGCATCCTGCGCCTTTGAAAGATTCACAATAGAGTTATGGGTCAACGCCAGTTTTTCCATCGCCTTGATCGCACGCAGTGCGTATTGGGCCGCCAGTTCCTGTCCGAGTTGCTCGGTGCCTTTTTCAAGAATCGCTTCGGACAGGTTTTCAACAATCTTCTCGCTGCCGACAAATCCACTCGTCGGCAAAGCCTGCGCAATGGCAATCGCGGCGCTGTAGCGAACCTTGCGGTCGTCAAATGTCAGCGCCTGGGCCAGCGGCTGCTCCGTACCGAGCTGATACAACAGCGATTTCGTGCCGGCATTGACCGCCAGCGCCTCGACCACACCGAGCGCTACATTGGGGTCTTT
This sequence comes from uncultured Pirellulales bacterium, assembly GCA_964635075.1. Classification (GTDB taxonomy): domain Bacteria; phylum Planctomycetota; class Phycisphaerae; order Sedimentisphaerales; family Anaerohalosphaeraceae; genus Anaeroglomus. The sequence goes on along the minus strand of CAZWMN010000036.1, from coordinate 12,228 downwards.
ATCCTTCAACGCCCGACCGAGGGCCTGATGCAGATATTCCGGCCCGGCAGTCGTGGCGTAGGTCTTTGCATCGGCGTGGCCGGGACCGAAGTACGCCGGCATCGCAATACCGTATGACTCGGCGCGGTAAAACGACGCCAGCCAAAGTCCGATAGCCTTGCCCGTCGCAGGGTCGGCCTTTAACGCCCATTCACAGCAACGCATCGCCATCAGTTCATAGAAGTATTTTTTATCCACTTTCTCAGGCCGCAATTCGGCCGTATTGGGGTCGCGGAACCAGAGATTGGCGAAACGGTATTCTTCATTCAAGGCTACCGATTCGTTGCGGTTATAATACTTTTCCGCCAACAGGAAAAATAATTCCGCCGCGGGGATTTTCAGGGCGCTCGAATCCATTTCGGCAATCGCCGACTCGGCCAGTTTCTTCAACTCATTCGACGATTCCTTCTCCACCACCAGTTTCAGATACGGCAGCGGTTCAAAATAACCGATTTTGCCCAGCGCCCGGATGATTTCCGCCTTGACCGCGACATTGTCGGTTTGCATCGCGGCTGTCAGCGGACGAATGGCGTTTCTGCCGATTTTGGGAAGAGCCTCCGTAATGGAAGCAAACTCATTCTTCCGGGACTCATCCGCCAGAGCCGAAAGCATATAGGGAATGGCATATTCGCCCGCGTTGCCAAGCCGTTCTTCGGCGGCAATACGTCCGCGAATTGTCGTGCTGAGCCGATGGATTTCTTCAACGATGATTTTCGGGTCGGTTCGCCGGATAAAACGCCCCTTGTCGATGATTTCCAGAATCTTCCCGCTGACTTCCTTGAGTTGCTCGCTCTCGGCGTTCATCTTCAGCAAAATGTTGTACCCATCCGGATTTTCCTCGCTCATCGCCAGAAGTTCAACCGCGTTGGGTTCGCTGGCAATTAACTTTTGAGCGTACCCTTGTGCCAGGTCAAAGCTTCCTATTGCGGTATAATGAAGAAAATCATTCCAGTCGTCTTTGACCCCCTCGGCCATCGCCGTTGCGGCTAATACGACAAAAACCCCCGCTCCAAAAAAACTTTTCTTGAAATTCATCGAAATCTTCTCCGCCAAATATAAGTCCACACTCAACCGTCTCTATCCCTCCTCCCCCACTGCCTCACCGCCTCAATGCCGCCGCCAGGCGGATTTATCCGCCTGTGGTGGATTTCCACTAACATAGTCGCTTTCCTGATATATTAAGGAAAAGATTACTACTGTCAATCAAAAAGACATGGATTGGCTTTTTTCGTGCCCTTTTCCACAAAAAAACTCAGGACTTGGGGGAAGTTCCATACCCGTACAATCTGTTTTGTCGAATAAAATCCCAAACCGCGGGGGACAAAAAGTTCTCGACCTCTTGGCCAAGAGCGATTCGCTGTCGGATTTTCGTACTGCTGATGTCCATAAGAGGGGTGGGGATAACATCTCTGCGAAGTTGTTCAATATGGCGGGAACTCAATTGTCCCTCCAGTTCCCGCAGACAGGGAACTTCAAAACCGCCCCGATACAAAATACAAACCCGGCACAAGTCCAGAAGCTCCTCGATTCGATGCCAGCGGAGCAAATCCGGCACGGCATCGGCGCCCACCAGCCAGTACAGAGCAATCTCTGAGCCATATTGAGAACGAAAGTAACGGATGGTATCTATGGTATAACTGGGTCGTGACCGATTCAGTTCACAATCGTTGACTTCCCGTTGAGCCGAACCGGCAATCGCCAGACGAATCATTTCCAGCCGTTGTTTGCCGGAGGCGGATGGAATGACGGCTTTGTGGGGCGAACGCGCCGCTGGAACAAAGATCACTTTGTCCGCCTTAAGATAGTTCGTCGCAAAATCAGCCATCGCCAGATGACCATGATGTACCGGATCAAATGAACCGCCGAATAGAATAACGCCGCGACTGTGCATCTCAAAAACTCACAAAAAACTGTTGGATTGTCAAAAATTTTAACCGATGGAAAAAATTTTCCCATCTTTTGTTTCCGATTCATTTGTTGTTATCCCCGGCGGAAACGATGGCCGCAGTATGGGGTTTCAGGCCTTTGCGCAGAAAAATCCAGACTCGCATATTTTGGCATTATACCATCTCCCGCAACAAAATCTTGCTTTCCTTGTATCCGTTCTTTCTTGCTGTGTCAAAAAGAAAAACAAACGCCGGCAGGTCCCTGAAATATTCCCAACATCTTTGAAAAGGTGTGGTTAGAAAAAAACCGTGAAGAAATTTTGAAAAAATTGACGATGATTATATATAATAGTGGAAATAGTGGAAATGAAATGTGAACCTGTACAGGTGATTGTTTAGTGAACGGACGAAAGGAGGTGAATTTAGCTATGGCAAAGAAGAAAGCCAAAAAGAAAGTCGCAAAGAAAAAAGCCAAAAAGGCAAAGAAGAGGAAATAACCTCAGGCTTTTCGGAAAGTCTGAGTCGGTGACTCAAAAGGAAGGTTTTTCCCGCCACGGCGAAACCTTCCTTTTTTTACGCTTCTCCCCAGCCCCTTTTAACGCCCGCTTCCTGCGGCGATTGTCGCAATTCATCCTCCGCCGCACCGACGGGAATATCCAATGTAAAGACGGACCCTCGCCTAAGAGCCTATCCGAATAACTCTTTCGTGATGAGGTCGAGCGAAAAGGCACCAGGCCAAGGCGGCAGGGGCAAAATCGCCGCAGGCGCAGCTAAACGCTGCGTCGAGGACGATTTTGACCCGACAACACCGGCATCGGGCTTTGCAGCCGACCGCAATAGATAGGGTTATTCGGATAGGCTCTAAGTTTGGCTTTGGACTTTGTACGCAACTATAAGGCTTCACCCCCGATAAACCCGTCTTCTTCGGTCATTCCAACAGAGGGGGTAAGTAAAGTAATAATTTAAGTGTATATAGATAGATTATTGCTTTATATAAACAAAAACAATATGCTAAGAGAAAGTCCGGAAATTTGAGATTGAAAGACTGGCGGGAAACGGTATAATCAGGTTTTGACCATTCAATGAGTTAAACGCTGCGCTCGCGGCGGAAAAAAGTTTTATCCAAAAAGTAGAAAGATAAAGTTATGGCAGGAACGTTTTATACGCTCCAGGAAGTGACGAAAAAGCTCGGCAAAAGCGAGCAGGACGTGCGAGTTCTCATCAGGCAGGGCAAAATCCGGGAATATCGCGATGGAACCAGGATTCTGTATAAGCAGGACGAGGTGGATAAGTTAAGCGGCGAATCTGATATCATTGATATTGTCGCGGATTCGGAAGCGAATCTGGAACTGGAAAAAACCGCGGAGATTCAGTTGGAGCCGGATGAAGACGCCCAGAAAAAAAAACCGGCCAGCGAAGGCGGTTTTGGACTCAGCCAGATAGGGGATTTGAGTCAGGCCGACACCAATATTGGAACGGTGGGCATTAATGTTCTGGGCGGAACGGATGACCAATATAAAATTACCGCCGACACGCATGCGGAAACTAAGGCGGCGGAACAGGAAGAAGTCGAAAGTCTGGACGCCGACGCCAATCTCGAAAGTGTAGGCAGCGGTTCGGGGCTTTTAGACTTGTCTCTCCAGGCCGATGACACGTCTCTGGGAGCGGTTTTGGACGATATTTTGCCGACCGGCCCGGATATTCCGGCCCAGGCGGAGGCCACTCCAGGGGATTTCGCCAAAGAAGCGGACGGCTTGATAGCAGCTCCAGCCGCCGTATCGGAACAGGCCGTGGCTGAAGCCATACCCGTCGCTGCTCCGGTAGTTGAAGCTGCGACTGCAGTTTCGGCGGCCCCTCAGATGATTACCATGGTGCCTGTGGACCCCTCGACTGTGATTTATGGTATGATGATGTTCTTCCCGCTGGCGGCGCTGATTCTGGCCGGCATCGCCACGGCTGCCGGTTTGCGGGGCGTATTGCCTTCTGTAATTAAGTTCTTGTCTTACGGCGGTATTGCCACTCTGAACTGGGGCTCCATCATCGCCGTCGTTTTCTTGCTGGCGGTACTGATCTTCTCGATTGTCGCAGCCATCGCCGGCGGCCGCAGGGCAAAGAGCTAATCGTATTTAGTGCCGCAATTTATTGCGGGGTTTATCTCGAATTTTCAGCAGTCTTCTGAAATGTGAAATGAATCGCCCTGTTTAGCCGAAATAAACAGGATAAACAACTGCTCGCCTCAATAGATATCCGCAGGGATTTCTCGGCGAGCCTGTGATAAAGGATTGAACAAACTGGAAAGGAAAAACAAATGAGTACGGGCAGAATTTTTGCATGGACGGCGGTGGCGGTGGCGGTTTGGGCGGCAACAGGATGCGTTTCCCAGGCCAAATATGATGACTTGAAGGCGCAGAATCGAATCCAGCAGGAGCAAATCGGACAACTGGGAAGTCAGTTGAGCGACTGCAATCAGACCCTCGACCAGAAAAACAAGGAGTTGCAGGCGCTGACCGGCAAAAGCGGCGCCGACATACAAGCCAAAAATGCCTACATCGCGGCTCTCGAAGCCGACCTCGAACAGAAGAAAGCCCTCCTTGCCAAACTGCAGGAACAACTCCTGCAGGGTGGAATGCCTCTGCCGATGGAAATGAATGTCCTGCTGAAGGACTTTGCCAACAAGAATCCGAATTTGGTGAGTTTCGACGAGGCCACAGGCTCGCTGAAATTCAAGAGCGACCTGCTGTTTAAGTCCGGCAGCGACGAAGTCAATGTTTCAGCCAGAGAAGCGCTCAAGACGCTGGCGGGGATAATGAACAACCCCGAAGCCAAGCAGTTTGATATGGCGATTGTCGGCCATACGGATGACCAGCCGATCAACAAATCAAGATCGAGTCATCCGACCAATTGGCACTTATCCGTACACCGGGCCATTTCCGTACTGAATATGCTGGCGCAGAATCAGATCGCCGAAGAAAGAATGTGCGCCAAGGGTTACGGCGAATTTCGACCCATTGAGCCGAACAAACCCGGCAAGGGCGGCAATCCAGCCAATCGTCGGGTTGAAATCTTCATTATTCCAAGCGCCCGCTAAGCGTTGAAGTTCACAGCCCCGGAAATTTCGGCTATGATGGAACGAACCCTGATTATCATCAAGCCCGATGGGATGCAGCGGCATCTCATCGGGCTTATTTTAACCCGGTTTGAGCAGAAAGGCATCCAACTGGTCGCGGCCAAATTGATGCACATCTCCGAATCGCTGGCCCGCAGACATTACGCCGTCCACGAAGGCAAATCCTTCTTTGAAGGCGTGGTGCGATATCTCAGTTCGTCTCCCTCGCTGGTGATGGTCTGGCAGGGACCGGGTGCGATTCAAATCGCCCGCAAGTTAATGGGACCAACCTTCGGCTGCGACGCCGAACCGGGAACCATCCGAGGCGATTTCGGATGCAGCCGGGGATACAACCTGATTCACGGCTCCGACAGCCCCGAGTCGGCAAAATATGAAATCGAACTGTACTTCAAGCCCGAAGAAATCGTCAACTACGAATTCTCCGACGCCCCCTGGCTCTACGGCAGCAACGAATAAAAGCCATCGTTGAGGTGGTATGAATAAGAAAATGTTTAGCCCCGCTATTTATGGCGGGGTTCTTTTTTTGTACGCAAAAGAGATTGCAAACGACCGTGCGGCAACGTATAAATACCGCTATGAAAACGGATGCGCAAAAGAAAATCCGGCAGCTTCGAGAGCAAATCCGCAGGCACGATTATCTGTACTATGTGCTCAACGCCCCCGAAATTTCCGACCGCCAATACGACAAATTATTTTCAGAACTCAAGGCGCTTGAACAGGCCCACCCCCAACTGATTGCCCCCGACTCCCCTACCCAGCGTGTTTCCGAAACGCCCATCGAGGGCTTTACGCAAATCCGCCATTCCGTCCCGATGCTCAGTATTGACAACACTTACAGCGACGAGGAATTGCGGGAGTTTGACAAACGCATTCGCAAAGGTCTGGAAACGTCGGATTACGATTATGTCGTGGAACTGAAAATTGACGGCCTGGCTGTCAGTATCCTCTACGAAAAAGGCCGACTCACCGCCGCCGCCACCCGCGGCGACGGCCAAATGGGTGATGACGTCACAGCCAATATCCGAACTATACGGGCGATTCCGCTGGAATTACTGCCGGAATGTCCTATCCCAAAAATTCTGGAAGTCCGCGGCGAAGTCTATATGCCCAAAAAGGCGTTCGAGAAATTGAACCAGCAGAAAGTCGAAGCGGATGAGCCGGCTTTTGCCAACCCCCGCAACGCCGCGGCAGGTTCGTTAAAACTCCTCGACGCCCGTATCACCGCAACGCGAAAGTTGTCTTTCTTCGCCTATTCCCTCGGCCAGGTCAGCTCACCTTTGGCCGATTCTCACTGGGATTCGCTCCAAACCATAAAAAGACTGGGTCTGCCGGTCAATCCTCACATCAGCCGGGCCAAAGATATTGAACAGGTCATTGACATCTGTAATCGCTGGGCGGATAAAAAAGACAAGCTGGACTATGCGATTGACGGAATGGTTATCAAACTCAATCGCTACACCCAGCAGGACATCCTCGGCACGACAGGCCGGTCGCCCCGCTGGTGCATCGCCTACAAATTCCCCGCTGAACAGGCCGAGACGATTGTGGAATCCATCGAGGTGCAGGTGGGCAAAACCGGAACGCTCACCCCGGTGGCCAATCTCAAGCCGGTGAAACTGGCCGGGACAACCGTTAAACGCGCCACCTTGCACAATTTTGACGAGATAAAATATCTCGATGTCCGTGAAGGAGATTCTGTTGTCATTGAAAAAGCAGGCGAAATCATTCCGCAGGTAATCAAAGTAACTCAAAAATCAATATTAAGAGGAGACAAAATTACTCCTCCCAAAAAATGTCCTGTGTGCAGCCATAATGTTGAAGTCACCGAAAGAAAAAGGCTTGATAAGCAATCGCTATCAAAAGGTAAAAGTGAATTTACTCACACATACACTTGTATCAATCCAAGCTGTCCTGCAAAACTCAGGGAACGCATAGAGTACTTCGCAGGCAGAGGCCAGATGGACATTGAGAACCTCGGTTCGGCCCTGATTGAACAGCTCGTGGCAAAAGGATTGGTCAAAAACTACGCCGACCTCTACAAATTCACCTTCGCTCAGCTTGTCCAACTGGAGCGGATGGGCGACAAAAGCACCGAAAATGTGTTGGACAGCATCGAAAAGAGCAAAACCCAGCCGTTGTGGAGGCTGATTGCCGCGCTGGGGATTCGCAACGTCGGCGGCCAATCCGCTCGCATCCTGGCCGACGAATTCGGCTCATTGAAAGCCCTGATGAACGCCGACATCGAACGGCTGGAAACCATCGACCAGATCGGCCCCATCGTCGCCAAAAGCATTTACGATTATTTCCAGGACAAACACAACGTAAAAGTCATTGACCAACTGCTGGCCGCGGGAGTCAACCCCGCCGGCCCAAAGCCCAAAGCCAGTGATAAACTGGCCGGCAAAACCATTGTGGTCACCGGAACGCTGAAGACCTTCTCCCGCCAGCAGATTGAACAGACCATTAAAGACCACGGCGGAAAAACCGCCTCCTCCGTCAGCAAAAAAACCGCGTTCGTCCTGGCGGGCGAAAACCCCGGAAGCAAACTCGACAAAGCCGGCCAACTGGATATACCCGTTTTCAACGAAGAACAATTTATCGACCTGATTCGGTGAGTACGATGTCCACCCACGAACATTATATGACACTGGCCCTCGAATTGGCGGCCGGAGGAATTGGAGCAGTGGAACCCAACCCTCTTGTGGGGTGCATAATTGTTAAAGATAATTATGTCATAGGACAAGGTTTTCACGAATGGTTCGGCGGACCGCACGCGGAAATCAATGCGCTCGCCGACTGCCGCAAAAAAGGCTTCGACCCCACCGGAGCCGCAGTTTATGTCACACTCGAACCCTGCTGTCATATCGGCAAAACCGGCCCCTGTACTCAGGTACTGACCGAAGCCAAGATTGCCCGTGTCGTCGCGGCAGTACAGGACCCCTCTTCCAAAGTCGCCGGCAAAGGGTTTGCCAAATTGCGTCAGGCGGGTATCGAGGTTGTCGTCGGTGTCTGCGAAACCGAGGCCAAACGGCTCAACGCCCCGTTTTTCAAACACGCCAAAACCGGCCTGCCCTGGGTCATCGCCAAATGGGCCCAGAGTATTGACGGCAGGCTCTCCTGGCAAAATCCGCCTTTGCACGGCCACTGGATTTCCAATGAAAAAAGCCGATTCGACGGCCGCATCCTGCGCAAACGAACCCAGGCCATTCTCGTCGGCGTCAATACCATTATCTCCGACAATCCGCGCCTGACGATTCGTATTCCCGAGACCATAATTGACCGTCCGCCCCTGCGGGTGGTTCTCGATACGCACCTGCGAATGCCGTGGGACAGCCATCTAATCACCACACCCGAAGCCCCAACGCTGATTGTAACCAGCAGACACACTCTTCAGACGGAACCGGACAAAGTCAGCAGCCTCTTCAGCGCAGGCGTCGATGTGCTCGCCGTCAACGAAAAAGACCGCCGCTGCGACCTGGCGGACGTGCTTTCCGAACTTGGCCTGCGGGGCGTTCAGCAACTACTGGTCGAAGGCGGCCCGACGGTCTTGTCGGCGTTTCTGAAAGACCGCCTCGTCGATGAGGTCTGCATTTATATCGCCCCACTGATTCTCGGCGCAGGCGGCATCGCAGACTTATCAGCCGCCCTTGCCGGCGGCGTCGCAGCGGAAAAACTGTCAAACGTAAAAATTCAGACGCTCGATCAGGACGTCAAAATCACAGGCCTCCTGAATCATCCGGATAGATAAGAGATATGCACGGATTTCTCCGCAGAATCCTGATGCCCATTTTAATCGTCGCCCTGCCCATCGCGGCGATGCTCGCTTACGCCCTGCATTACCAAAAATCGCAACTGCGAAAAACCGCTCCTCCCGCAGTTGTCTCGCTAAAATTCGGCGCCGCCGACTGGCCCTGTTCTCGAGGCGATGCTGCGCAGACGGGCGTTGCGGATGGGCAACTGCCCGACAAGCTGACCGTTGCCTGGAAATTCCGCGCTGCCGACGCGATTAAATCCGCGCCCATTGTCGGCGGGAAAACGGTCTTTGTGACCTCGGCGGACAAAAAAATATACGCGCTATCGCTCAAAACCGGCAAAGTAATCTGGTCATACACGGCAAACGACGCTTTCGAAGCCGCCCCGCTCGTCCTTGACAATATCATCATTGCAGGTTCTCAAGACGGCATTTTATACGCCTGGAATACTGAAAATGGTCAATGTCTCTGGACATACAAAGCCGGCGGCAAAATTACCGGCTCGGTTAATTCCCGCAGGAAGGCTCCGGAAAAAACGGAAATCTTTTTCGGATGTTATGACGGACAGTTCACCTGTTTGGACGTGAAAACCGGGCAAAAAAAATGGACGTACGCCGCTCAAAGCTATATTAACGGCTCTCCCGCTGTGTGGGAAAATATCGCGGTCTTTGGTTCCTGCGACGCAAAATTGTATATCGTCCCGCTCGACGACCCCAACAGCACGAAAACCTTTGACAGCGGCTCTTACATCGCCGCAAGCCCCGCTGTTCTTGACGGAAAAGTGTATTTCGGCAATTTCGAAGGACAATTTTATTGCATAGACATCAACACCGGACACGAAGTCTGGGCTTACAGACAAGGCACGGAGGCCTTTTTTTCCAGTCCCGCAGTCAATGAAAAATATGTCGTCGTCGGCAATCGGGATAAAAAAGTCTATTGCTTCGATGCCGCTGACGGCAAATTGCTGTGGACGTTTTCAACTGGCGATGCCGCCGACAGCAGCCCTGTGATTTGCGGCGATAAAGTCCTTACCGCAAGCAATGACGGAAAGCTTTATATGCTGACTGCCTCCGCCGGCAAAGTCGTCTGGTCTTTTGACACAGCCACTCCCATCCCTTCCGGCCCGGCAATCGCAAATAATCGCATCCTTATCGCCTGCGACGACGGCTCCGTCTATGCCTTCACCGCCGCTCAATAACAATTATACAAAAGCCGGAAGCGTACCCGTCCTGAGCGGACCTGTCTTGTTTACCCTGAGTGAAATCGAAGGAAGCGAAGTCGAAAGAGTCGAAGGGTCAAAGTATCGAACCATTTCGGATTTCGTGCTTCGGATTTCGGATTTATCTGCTTTTTTTCTTCTCTTATCTCTCTCACATCGGCCCTATGGTTGTGCAAAAATCTCGTCCATAATTTTCTCCGGCTCCGGCGCCGTCCCCTGCTTCCACGTCTTGACTACCTCTCCATCAATGAGTGCAACGACATACGGACTGGTAATCGCCCATTTCTGTTTATCGGAGAGTTTCCCTCGCAGGCAGACGGTATCGGCCGGCACCAGGCCTTTTTCGCTGTATGGTGGAATCGCCAAAAATGCGATTTTCATACTGTCGTCGTCGGCTTCCTTCATTTTACGAAAATACCGGTCATATCGTGGAACCATCGTCGCGCAGGTCGAGCAGTCGTGATGATACATTAACACCACAACCAGCCCTTCTTTGAGCTGGTCGGCAATATCAATGTATTGAAACAAGGACCAGAGGTCAGCCTGTTTATTTGCCGCCGGGGCGGCATTGGGGTCGTCCGGTTTCGCCCGCGGATTCTTAATCACAGACCCGTTTGGCTCATCTGGTCTGATACAGGTTGGTTTGAATGCAACCAGCACAGGTGTCGTAAATATCAGCGCCGCGAAAATCGGTATCGCAAAAATAATCGCGTGAAACGTATTAGGCCACGGCGGCGGCAGCAGCTTATACTCCTGTCCCGGACGATTTAAAACCAGCAGCAAAAACATCGGAATATCAATTAATCCCAGCGTAAGCCACGGATTGACGGGAATTTGTCCAAAACAGCCGCACGATTCGGCGCCGATAGCGCCCTTGTACAGTGTCACAAAAATGAATCCGAAAAACGCCAGCGTCCCCGCCAGCCACGCAGCCTTGCGAAACAGCCCGCTGACTAACCAGAGACCCAGACACAGTTCCAGCGGAATCTGCACCAGGAAAAACTCGTAGGATTCCCAGATGCCTTTTCCCTTCCAGCCTGGGACGCAGACGGTAAGCATTTCGTGAAATTTGAGAACCGCGGCGACGACTAAAAGCAGTCCCGCCAGCGTCATTACAATTTTATTGGCGATTTTCATAGTCAATCCTGTTTGTAATGTATATTTTTATCAAATGCGCATATCAAGGCCGCCGTTGACAGCCAGGGATTCGCCGGTGATAAAGCCGGCCGCTTCCCAACTGGACAGAAATAAAATGGCCTTGGCGACGTCTTCGGCCGCGCCGTTGCGTCCCAGCGGGGTCTCTTTGGCAACCTTGAGTGTACGTTCGGGCGTGGAGAACTGTTCGTGAAAGCGGGTCTCAATCAGGCCGGGAACAACACAATTGACGCGAATGCCGTAAGGAGCGAATTCTTTGGCCATCGCAATAGTCAGTGTCGCCACGGCCGCCTTGGCCGCCGCATAAAGACCCGACCCTCCGCCGCCGCCGGTATAGCCGGCGATGGAACCTGTGTTGACGATACAACCCTTGGTTTTTTTCAGATACGGCAAAGCCGCCTGCGTCGCCAGAAAGACGCTCTTGGTATTGGTATTAAACTCATCATCGAAAAATTCTTCCGGCGACTCTTCAATAGTTCTTCTGTCAATCATGGTCCCGGCATTGTTGACCAGGATATCGATTTGACCGGCAACACGGATGAATTGCTCCACCATTTCTTTGGTCTGTCGGGAATTTCGAAGGTCTGCTTTCAGGATACATCCGTCGCAAAGGTCATTTACTTCGGCTAACGTTTTTCGGCCCCCTTCTTCCGTGCGGAAATAATGAACGCCGACAAAACATCCCTGTCCGGCAAACAGCCGGGCGGCGGCGGCTCCAATTCCGCTGCTCGAGCCGGTCACGAGAACCTTTTTGCCCTTTAAGTCCTGATACAACGTCATTTCGGACCCCTGAAAAAATAACAATGCAAGGTTTTACATACCCCGTTTACCGGGAAATGTCAACCCGACAAACGGGAAATCAAAGGGGGCAATATGTGCTGAAATATCTTATGGAGTGAAAAAAGCTGATTTATGCCGTTTTGGGCAAAAAAGGGTTGTGAAAAAAATAGGGCCTGCTACAATATCCGGTACGCGGGGCGTGGCGCAGTTTGGCTAGCGCGCTTGACTGGGGGTCAAGAGGTCGCAGGTTCAAGTCCTGTCGCCCCGACT
>CAZWMN010000035.1:0-27408 GCA_964635075.1 uncultured Pirellulales bacterium | reverse complement strand
TTATCAAAAAAAGAATTAAACATACCTGTGATGAGTTGAGGACAAGTACTCTTTTTCCCTCTATCTCCAAACATAACAAAACAAATTCCGGAAAAATGACGACCAAATCTTTGTTTGGTTAATAAACAATATGCCGATCAGCGATACCAATCCCCAAAGCGAAGAGATAATCAATCGCCTGTATCGGTAGATGTCGCACGGCATTGAAGCGCTCGTTGAGCACAAAAAACGGCGGGGAGTCACACACCGCCGTTTTTCAATATCAGTTGTTCGTTCCCGATTTTACTGTACGTTCAGCACCGAATTGAACTCGCCGAAGGGATTCATTTCCGTCATTTCGTTATACGGGTCCTGTTGCCACTGGCCGTCAACGACCAGCCGATAGCGGTAGGTACCCTTGTTCAGCGGCAGTTTGATTTGCCAGTTGCCGTTGTCGCCGACCTTTTCCAGCGGCGCCGCTTCGGGTTTCCAGCCGTTGAAATCGCCGGCAATCTGGACGATCTGCGCCCGCGGATACAGGGCGGAAAAAACCACCATCCCTTCGTGCTGGCGGACGCCGTAGAATTCGGCCAGTTTCTGCTCGAGCGTCGCTTTGGTTTTGTCCGGTTCCACGGAGGTCTGCGGCTGCTGAATCGACGACAAAAGCTCATCGGCGCTGGCGCTGATGGCTTTGAGACGGTCCTGCAGGGTATTGACCAGCTCGGCCTTGTGCATCCGCGTATCGGTGCCGATCAATTCGTCGGCCAAAGTCAAAAAATCCTTGAAGCCCTTGCTGGACGAATCATATTCGCTGATAGGCTGACCCAGACTGGCGGCCTCTTTCAATTTAGTGTTGAAATTGATGACCGTCTTGAACATCCGCTCGGCAAAATGCTTGCGAAGTTCGCCTAAAATTTCGCGAGCCATTTTCGTGCGGATGTCGTACATACTGGCCAAAACCATTACGTTGACCCGTTCCGGACACTGCTGGGACAGGGCGTTGAGCGTTTCGAGTTGTTTGCTCAAGCCGTGCAGCGAGAAATACCCCATTTCCACCGGTACAATCACGTCGGTCGCCGCGCGAAGGGAGTTGAATGTCGGCAGTCCCACCGACGGCGGACAGTCGATAATCACGTAGTCAAACTCATTGCGAACCGGCGTCAGAACATCCCGCAGGCAGTTTTCCCTGTCGGCAAGGCCGGTTGTCTGCGCCTCAAACGTGGCCATATCAATCGTCGAAGGAGCCAGCTCGAACCGGTCGGAAATCTTCCACAGGATTTCGGTAATCCGCAGCGGCTCGCCGCGAGCCTGTCCGATGAGAACGTCAAACATACTATGTTCAATCTGTTCTTCCGGCACGGCCAGGCCCACAGCACAATGCGATTGCGGATCCATATCGACCAGCAGCGTGCGGTATCCGCGATTGGCTATCGCGCTGGCCAGATTGATGGAAATGGTTGTTTTCCCGACCCCGCCTTTTTGATTAATGACTGCTATGGTTCTCATGGGCTTCTCCCTCGGCCTTACTTTTCATCCCTGAAACAGTGTTATTTTATACGCGGATATATCCTTTTCAATAGGGCACACATTTTTTTTTGCGTCTCCATCGAATTTTTCCCGTTTTTCAGTACTATTACACCTTATTATATCCTACTTATCGACAAAAATTTAATAGTTTCTTCAATTTTTATCGGACAAATCGTCAAAAGGCGACATTTCGGGTCTTTACTGCGATTTTCATGAAAAATTAGCCTTTTTCAGCCCTTCCAGTCGATATACAATACAGGTTTTGAATACCGGACAATGATCCGCATTGTGGAACGACTCGCACTAAAGGCAGCGGCGAAAATACCGGCCTTGCGCGGACTCATTGACAGGAGAAACAACAATGACGGAAGAACAGATTATTCAGTGGATGCGGCAAAAGGTAAAACGCGACGGCTTTATCAACGCCACGACATTAGCCGAGAGTTTCCTGTCGGCTAATCATATAACCGACGCCCTCGACCCGGTGTTTTCGAAGACGCTCGACGCCGGTTTTAAGGTCGCCGAGGAAATCCGCGACCGCAAACTCCACGCCATGGCCTGCTGATTGTCGGCGGGATTTTCGGGCGGATTTGTAAATCAAATACAATTCAATAAGTATCAATACTCTACTCCGCATACCATTTTGAAGCGATTGGATAAGTGATGCTTGTTGTCCCAGTCCAGCCATCGCCATTCCCTCTTGCCTCGACCGCTCCACGGCTGTAAATAACGACTACGCCATCAGGGAAGTTCGACCCCCAGTTCTTTCCACTTGGCCAGAATTTCTGCTTTGGAGAGGAATCCTTCGTGGCGAAACAGCTCGCCGCCGTCTTTGTCGAAAAAAATCTGCGTGGGGATGACGGAAATCCCGTATTTTTCGCCCACCGTCGGGTCCTGCCAGACATCGACAAAAGAAACGGTGAATTGCGCAGGATATTTCTCCGCAAGCTCGCTCAGAATCGGCGTCATCTCCCGGCACGGCACGCACTGATGCGACCCCAATTCCAGCAGCACCGGCTTACCTTTGCCAACAACGGATGCGTCGGCAAAATGCTCCATAGTCCGCTGCTGATAATTTCGCTGCAGCATCATCGCCGCCGCAATGCCCACAATCGCGACGGCGAGAATCATATTGTTTCTGCCTTTTAGCGTCATCATTCAAATTTCCCTCGTCTGGATTTTAAGGCGCGGTGTAGATTAGATATAATCCGCCAAACAGGACGAGAATGCCACAGATTTTTTTCAGGATAACAGCTCCTTTAGACCGCTCATTCCAATTCATATAGCGCTGAACCAGTTCCGTACAGGTTCCGGCCAGTACAATCACTGAACAGTGACCGAGGCCATAGACAACCAAAAGCAGGATGCCGTAGGATAAGTTTGTGGAAGCCAGTTTGAAAGTGATTGCCAACATCGGGGCCATATAGGCAAACGTGCAGGGCCCCAATGCGATTCCGAACACGAGACCGAGGATAAGCGCCGCCAAAAGGCCTTTGCGTTTCATCCCGACCTGGCCTGGGCCGGCCCAGGGCGATGGAGTCACTTCCAGCAAATGCAGTCCTACGGCAAAAAATATCAAAGCGACAAAATAATTACCATACTTGCCGACATCGCCCAGCATTCGCCCGGCGGCGGCGGTGATCGCTCCGATAATCCCAATGGTCGCCAGAATCCCCACGGCAAACAAGGTCGAGATATAAAATGCCCGGCGCGTCGAAATTCGTCCCTGTTCATCAATAAAGCCGACAATGAGAGGGATACTGGCCAGATGGCAGGGACTGAGCAGAATGCTCATTATCCCCCAGATAAAAGAAGCGGACACAGCAATAAACCACGTCCCCTCCACCGCACGCGTCAGACTTGTAAATAACTGTTCCATTCTTTATTCGCCTTCCATCCCGGCGATTTTCTTTTCAATCTCTTCCTGAGGATAAAATCCGGCATGACGAAAAACCTCTTTGTCGTCTTTGGTATTCTCCACGTCGAGCGCATAGATAAAACAAATCTCCGTCCGCGGACACAACAATTGTTTGTTCATTTTTGTACCTCCCGGGTATTTGAATTACAAGAAAAAAGCCTGCTTCTTTTTCAGCTTTGGGGAGTACGAGGCAACGTATTTTCTTTGGTATTTTGTTGAGATTTTTCTTTGAAAACCACCGCTTCGAGGGCGCCAAAGAAAAGGATAAGATACCCGCACAGTTCGGTGAATTCTTCAACAAACAGTTTGTAAGCCCGATGGTAGTCTTCCCCCATTGATGATCTTAAGAACCGGCCGTTGCCGACCAACTGGGCGATTAAGGCTACCACAATAAATCCTCCCCAGAGCATCCCGAACGGCGCTCGGCCGATAAAGCATTTTATTTGCTGAATCACCTGTTGTTGACGACGGATATAAAGTACAATGCCTGCGACAGCGACTACTATCGCCGGCATCCACCATTGGATAAGGGGTAGCTTGTCAAAAACGCCGTCCAGTTCCCGTATTCCGGCCAAAACAGCCACAAAACACAGCAACGTAAATAATTCGCACATGGACCTGTCAATCCGTGTGCCAATCGCGAAGACCGCTGCGGTGGAAATAAGAAATGCAAACTCCACCCATTCGATTAAGCCGTTTTCCTTGAGTCTGGCGATATCGCTTGGCTTGGTGAAATGTGTTAATCCCAGCAGCATCCCAAACAATATCACTGTGTAAATAACGAATCGCGCCAAAATCGACGAAATTTGTGTATCTTCTTTTTTATGCATTTGTTCCGGTTTAGGATAAGTTAAAAGGGCAATTTACGAATTGCGGAATCATACCTCAAAAAAACAGGATGTCAATCCCCGCGGTGAAAAAAAGGCGACGCAAGGGAATACGTTTATGAAAGATGACTGTACTTTGACGCCAACGTCAAAGTGGTTGGAAAGACCTGCCGCAACAGCCTGCCCGAACTTTATAAAACGGCAAAAGAGACACTTTTATTCTAAACACACTTCTTCTTTCGCAGCTTGACGCGGGCGGGTTGGTATCTTATACTGCGTCTGGATTTTTAAGGAGAAATCGCAATGCCCAAAACAGGGATAGATTACAGGAAAAAGCAATTCTTGGTCAAATTTAACACTGCGGCTAAACAGTTGAATGTTAAACCTGAGCAGATAATTTCTCTTAAAATTCGTGAAACTGTAAGTTCTTACGGTGATTATGATCTTCTATTAGAAACACTCCGCACTGAAGGTCGCCTTGGCCCCACACCTATCAACGACGGTCTCCAAGGTAAAGGTTTTATGCTTGATGACGGAAAGAATCGCGTCATTATTGTTGAACATGAAACCGGCTTAGAACTTTTATATATAGCAGGTTCTATAGCATCCCTTGTTACCTTGGTGCCTTTGGTTGTGCAATGCTGGAGTTGGATACGAGACAGGTATGGCAGAAATCGACATCATGATTTTCAGTGTATTGAAACCCGTTACTTTGATAACAAAGGAGAGCTAATAGAAGATTCTACAAAAAATATGTTTGCAAGTATGTCTCCGATAGGAATTTTTAACACATCTCTTACAAAGACGGCAGAGATTATAGACAAAGAATTACAGTCGCTAAGAGAACAAATACATCACCTCTCTTGTAGAATGGATATTCTCGAGAGTAAAAGAAAGGTAAATAGTAGATCAAAGAAATCAACAAAAAGAATCAGAAAAAAGAAATAGTCTTAAAAACAATCCAACCGGCACACCACTTACGTGGGCAGAAATCAGTCCAAAAACCGCTGTTGCAAAAACACGTTTTGTCGGGTATGATAAAGCCTGTGGAGTAGTATATGCCGACAAAGGAACTTATCATTCAGATTTTGCGTGAGGCTTTTCCGTATCTGGCTTCGGCCTACGGGGTGAGTAAAGTCGCCCTTTTCGGGTCATTTGCCAAAGGCTCTCCGCAGGCCGACAGCGATGTGGATTTGCTTGTGGAGCTTGACCGGCCACTGGGGCTTGGGTTTATGGAGATGGCCGATTATCTGGAGGGTAAGCTCGGCCGGAAAGTGGATATTCTCACCCATGACGGTCTGTTGGATATTCGGATACCTCAAGTCAGCAAAACCATTTCGGAAAACCTCGAATATGTCTGCCCGGCCTGATTCAGCATATCTTGCCGATATTCAGGAAGCGATTCGGCGAATCGGGGACTATACCGCCAGTCTGCCTTACGAGCAATTTCGCAAAGATATCCGCACGCAGGACGCCGTGATGCGAAATCTGGAAATTATCGGCGAAGCGACAAAAAATATCTCTGCCTCATTTCGCAAAAAGCATTCCGGCATCCCGTGGAAACAAATGGCTGCTCTTCGGGACCGGCTCATTCACCATTATTTCGGAGTCAACCTCGATATTGTCTGGGGTATCATTACCAAAGAATTACCTGATGTTGCCGGCCGGATTGAAGATGCCCGCAAGAACTATCTTTTTTAATTATCACCACAGCTTATGTTTTGACTACCACTGCTCAAATCGGTATAATATCAACAAAGTCGCTCAGGGGTGGTTTGCCGGGCGGAAAAGCCGGTGAATCTGAGAAAGACCCTTTGAACCTGATCAGGCAAGGCGAAAAGCCCGACCTGCGGAGGGAAGCGAGAAACAACTTTGTCATTCACAAAGAATCGCTTCCCGTTCCCGGGGCGATTCTTTTTTATTTGGGAAATTTTATGGCAACACAACTGGAACTGGTAAAACAAGGCAAATTAACCGAGGTTATTGAACAGGCGGCGGGAAAAGAAAACGTCGATGCCCAACTCCTGCGTGCCGAACTGGCCGCGGGCAGGGCGGTCATCCCTGCCAATACGATTCATCTTAAACACGGTCTGCGGCCTTGTGCCATCGGCAGAGCCGTTTCCACTAAAATCAACGCCAATATCGGCCTGTCCGCCATCCGCTCATCGCTCGATGATGAAATCGAAAAGATGCATGTTGCGCTGGAGGCCGGGGCTGACGCGATTATGGATTTAAGCACGGGCGGCGACCTTGACGCTATTCGCCAACGCCTGTTAAGCGAATGCCCCGTGCCGTTTGGCACCGTGCCGATTTATGAGGTCATCATCGGTCGTTCAGTCGAAGAGATTGATTATGATACGATTTTGAAAATTATTGAAAAGCAGGCTCGGCAGGGCGTGGACTTCTTCACCATTCACGCGGGATTGTTGAAAGAACACCTCGACCTGCTCAAATCGCGCGTGATGGGGATTGTCAGTCGCGGCGGGGCATTGCTGGCCCGCTGGATGGTGTATCACAATAAGCAAAATCCGATGTATGAATTATTCGATGATATCTGTGCGATTATGCGTCAATATGACGTCTGCTTTTCACTGGGCGATGGACTTCGGCCCGGCTGCGGCGCCGACGCGACGGATGCGGCTCAGCTTGCGGAGTTAAAGACGCTGGGCGAATTGACGCTGCGGGCCTGGGATAAAGGTTTACAGGTGATGGTCGAAGGGCCGGGACATATACCGTTTAACCAGATTCAGTACAATATGGAAATCCAGCAGAAGCTCTGTTATGGAGCGCCGTTTTATGTGCTGGGGCCGTTAGTGACGGATATCGCTGCGGGTTATGACCACATCACCAGCGCCATCGGCGGCACGGCGGCGGCGTACTGGGGCGCATCGTTTTTGTGCTATGTCACGCCGCGGGAACATCTGGGTCTGCCCGACGCCGGGGATGTGCGGCAGGGCGTTATCGCTTCCAAAATTGCAGCGCACGCGGCGGATGTGGCTCGCGGTTTCGGCAATGCCGCGCAGCGCGATAAGGAACTGAGCATCGCCCGCGCGAATCTGGA
This sequence comes from uncultured Pirellulales bacterium, assembly GCA_964635075.1. Lineage (GTDB taxonomy): Bacteria > Planctomycetota > Phycisphaerae > Sedimentisphaerales > Anaerohalosphaeraceae > Anaeroglomus. Next base: position 20,096 of record CAZWMN010000035.1, on the reverse strand, counting down.
TTGGAAAAAACATCTGGAATTGTCTATTGACCCGGCCACGGCAAAGAATATGTACGAAGAGGCCTGCCGCAACAGCACGCTGGGGCAGGGACAGCACGACCAGGATTACTGTACGATGTGCGGCAAGGAATGGTGCAGCGTGAGAATCAGCAGGGAACTGCGAAAGGGGTAGGCTTTAAGCTGTAGGTGTCAATCGTCCGAAAGCGGATTGAAAGTGTACCTGGGCCGAGGTATAATACCGGGTATGAAAAGCGAAAAAAGCAGACAAAACGAATTATTAACCGCTCAGCGGATTCTGGACGGCTTAAACCGCAATGCGGAGCGAATACGTACCTGCGGTGTTCGCCAAATCGGTCTGTTTGGGTCTTTTCTCCATCAAAACGCCTCCCGCCGCAGCGACATCGACCTGCTGGTTGTGTTTGATGAAGTTTCTTTTGACGGCTATATGGATTTGAAGTTCTTTGCGGAAGACCTTTTCGGTCGCAAAGTGGATCTGGTTATTAAAGACGACCTCAAACCTGCCCTGCGTTATATTCTTGAGGAAGCAGTCTATGCCCAGGCCGTGTAAACTGTTTGGGCAGTAAGACCCGCTTTACATTCTTTGATGGCAGCGATTACGAATATCACATGGAAAAACGTCATCCGCCCGATGCGGACGACGTTCGCCACGTCGCTGGGTTCCAAAACCTGCGCGACCAGCGTCATTATTTCCGTTCATTGCGGCGACGGCTCCATCGGCGTCGGCGAAACGCCAACCAGTTTTGTCCTGCCCAATGAAACCGCCAAGGCCATCGCGACGGTTCTTGCCGAAATAAAACCGCTGCTTTGCGGCCAACCCATTGACGATTACCCGGCGGTGATTCAGCGGCTGCGAAAACGCTATCTCGATTTTCACATGACGATATCGGGGCTGGAAGTCGCATTGTTTCGCGCCGGGCTGGCCTGTCATAATCAAAATGAATGGGCCTATTGGGCCGGCGGAAGCAAAACCATCGAAACCGACATCACGATTCCCTTTGTGCCCAAGCCGACAATAATTAAGCCGTGGATAAAAAAATTCATCCGTAAAGGATTCCGCATCTATAAAGTCAAGGTCAGCGGCGATGTCGAATGCGACCTCAAATTCTGCCGGGCCGTACACAAAATTCTGGCTGAATCGGGCAAACCCCATACCATCCGCCTCGATGGCAATCAGGGCTTTACCGCCAAATCCGCGATGCGACTGCTGGAAAAACTGGCCGGCACTTCGATAGATGTGGAATTATTCGAGCAGCCGCTGAAACGCGACGACTATAAGGGAATGAAAACACTGTATAAAAATTCACCCGTGCCGATTATCGCCGACGAGATGATTTTTTGCGCTGACGACTGCAAACGGGTCATCGACGACAAACTCGCCCACGGCGTCAATATCAAAATCGCCAAAAGCGGTATCAGTGAATCATTGAAAATTTTACAGCTTGCCAGACATGCCAAACTTAAATTGATGATTGGCTGTATGACGGAAACATTTGTCGGGCTTTCGGCGGCGATTTATCTGGCCGCCGGGACAGGCGCGTTTGACTATATCGACTTGGACTCCATCCATTTTCTGCATCATCGCAGACAATATGAAAATATTACGGTTGTTGGCCGGCGTTATGTGATAAAAGACAGTCGCACAGGGAGAAAACGAAGATGATACGCAAAGAAATCGTGTTATTGCTGGTTTTGCTGACGACCGGGTGTGTACAGACAGCGCAGCGGGACGAAGAAAGTCAGCAAATCGCCGGGACAATTATTGCGATGGAAGAAGCCGCCCTGGACCGTTGGGGCAAAGGCGACCCGTCGGGATTTCTGGAAATTTCCGCGCCGGATATCGTGTACTTTGACCCATCGCTGGACAAACGGCTGGACGGGCTGAATGTGCTGAGGGATTTATATGAGAGCATCCGGGGCAAAATCCATGTTGACCGCTACGAACTGATAAATCCCAAAGTGCAGTTGTGCGGTGACTGTGCGATATTAACATATAATTATGTGGGCTACAGCGGCGGCAAAGCGTACCGATGGAATTGCACGGAAGTCTATCGGCGCCAGAACGACCGATGGGAAATCATTCAAACCCACTGGTCATCCACAAAACCTTCGAAATAATAATTTTTGATTTCAGAAACAGACGGTGGGTGGAAACCACCCACCCTACGGATAAAGAACGGCAAATGATATGTAGGGTGGGTCGTGACCCACCAATTTATTATGGTCCATAATCCAATTTATATCATTATTATTCTGCTGCTGATTGAAACGGCGATTTTGTCGCTGGCGCAAATGGCTGTCGGCAAAAAGCTGTTTCGATTTCTGCCGTCGATGTTCTGGATTTATTTTCTGCCGATGCTGGCCAATACAGTCGGTATTCTGCCCGCTGAAAGCCCGTTTTACAACGAGATTGTACGCTGGGTTCTGCCGGCGGCGCTGGCGGCGCTGTTGGTCTCGGCGGATATTCGCGGCATATTCCGGCTTGGACCGACGGCGCTGGCGGTGATGGCCGCGGGGGTGGCGGGTATTATGCTCGGCGCTCCGGCGGTCGTGATGCTCTATCGTCCGTGGCTGCCGGAGGAAGGTTGGAAAGGCATCGGCGCGTTAAGCGCATCGTGGATTGGAGGCTCAGCCAATATGATTGCCGTCAAGGAGGCCATCGGCACGCCCGACGGGGTTTTTCTGCCCGCCGTTATCGTAGATACGATTATCCCTTATTTCTGGATGGGGCTGCTGATTGCGCTGTCGGCTTATCAAGGCGTTTTTGACCGCTGGAACAAATCCGACAGCAGACTGCTCGACGATTTGGCCGGCCGCGCTGCGATAAATGCTGCGATGTGTAAAAACCAATGGACGTTTGCCGGCATAATTCTGATTGCAATGCTGGCAATCGGAAGCTCGTTTGCGGCGGTGTGCGTCAGCGGTTATCTGCCGACGGTCAAAAACGGAATCAACACAACCGCCTGGGCTGTAATCCTGGCGACTTTGTTTGGAATAATACTTTCTTTTACACCGGCGCGAAAACTGGAAGCCCGCGGTTCAAACACCCTTGGATTTTTTCTGTTGTATTTTGTGCTGGCGTCCATCGGCGCAAAAGCCAGTCTGACCCATATTCAGTCCGTACCGATTTTACTTCTGGCGGGGATAACGTGGATAGCCGTTCATGCCTTGTTTTTGCTGATTGCTGCGCGTTTGCTCAAGGCGCCGATGGCGCTGGTCGCAGCGGCCAGTCAGGCTGCTATAGGCGGGCCGGCGTCCGCGCCGGTCGTCGCGGGCATTTACAGACCCCAACTGGCTCCCGTGGGATTACTGCTGGCGGTGCTGGGCAATATCTCAGGTACATTCCTCGGACTATGTGTGAGCCGACTGTGTTATCTGGTGTGGTAAAGAGAGTTTTTTATTGCAAAAACCATACTTTCCCGCCACAATAAACAGCGTTCTATGAAAAAGGATATATCTGAGTTTGATACGTATGATTTTTACGCTGCATCGATACATTTTCAGGGAATTGGTTAAAATCTTCGTCCTGGCGACGGTGGCGATGACGCTGATTCTGAGTCTGGGTTTTCTGCTCAAACCCATTCAGGATTACGGCGTCAGTCCGCAGCAGATTATCCACTTATTGGGATATCTGCTGCCGATTACGCTGACGTTTGTGCTGCCGATGGGGGCATTGTTCGCTGCGTCGATGGTCTATGGCCGCTTTGCCGCGGATCGGGAACTGGACGCCTGCCGGGCCAGCGGCATTAGTCTGTGGACGCTGGTGTATCCGGCGTTATGCCTTGCCATTCTGGTGGCGGCGGCGAATCTGGTTTTAAGTTTCTACGTGGCGCCGGTGTTTGTGCAGCGCAGCGAAAAGAGCGTCAAGGCCAACGCCGAGCAGATTCTGTTCCGCAATCTTCAGCGCAAAGGTTATTATACGCTGCCCCGCTCGACGTACAAAATCTACGCTGAAAAAGCCGACCCGGCCAGAAAACTGCTCGAAGGCGTCATCATCCTTGATACCCAAAAGAGCGATATCCAGCGCATGATTACCGCCGGCAGCGCAAAAGTGGATATCCAGGCTCACGCCGATTACAACCAGGCCACCATCACCGCGCTGAATACCTATCGGGTGGACGACATCTCTCCGGTGTATATGGAGGAGCTGGTGGTGTCCAGCCAGTTTGAATCGCTGCTGGCCGACAGCATTAAGTTTCAGAAACTGGACCGGCTTAAAAGCATCCGCGCCGACAAGATGAAATTTTTTCCAATTCGTCAGCTTGCCCAGCAAACCTGGGCGCAATTTACCGCCGAGGCCGTGGGTCAGTATCTAAACGATAGGTTCCGCGCCTCCCCGGGGCCGATTCAACTGGAGGACGCCGAAGGCATACGGACCTATCTGGTCCAGGCCAGAGGCTGCGAGGTGGCTGCGGCGAAGGATTATACGGTTGCTTTGCTGCCTCCGATTCGTCTGACGGAGATGGACAAAATCCGCAATGAAGTCATCTGCTGTTATGAAAGTCAGCGGGGGGTGTGTCGGCTGGGAAACAACTCGCCCGACGCAAAACTGGAGCTGGACCTCGAACGTCCGTCCTGGGATCGCGGCGGGGGCATTGGGGGTGTTGCCCTGCGGAAGTTCGTCAACAACGTGCTGATTCCCGAACCGGTACGAAAGAAACTGGCGCGAAAACCTGTGTTGCAGACACTTGAGCAAGTGGGCCGCGACACTTCTTTACTTTTGCATCCGAGTTCAAAACTTATGGATCAGCAAAAACGACTGCAGACCAAACTGGCTGATGTCAATGATGATATTGATGCAGAACTGCACTCCCGCCTCGTATTGGGGCTGGGGTGTGTGTCGCTGATTCTGACGGGGGCCGCACTGGGAATTTACCTTCGCGGCGGACATCTGCTCAGCGCCTTCGGCGCCAGCGCCATTCCGGGGGGCGTGCTGATTGTGTTCATTCTGGCCGGCAGGCAAATTACGAAAAACCCATCGACCTCGGCAACAGCGGGAGTGATGGTGATGTGGACGGGATTTGTCGTGCTGGGAATTTTGACGCTGATTTTGTATCGGCGGCTGCTGAGAACATAGGAAAAATCCGATGAAAATTCTCGACCGTTATGTGGTGAAACAATTTTTAATCGGCTATGTCATCGCCCTGCTGGTGACGCTGGGGATGTTTATCACGCTGGATTTGTTCGTGAATCTGGATGAGTTTGCCGAGCACGCCGATTTGGGGGCCGGCGCGGTGTTGTGGAATATCATCTCCTATTACGGCGCGCACATGGTTTTGTGGTTTCGCGATATGGCGGGGGTGATTACGGTCATCGCGGCGGTTTTTTCGCTGGCGCGGATGACCAAAAACAATGAGCTGATTGCCATCATGGCTTCGGGAATGAGTCTAAAGCGTTTTATCGCTCCGATTGTCGTACTGGCGGCGGCGCTGATGGGCCTGCAGGTATTGGATCAGGAGATGCTGATTCCCCGGCTGGTACAACAGCTTATGCGGGGACACGACGAGCTGCCCGGAACCAAACAATATGACCTGTGGTTCGCGGCGGATTCTAATGGAAATCTGGTCAGCGCATTCCGCTTTGATGAAGGGACGCGGGCGATGGAAAACCCGTTTTTTATTCTGCGCCAGCGCATTGCCCGTACCGACCGGATGGCGGTCGTCGGGCGAATTAAGGCGCAGCGGGCGGTGTATGACGCCTCCCGCGGCGGCTGGGCGCTGACCGGGGGCCAATTGCTGCGGATACCAGACTCGGAAAACGCCATTTCAACCGGGCCGCAAACCGCGCCGGTGGATTTTTTTGCCAGCGATTTAACGCCGGAGCAGATTCCAATGCGTCGCCAGGAGGGATATAAATCGCTGCTCAGTTCGGCGCAGCTGCTCCATTTGGCCGGCAGTCATGGAACACGCCAAAGCGACCTGGCGGAATTGTATCTCCAGAAACATTCCCGCATTACAGACCCGATTCTGAATCTGGTGATGCTGCTGGTGGCGCTGCCGGTGCTGGTTTGCCGAGACCCGCGGAATATGAAGACGGCGATTCTGATTAGTTTTGCCGCGTCCACCGGCTGTTTTGTGCTGACGTTTATCTGCAAAATGTTCGCCACAGAGGTGTTTTTCAACCAGGTCCGCCCGGAATTGTGGGCCTGGGCCCCGATTTTTCTGTTTGTCCCCATCGCATTTATCCAACTGGATTCAATGAAGACATAATTACCCCGGGCGGGCAATGTTGTTTACGTTTTGTTTTTCGAAAGTCCCATAATGTACCTGCGGGGATTTTCACCATCGTTTTGAAAGCGGAAATCGCATATTTTTGCAAATCTTCTAATTTTGCCCTTCTGACACTCCGATAATTCTCACGAAAGTTAAGTTTTTATTATTCTTGCAGGGAAGGATTGCGTTATGGAAAGTGCTGTATTGGCAGAACAAAGAAAAGACGTCAGGTCGGAGTTGTCCTGGCCGGTGAGCGTCTGGCTTCCGGAGGCAAACCGGTTTTTTACGGGAAGAAGCGTCAACATCAGTCGGGGCGGGGCGTATGTGACCGTTCCGATGACCACGCCGGTTCGGCCGGGACATGAGGTGGAGGTCAACTTCCCCCGCACGATATCATTGGCCAAACAGAAAGGCCAGTATGCCCGCATCAAGATGGGCAAAGTCGTTCGGGTGGAGCGCTCCACAATGCTCAGCAATGGAGCCATCGGCCTTGCAATCCAGTTTTTGTCCTGAAGCGTACTGAATTAAGCAAACTGAATTGAGCAGACAACAAACGCCGTCCAATGGTCAGCGAACGGCGTTTTTCTGTCTTCCACCCGCTTACTCTTCCGCCATAGTCGCTTCCCGCTGTTTTACTGGACGGAAAATCACCTCTAAAATGATTAGTCAAAATTTTTATTTATTCCAGACGCATTTGGCGGATGAAGGAGTCGGCCTCGGCCATCGAACGGTCGATTTCCTGAATCAGCAGCGAAATCTCCTTCTCGGCGATGTCCAGTTCGCCGCCCATAGACACCTCGGCCTGGGCGTTGAGATTATGCTTAATCAGCAGCACCTGGTCCTTGAACGCCGCCAGGGCGGGATAAAATTTATCGCAGACCTTTTCCATCGCGTAGATGACGGTTTCATAACGCGACCGCATTTCGTTGAGTTTTTCCTCGCTGGATTTGCGAACGACGGAGCTGGAGTACTGCTCCAGCTCGTCTTCCCATTGGCGGAACAGCGATTTGGCCGCCCTGCGAACGTCCTGCATTCGGCTTTCCACGGTTCCCATCTGGGACTGACAGCGGTCATACTGGGCTTTAAGCTCTTTGTATTTTTCTTCGAGGAGAGTCCCCCTGTAGCCGGCGACGGCGCGAAATTCGTCCAATGCCGCCGCGAATTGTTCTTTGGCCTGGGCCTGGGCGTCGCGGGCCGCAGCGACGCGATTGACGAGAGTGTCTTTTTTCTGCCGCCCGAAGGTTTCCAGCGTGGTGTCGTAAGCGCGTGTACAGCCGCTTTGCATCACAAGCAGAACCGCCAAAATGAAGACAAATGATTGGGTTTTCATACGCGATTCCCTTTCCATTCCGTTCCATACCGGGTACGCATCCGTGTCGCTGGGATTATTATACGGCATCGCCGCGGCGAAACAAGGGTTTATTCTTGCAGCGATTTGGACTTTGGCTACAATCAACCGCGTATGACGATGCAGGCGCCACAACCGCAGACCCTTCCGCTGACGCGGATACAAAAGCTGATTGGCCGACTGATGCTGCAGTCCAAGCAGACCAAGGCCGGGGGGTATCTGTCCGTCTGTGCGGATTTGACGGAATTGACGGCGATGCGGCGGGGATACTGTCGCAAAAGCCACGTCCGCACGACGACCAACGACTTTTTCTTTCTGGCGATTGCACGGGCGATAAAGAAGTATCCGCTTTTGGCGGCGACACTCGATGCGGCCCGGGAGAATCTGGTTATCAGCGAGAAAATCGGTGTGGGCTTTGCCGTGTCGGCGCCGCAGGGGCTGGTGGTGCCGGTCCTGCAGGATGTGGGAAATAAAAGCCTGATAGAGATTTCCGCGGAGAGCGAGACTTTGGTGGCCAAGGCCCGGTCCAATAAATTGATGCCCGACGATTTCGACGGGGCCAACGTCGTCCTGACCGGGCTGGGGATGTACGGGATTCACCAGTTTTACGCTATTGCGCCGCCGTCGGCGACGGGAATTATATCTATTGGCCTGATTGAGGATACGCTTGTGCCGATAGAGGGCGAATTACAGGTGCGCAAAAGAATGAATGTTTCCCTGGCTTACGACGGACAGATTGTGGATGAGTTTTACGCCGGGGCGTTTCTGCGGTCTATCGTTGACCAGCTCGAAGACCCATGGACGCTAACCCGGTGACCGATTGTTATCCTTTGTCCATTCCTCCCGCGGATTTTTTCGAGAGGACTGAATAACTTCGCGGATATTTGCCGGGTGTTGGGGCGGATTTGGCAATGGAAATCAAACAAAAGGCGTCCGTCGTATCCGGCAGGGTATAACGCCAAACCGTGTCCATTTGTCCGCCGAGAATCGCAATTGTTTCCGCAGCTTCAGCCAATTCTTTTTCCACATCAGGTCCTTTGAAGGCCAGCATACAGCCGCCGACCTTGACGAACGGCAGCGATAACTCCGCCAGCACACGCAAATCGGCCACGGCGCGGGCGACGGCAACATCAAATTGTTCACGATACAGTTTTTCGTGTGCCAATTCCTCGACTCTGGCGTGAATGATGGTTATGTTTTTCAATCCCAGCTCGGCGATAACCTTCTTCTGAAAAATTACCTTCTTGCCTGTGGCCTCAATGGACGTGAATCTCCAATCCGGTTGAGCAATTGCCAGGGACAGTACGGGAAAACCGGCGCCGGAGCCGACATCCACGACTGCTAAAGAAGATTTCTTTTGAACAAGTTTATCCAGCAGAGGCAACGCCGCCAATGAATCGAGAAAATGGCGGGTACGAATCTGATTCGGGTCGGTAATGCGGGTTAGATTGGTGTGTTTATTTTCTTCAATCAGCAGATGCGCAAGCGTATCAAAGGCCTGCTGATGCTGTGTGAGCAGGCCGGGTAAAGCGGAGATGTCGAGCGTTTGTTTTGGAATCATTTTTTTCGGGCCGCCAGGATATAGGTCTTTCGACCTTGTTTGAGGTATTTGCGTTCGTAATTGGCGCCGACTTGTTCACCGTCCCGTGCGCCAGCGGGACGAATGAAGTCTATCCGCTCCATTATCCCCGCTTCGAAGATTCGCCCCAGGACCTCGGACATTTGCCGGAAATAGTCTTCGTGGTCGGTGGCGATATTGATGATGCCGCCGGGAATAAGGCATCGCAGAAGCTGGGCGAGATTTTCATCGCAGAAAAATCGGCGTTTGTAATGGCGTTTCTTGGGCCAGGGGTCGGGAAAATAGATGTGAAAACACGAAACCGATGCGTCCGGGAAATAATCCTCCACCAATTCGGCGGCGTCGGCCCGAATCAGCCGAACATTATTCAGACCCCAGCGGCCCATCCGGTCCACGGCGTAGCGATAATATTTATTGGCCCGCTCAATGCCAAAATAGTTAATTTCCGGATGGGACTGGGCCTCCGCCAGCAAAGACGTTCCCTTGCCGGAGCCGATTTCGACGTGGACTGCGCCGCTGCGTCCGAAAAGATGCGCAAAATCAACCCTGCCGTTGAGGGTTTCAAACGGTATGGCAATCTGAGGATATTCCTGTAAGGATTTCAGTCGCATCGGCTCTCAAATCAGGACTCTTTTCGGCACGGCAAAAAAATAATGGTGAGGAGGCATTTTGGCCCTAAAAAAGGGTAAAGTCAAGGACAAGATAGTTCGATACGACCGACGATAGAAAGAACTCTATTTACGTTCAGGACGTAAAAGATAAAGGACACAGAGTTTTTCGCCAGAAAGGCGGCAATGATCAGGCCGGCGTTAACATTACGAAGACGGCGAATACTGGTGGACGTGGACGTCCAGAAGGACCTGTTTTTGGCTGATGGGAAGGCCTGTGTGCGGAATCATCGACGGGTGTTGGCCAATATCCGGCGAGTAATGGCCTGGGCCCGGCGGGAACGAATGCGACAAATTTCTTTGGCGCTGATACGGGATCCAAACCGTCACAACTCCAACGGAGAATTTTGCGTTGCCGGCACGGAAGGGGTGCGAAAAGTGCATTATACCCTGCGAAATCGGCACGCGGATTTTGGAGACGACGCCGGTACAGACCTGCCGCGACAGCTTCTGCAGGACTACGAGCAGGTTATTCTGTATCGACATACGGAAAACCCGTTTGAACAGCCGCGAATCGACCGGTTGTTTAGCGAGACTCGCGCGACAGAATTCATTGTCGTCGGTGGTTTGATCGAGGGCGCTGTAAAGTCGCTGGTACTGGGGCTGCTGGTTCGAAAGAGAGCGGTAACGCTTATTACCGATGCGCTGGGCAATCGCGACAAGTCCGCCGTGGAGGTGGCTCTGCGGCAAATGCAGGCCAAAGGCGCCAAACTGATTGACAGCAAGAACCTCCTGGGGACGTCCCATTTACGAATGGTCTGTGCCTGCCCGTGCGATCGCTGCCGGGGAAAATTGCAAAAAGCCAATCTCGAGGAAAGCGCCTTGTAACCCTCTTCTTTTGTTTTTCCCGCCTCTGTGTTGTCAATCCCGGTTAGTCATTTGCCAGCGATGCGACTTCCGCGGCGCTCAACGCACGCTCATAAATCCGAACCTCGTCCATCAAACCCTGAAAATAATTTACTTTGCTGGCCGTACTGTACTGATTCCACACCCCGATATGTACCGGCATCGTCAATGAGGTGTTCACCGTGCAGGTACCCGCATAGGGCGCTGCGTCCAATTGTCCGTTCACATACAGACGAATCTGAGGGGATGAAAAAGGGTGGTTTGTACCGGCCTTTTTTTGTACTGCCTCAATTTGGATTTTTGGAGGTTTGACCTTTTCGGCTTTACCGATTTTGACGGTTAAAACGCCGAATGCGTGGTATAATCCGAGACGATGGAATGCAAAGAGAAAATTGAACGAAAAGCCCTTACGCTGGGATTTAATCTGGCGGGCGTAACCACCGCGGCGCCGTTAAGCGAAAACTACCGGCGGTCTTTTCAGGACTGGCTGAATAAAGGCAATGCCGCGGGGATGGAGTATCTGGGCCGCAATATCGAAAAACGCTTCGACCCGTCGAAACTGCTGGATGAGGCAAAGTCGGTTATTTGTGTGGCGTTAAATTATAAACCGTCCCCCAATATTCCCGTCGGGCCGTGCAAAATCGCCAACTATGCGTTGTATGAAGACTATCACGAATTTATCAAACAGCGGTTATTTCAATTGGCGGATTTTATCTCGCAATCCACGACGGGAAAAAACATTCGATTCAGGGTTTGTGTGGATTCTGCGCCGTTAGCCGAGCGGCTGCTGGCGCAGCGGGCCGGGCTTGGGGCTGTCGGCAAACACAAAAGCCTCATTCATCCGGCCTTCGGCGGACAATTGCTTCTGGGCGAATTGATTACCACGCTTGAGCTGGCAGCCGATGAGCCGTTTGAGGGAAATCTCTGCGGCGATTGCGTCCGCTGTATTCAATCCTGTCCGACAGGCGCTTTGGGCGGCGACGGGGATTTTGACAGCAGAAAGTGTATCAGCTATCTGACCATTGAAGAAAAGGACAGCATACCAGAAAATCTCGCAAGGAAAATTGGCAATCGTTTATTTGGCTGCGATGAATGTATGTCGGCCTGTCCTTATCATATTTCCGCTCCAGTCTGCGCGAATAAGGATTTTGCGTTTTTCCCTCAGCGAAATAATCTGCAGCCGGAGCAGATTTTCAACTGGACGCAGGAAGATTTTGACCGGTACTTCAAAAATTCCCCTATCGAACGCCTCGGCCTGGAACAACTCAAACGCAACGCCGGAATCTGTCGAAAAAATTTATCGTTATAAATAAGGCTGTATTTTTGGCAGAGTCTGGTGCGAAATTGGCAGCCTCGCCCTCCCAGTCAAACATCCCTGATTTTTCTGTAAGTTCATTGAATTAAAAGAGTTGCCGACCTCCCCTTTTTTCTGGCACGGTGTTTGTAAAATCTCTTTCAAAGGTTTTGAACAAGGCCGAGTGGTTATACGTAAAAAACACATATTTACAAAAAGACATATAACCAGTGGATAATTTTTCAGAATGGGTATAATCTGGGAGCGAAAGCGGGTCTGAGTACGAATCAGACCCCTTTCGTGTTTTCAAGAATACAAGGCATAGACAGAAAGGACAGACGATGAGCACTTTTAAGCGGAGCGTCGGCCTCGTGCTGGCAGTCGTATGGTTGAGTTTTCCCGCCTGGGCCGCCCAGGACAACGGCATCGAAACCCTGCGAAAAACCTCCAGAGCATTCTCCGAAGTCGCTAAAAAAGTCACCCCCGCGGTGGTCGCCGTGAAGGTGGAAAAGACGGTAACCACGAACATGGATTTTTTCAATTCGCCGTTTGACGACGAATTTTTCCGCCGATTTTTTGGCCCGCAATTCGCTCCTCCGCGCCAACCCAGAAGCCAGAAAAAAGAAGGTCAGGGGTCGGGATTTATCATTTCGCCGGATGGTTATATTTTAACGAACAATCACGTCGTGGCGGATATGGACAAAATCACCGTCATTTTGAAGGACGGGCGCAAACTGGACGCCAAGGTCATCGGCTCCGATGAAAAATCCGAGGTTGCGCTGATTAAAGTCGATGCTAAAAATCTGCCTGCCGCTGAGATGGGCGATTCGGACGACCTGGAGGTCGGCGAATGGGTCATCGCGGTGGGCAACCCCTTTGGTCTGGCTGAAACCGTCACCGTCGGCGTCGTTAGCGCCAAAGGCCGGCAGATCGGTATTACCGACGGCGGCTATGAAGACTTCATCCAGACCGACGCGGCCATCAACCCCGGCAATTCCGGCGGACCGCTGCTGAATCTGGACGGCAAAGTCGTCGGCATCAACACAGCGATTATCACACAATCCGGCGGTTATATGGGCGTCGGTCTTGCCATCCCAATCAATATGGCCAAGGCGATTAAAGACCAGCTTCTGACCAAAGGCAAGGTGGAGCGGGGTTATATCGGTATCACGATGAATCCTGAGGGTCTCACGCCGGAACTGGCCGAGAGTTTCGGCCTGAGTAAAGACGCCGGTGTGCTCGTGACGGAAGTGGAGCCGGACTCGCCCGCCGACAAAGCGGGGCTCAAACAGGGCGACATTATCATCAAACTTAACGGCAAGGAAGTGCACGCCAACGAATCCTTCCGCAACATCGTTTCCCTGATGGCTCCGGGAACCAAAATCAACCTGACCGTTTTCCGCGACGGCAAGGAAAAGGAAATTAGCGTCGAAGTTGGCTCTCTGTCAAAGAGTAAGTTCGCCGCGGAAATGTCCGACATCGGCAAAAAACTGGGGCTTGCGGTTGTGTCGATCGATTCTGAAACGGCACGTCAATTCAATGTCAAGGGCAACCGCGGCGTTGTGGTCGCTGAAGTGACCCCCAACAGCCCCGCCGCCGACGCCGGTATCGGGCCGGGAATGATAATTCTGAGCGTCAACCGCACTTATGTCAACACGGTCGCGGAATTCAACCAGGCACTGGAAGAAACGGCAAAAACCAAAAAGGCCGTCCTGCTGGTCAAAAGCGGTCGGTTTTCGCAGTATGTGGTTCTGCGACTTGACTGATTAAATTTAACAGAATGTGTAAAGGGGAAAGTCCCGCCGCGGCTTGGGCGGGACTTTTTTTATGCGCCGGGACGCCTGCGGCGAAATCAAATCCTCGAAACTTGCCGTGGAATCATTCTGTTTTGACTTTGACGACGATTTTTTTGACGCGGGCGGGTTTATCGCACATCCGGCCGGGCATGTGAGCGTCATCCGGCCAGAAAATCGCAAACGTCCCGGCTTCCATCGCCACGCGCGTCATCGGCTCGGCGCAATGATAAAATTCAATGTCCTTTTTGGCGTCGTATGGCGTTTCGACCTGCAAGCCCTCGATTGGACGGCAGCCGGTCCATTCCCGGCCGGAAAGGACAAACTGAATGTCGATATATTTGCGATGCGATTCGAGGCGGCCCTGCTCTTCAGGCTTTGTTTCGTATTCGTCCACGATGAAAAACAGGTTCTCGCCGTCCACCTCATACCGTCCCGGCCTGGACGTTTGCACAGAAGATTCTTTCAACAAAGACAATCCCTGTGCAATCCGTTTGCCCAAACCGGAATAAATTTTGGCATTGTCTAATTTATCGCAAATCATAACAGTTCCTTAATATTGACGATTGACGATTCTCGATTTTCGATTGGGGTCCATCGTATATTCAATCGAAAATCGTCAATCTTAAATCGACAATTATAATCCCATTTTGTCCCGCAGATAATTTTTCAGCTGCCCGGTGTTGACCCGTTCCTGTTTGAGGTTGTCGCGTTGGCGCACGGTGACGGTCTGGTCTTCTTTGGTTTGGCCATCCACGGTGATGCAATAGGGCGTTCCCGCTTCGTCCTGTCTGCGATAGCGACGGCCAATCGCGCCCTTTTCGTCATAGAAGCAGGCAAAACAGCCCTTGAGGTCGTCGTAGATTTTGCGTGCGATGTCGGGCATGCCGTCTTTTTTAACCAGCGGGAAGATGCCGGTCTTAACCGGGGCCAGAGCCGGGTGGAATCGCAGCACATTGCGTTGTTCGCCGTTGATTTCGTCCTCATCATACGCATCGACCAGAAATGCCAGACAACTGCGGTCGATACCCGCTGATGGCTCAATCACATACGGCACATATCGCTCCTTGGTCTCTTCATCAAAATAGGACAGCGGGCCTTTAATCCAGTCCTCGGCTTCTTCCTTCAATTGCAGTTTGGTGACGTCCCGGCACTCGTACCAGGCGTTCATCGTCCGCATTCCCCGCTGGTGCTGACGCAGGTCGAAATCCTGACGGTTGGCGATACCTTCCAGCTCCTGCCAATCGCCGGAGCCAAAGGGGAATTTGTATTCAACATCAACGCAGGCCTTGGCATAGTGGGCCAGCTCGTCTTTTTCGTGGTCGCGGAAACGCAGATTTTCCTTTTTGATGCCGAGGTTCAGATACCAGTTGAAGCGAAATTCCTTCCAGTGCCTGTACCAGTCTTCGTCCGTGCCGGGCTTGCAGAAAAATTCAATCTCGGCCTGCTCAAATTCACGGGTGCGAAAGATAAAGGCCTTGGTCGTCACTTCATTGCGGAAGCTCTTGCCGATTTGCGCGATGCCGAAGGGGACTTTGACGCGAGTACTGTCCAGCACGTTGCGGAAGTTGGCGAAGATGCCCTGTGCCGTTTCGGGCCGAAGCCACAGCGTCATCGTGTCGCCGATATTGGCTCCCATCTGCGTCTCGAACATTAATTTGAAAGCCATCGGTTTGCTGAATTGACCGACCGTGCCGCAGGAGGGGCAGACTTTATTAGATAGATTGTGCTCTTTGGCCTGTTCGGCGTCGATGGAAATATGTTCGGTGTGTTCTTCGGCGCTTCCGCCGGTTTTTTCCTGTAAATGGTCAACCCGGCTGCGGGTGTTGCATTTTTTGCACACCGTCACCAGGTCGGCGAATTTATCGGCGTGGCCGGACGCCTTCCAGACCATCGGGTGCATCAGGATGGAGCAGTCCAGCCCGACAATATCATCGCGCATCTGCACGATGGTCTTCCACCAGGCCTCGCGGACGTTGCGTTTCAGCGCCGCGCCCAGCGGGCCGTAATCGTAGCAACTGGCAAGACCGCCGTAAATTTCGCTGGATTGATAGATAAATCCCCGCCGTTTGCACAGCGCGACAATGTCGTCCAATTTCGTGAGCTTGGCCATAACATACTTTCTAAAAAAATGGTTATATAGTTTTTGGCAAAAAGATGTACATATTGTACAGAGAACCCATCCAGATACAAGGGACTTGCTGTCCAAAAGTCGAAATCCCTAAATTCGGGTTATTGCTTTTTTCGTGAAATGGAGTTATACTGCCGTTAAGTAAGTTGGGAGCAGTGGATAATGACATTAGATCAGCTTCAATTATCTTCCGTCGAAAAGACGGCCATTGAGGAAGCAGGCCGTACCTTAAAGTCCGGTCTTCCGATCGGCGGTGTTATACTTTTTGGTTCCAAGACCCGCGGCAATGCTTGTGCGCAATCCGATATCGACCTGTTGATATTAACCAGCGGTCCGGTTGCCCCTGAACTGCGTCGCAAAGTTTCCGAGAGTCTTGCCCGGATCAATCTGGAATATGATGTTGCGCTAACCGCCGTCATCGTTTCGGAAAAAGACTGGTCTGAAGGTTTGATTCATTACACACAACTCTATCAGGAAGTACAGCGGGACGGCTGCCTGGTATGAACGAACAACAAGCCCGTAAAACCCTGATTCGTTTATGGCTTGATAAAGCTGAGGATGCTCTTGCCTCGGCGGTATTGGAAACGCGCGCCGGACATCTGGGGTTTGCGGTCAATCGCTTATATTACTGTTGTTTCTATGCCGTTACTGCATTGTTGCTGCAGGATGGAAAACAATTTTCGCGTCATTCGGCGGTGATGTCTGAGTGGAACCGGTCTTACGTCAAAACCGGCAAATTCGATACGAGATGGAGCGGATTTTACCAGCAGTTGTTTAACGACCGGCAGGAAAGTGATTATCTGCCCACGATGACGTTCGAACATCGTGAAGTAGAGGAGCGAATCAAGCAGGCGGAGGAATTTCTTTCGCAAATCCGCTCTTGTATCCTGAATGGCTGAAAGGGATCGGAGGCCCACTGCTTGGCTTAAAGAGGAGAAACTATGAAAACACAGTGTCCCCATTGCAATACAAAATTTTCTGTCTCAGATAATTTTCTCAATAAACAAGCGAAATGTTCTAACTGTAAACAAGTATTTACAATAAATACTGTACAAGAAACTGCGGTAGCAGATAAGCCAAACAAAGAAGAACCGCCATTAGGCAGTGCTTCTAATCCTGTTCATACAACCGTTACAGAAATACGGAAATCTATAAGTGGCATGGGAATAGCATCGCTAGTTTTGGGTATCATTGCCTGCATTTCCTGTTGGATTCCATTTGTGGGTTGTCTTGTTGTGCCGATAGGTCTTATAGGATTATTATTGGGAATAATTGGTTTTTTTGTTTCTCTTTTGGGTCGTCGTTCTGGCTGTGGTCTTCCTTTGTCGGGCGCATTTGTTTCCTTGTTATCAGTTATTATTGCAATCTTTGTGACAAGTGTGCCGCTCGCTGCTATGGAAATGGCAAAAAAGGATGTTTTAGCCAAGAATAATCGAGTTAATCCTATATCTCCTCAAAAGAATGATTTATCAAACAGTAATTCTGATACCGTCAAAAGAATGCCTGTCTCAAAAAATGATGTACAAGATTATGTTAGCAAAATTCAAATTTATGACTTCTCCGCAAGATACTTTGAATCTTTTAGGGGGAAAGAAGCTGGGGTTCAATTTAAAATAAAAAATCTTGGTAATAAAACAATTACCGAACTAAAAGTAATTGTTTTTTTTAAGGATAAAAACAACACGACGATTTCGGAAGAAGATTTCTTTCCTATTAACACGGAATCATTTTCTGCTGAATTTAGAAAGCCTCTGAAGCCCGGCTATATCTGGACTATGCCCGAAGGTAAGTTTCTACCCGCTGAATCTGTTCCAAATGAGTGGCAAGAGGGTAATGTCTCAATCTCAATAGCCGACATTAAGTTTGAAAATTAATACAATATTCATTGTGTAGGCCAAAAGGCAAATATCACAATTCTTAAGCGATGTCGGATTTGAAAAAAGGAGCGGGCTTATGGCCGAGAAAGATGACGTCAATTCGGATTTGCAACATTTGAATCTGCTGAGCATTTTCCATTATGTTATCGGCGGGATAAAATATGTATTCGGGTGTTTTCCGATTTTTCATCTGGTGCTGGGAATAATAATACTACTGATGCCCATGAAGCCCGGCGACAAAGACGCGATTCCAAATGTCCTGATGGGAGGTTTTTTTATTCTTTTTGCTTTGGTTTTTATCGCGGTGTCATGGACGCTGGCAACGATGATGATTATTGTCGGGTACAAACTGTCCCGGAGAAAATCTTATATGTTCTGTCTGGTGATTGCGTGCATAGAATGTCTCTCGATGCCTTTTGGCACCATCCTCGGTGTTTTTACCATCATTCTGCTTTCGCGTCCCAGTGTCAAGGCATTGTTTAACCCGCCCCCGGCGGAAACAACACAAAACAGTATATCATAGAAGAGAGAGTTGTCATTCCGGGCTTGACCCGGAATCCAGAAAGTTCACTTCCTTCTCACCTTATACGATGTCGGTTTTGGTAATTTCGCGCAGTAATGTCGTGGCGTAGCAGCCGCTGTCGAGTTCAAAAGCCAACTCAAGAAAATCACCTCGCGTATCGCTTCCGCCACAAATCGACACATCTCTCGGCTGAAAACGCAACGGCCGTCGTCCGCCCCGTGCGCCGTAGGATTTAATCCGCCGCAGGTGTTCCTCCGTCAGGTTTCTTCGGTCCAGAATCGGGTTTTCGATTTCTCCCGCCGCGTCGGTCAGACGAGTCATACGCATCCCGTACAAGGGTCCGGTCGGACTGATTTCAAATCGCTGGCACCGCGGCTGCTCGATTTCAGGCGCCTCCACGCGGAAACACGCCCCATTGTCGTGCTTCATCGCCATATCGCCGATTAGCGCCTGGTCAATCCGCGGCATCCGCGAGGCCAGCACCTCGTTAAAAATTTCCGACTGCCAGGCCGAGATGAGCAAATTTTTGAGCGACTCTTCCACCTGCGCAGCAGCTTTTTTGAATCCGGCTGGATTTTTTACCAGCGCCGCCAACGCCTTTCGCTGGTCGTGAAACGACCGCGGCCAAATCGCCATCGCCTGCTCACACTCTCCTGCTTCGTACCATTTTCGCGCCTCAATAAAACGCTTGTCCGTTTCGTTGTCCGGGTCGCCGAGGAACAATCGGCAAAACTCCTGGGTGTCGTTTTCAATCAACGCCCAACCCAGTTGGCTGCTGTTGGCGCGTCCGCCAAACCGTTGCGGGCCGAAATAATTCGGCACGCCCCTGCGAATCAAAACATCCATAATCGTCTGCGCGACGGAAACCGTCTTTTCCACGGGTTGCGAAAGGTTGCGCATCCGAATGATAAATTTGTTGGCCGATAAATGGCCGACCTTGAGCTTGTTGCCGTGTCGAGCCACCCGTAGCACTTTTACCTGCGGTAATTCCAGGCCGGCCAATTTATCGGGGTCGATATGTTCGATGGAAATCCACTGACGCGTGATGGCCTGGGCGTCCTTTCGTCCGGCATAACCGACGTCTCTTCTGAGGATTCCCAGTGCCGCGGCGATTCGCGCGATGGCATCGTGCGTTGTTAATTGCTGTTTTTCAATCAGGACGTAAATATGTGTCCCGCTGCCGGACGGCGGATACAACGGCACTTCTTCAACGATAAAGTCTTCCGGCTGCCGCTTGATCACACCATTGACCGAACCCAAATCATTTGTCAGAAAAGGTAATTTAATGTCATTTGTCATACCTGTTTGTCGTCCATTAACGATACCTGACAGGTATAGTAATACGATGATGCTTGGCAATGAAAAAATTTGTCCTTTGTCAAAAACAAACGCGAATTTGTATCTCTTAAGGAACGAACAGAAAAACGCCTTGTCTAATCCTAACCTATTGATAAGTAAGAGGTTATGAGATTTTTGAAACGCTGCGAATTAGCCGATATTCTGGGGTTTTTTTCTGTACAATTGTTTTTCATAGGAATTTGAGCTAAAATTTAACCCACGGGGCTATAACCATTATGGATGAGGGTGAATTTACGTAATGGGGGCTTGGCGTACTTAAGATACCGGCGTAAAAATATCCGAAAGTGAGACAAAGTGAATTCGATACCGTTCAAGAGAATATGTCTGTCTGTTTTATTTGTTGCGGCTTTTACCGAGTTTGCGACGGCCGTAAGGTATATGGAAAATCTTGGGCGGCTGGTGCAAAAACGCGTTTCCAACGTTGCGTGCTGTGGCGATGATTGACGAG
>CAZWMN010000034.1:0-28045 GCA_964635075.1 uncultured Pirellulales bacterium | reverse complement strand
TCGCGTTGCCCGGCGGCAAATGCTCTTCAAACGAACGGTTCTGCACCATTTCGGCGTACAGGCCGCCGTCGCCGGCGTGGTTGATCTCCTCGTAAAAAATCCCATACAATTCCGGGCTGACTGCAATTCGATTGCCGTCGGCCCTGATATCCACACGAATAGTCTGTTCATCCGCGTATGAACCAATTGTCATAATCAATCCCAGACAAACAAATAAAAATGTGCAGTTTCTATTCATTTCTATTCCTTTCTATTTGAGCTATTCATTAAAAATTGAAATTTTTATTCTACCGTTAACACAACTACCGATTTGGCCGGCAGTGTTGCCAGAAGCTTTCCATCCTTGATTTCGACATTCTTGAACTCCATCGGCCCAATTGCATTGGGCTGTTCAAAAGTATTGTGTGCGTTCATCTTTTCGTCGGTCAGCACACGTCCGCTGACTTTTTTGGCCGATACGCCTTTCAATTCACATTCGAGTTCCGCCGGTACTTGCGGATCCAGATTACACAGGGTGATATGAATGACGCCGTTTTTGTCTTTGGAGGCTGAGGCACTGACCGACGGCAGCGTCTTGCCGTCCAGTTTATAGGCATTGCATTCCAGTTTGCCGGGCAGCAGCGTCGCTCCCTGATGCACCTTGTACATCTCAAAGACATAATAAGTCGGCGTGATAATCATTTTATCGCCTTTGGTCAAAACCATCGCCTGGAGCACATTGTTTGTCTGGGCAATACATCCCATCTTAACCCGGTCGGCGTGGCTGTTGAAGATATTCAGGAACACGCCGGCAACCACCGCATCCCGCAGGGTATTCTGCTGATACAAAAAGCCCGGATTTTCGCCTTTTTCAGCATTCCACCACGTCCCCCACTCGTCCAGCGCCAGCCCCACCCGTTTTCGCTGGTCATATTTATCCATAATCGCCACACATTTGCTGATCATCTCGTCGGCAAATATCGTTTTTTCGAGGACGCTGAACCATTCGCTTTCGTTAAACGTCGTTGCGCTTCCTTTATCCCCCCAACCGCCGGACATGACATAATGATGCAGACTGATCAAATCAATCTGCCCGCCGGCATGTTTCATCATTACTTCCATCCAGTTATAATCTGCGCCGTTAGAGCCGCAGGCGATTTTTACCGGCCGCTGACCCGAGAGATTTCTCACATAAGTCTGATACCGCTTATAGACATCGGCGTAATATTCCGGCGTCATATTGCCGCCGCAACCCCAGTTCTCGTTGCCGACGCCGAAATAATCCAGTTTCCACGGTTCCATGCGTCCGTTGGCCCGCCGCAGGTTGGCCATCTCGCTGTCTCCGGCAAAAGTGATATACTCCACCCAGTCCTGCATTTCTTCCGGCGTTCCGCTGCCGACATTGCCCGCCACGTATGCTTTGCAGCCCAGCATTTTGCACAAATCAAAAAATTCATGCGTGCCAAATGCGTTGGTTTCCGTGACCTGGCCCCAGTGGGTATTGACCATTTTGGGGCGCTTGTCGCGCGGGCCGATGCCTTCCTTCCAGTGATATTCGTCGGCAAAGCACCCGCCCGGCCAGCGCAGCACCGGGATATTCAGCTTTTTCAGCGCCTCGACCACATCCGTCCGAATGCCTCGCACGTTGGGTATCTTTGAGTCTTCGCCGACCCAGTAACCCTCATAGACACACCGACCCAGATGTTCCGAAAAATGTCCGTAGATCTCAGGCTGAATTGTAATCTTGCCCTCGCCATCAATGACAAGCTTATTGACCTTCTCCGCCCCTTCATTGATTTTTGTCCCGGTTACAGTGTGAACAGCAACTTTTTCTGGTTGTTGGGCCGGTGCGGTACTTTTTTTCTGCTCTGTAACACACCCGGCCAAAACAAAAACCGCTGCACATAAAATCGAACTCTTCTTAATCATTTTGTCCTCTCTTTCAGTAATCTATTTGTATATGACATCTTTCGCTTAAATTGTGACAATTATTTTTTTGCCATCGATTCCAGTTCCAGGCTGGCCAGAATAAACGGCCCGACGGCCTTGGGGTCATCGCTGCCGATTTTCTCGCGGATATAATATTCATAAGAACCGTCGCGATAAGGGCTGCCGCCAAGGCCGGCCACGGTACAGGCCTTATGAATGTGAACCTGACCATCAGCCGCGACCTCAATAAATTGCTTGATAATGCCGTTATAACCCTTTTCGGCAGCGTTCAGATAAGCGGCATCGACATAATCCCAGCCGATGGCTTGCTCGCTGACGGATTGCCGGACACATCCGCTCAACCCCAGACCCAACAGAGCCGACAAAATTATTGTCCATCGTGTCAATCGCATCTTTTTCTCCCTGATAACAGTATCTAACTTTTATGACCGGGCAATTAAGACGCTGGAATGAATTTCTTTCCAGTCAATCGTTCGTAAGCCTCGACGTACTTGGCGCCGGTCTTTTCGACGATATCAACAGGCAGCTCCACGCCCGAACCGGATTTGTTGAATTTAATGTCTTCGAGGTAATTGCGGACAAACTGCTTGTCGAAACTCTCCTGGTCGCGGCCAGGCTGATATTTGTCTTTGGGCCAGAAACGCGACGAGTCGGGTGTCAGCGCTTCGTCAATCAGGATGATTTTGCCGTCGATTTGACCCCATTCGAATTTCGTATCGGCCAGGATAATACCTCTCGACTCGGCATAATCGGAGGCTTTTTTGAAAATCTCGATGCTCTTGTTGCGGATATACTCGGCTTTCTCTCTGCCCAGGATTTTAACCGTCTGGTCAAAGCTGATATTTTCATCGTGCACACCCTGCTCGGCCTTGGTCGAAGGCGTAAAAATCGGTTCGGGCAGTTTATCGCACTGCTTCAGCCCTGCTGGTAGTTTGATGCCGCAAACCGTCCCCTCTTTTTGATATTCCTTCCAGCCTGAGCCGGCCAGATAGCCACGGACAATGCACTCCACCGGCAGGACGCAGGTCTTTTTGACCAGCATCGAGCGACCCGCCAGTTGGTTGGCATAATCACAGAAGGGTTCGGGGTACTTTTTTACATCATCGGTGATGAGATGGTTTTCGACAACGCCGGCCAGAAATGAAAACCAGAATTTGGAAATCTGCGTCAGCACCTGCCCCTTGTACGGGATACCGGTCCTCATAATGACGTCAAAGGCGCTGATGCGGTCGGAGGCCGCCAGCAGCATTTTATCGCCGAGGTCATAAATATCCCGCACTTTACCATGTCGCACCGGCACATTGGGTATCCGCGTCTGTAATACCACATTAGCCATAATTTTCTCCCCTTTCGCAGCATCCATTTCCGTACTCACAAACGGCCAATACTATAAGCCCAAATCACTTCGCTGAAAACCGAAAATTGACAAAAAAAGAGACTGTTTCCAGGTCCCTGGATTCAAGCAAATATTTTGAAAAAATACTTGTCAAAAACCTGCGGAACCGATAATAGGATGCGCAGGCGCTATTTTCAATCGTATAGAAGTTCCCGTTCAGCAACGAGGTTTTGAAGTTCTGGAGGTCAAAACGAATATCCGGAGGCGTTTGCCGGCAATAAAAGCCGGTTTTTCATACGCCGGCCGGAAAACCAGCAACATCACCATTAGCACTTAGACAAAGACAAGGAGGTTGTCCAATGCGAAACTTAATTGTTTGCTGCGACGGAACATGGAACACGCCTGAACAGGAAGCTTATGGCGTTCCGATACCCACCAACGTATTTCGCTTGTATAGCGTACTCGAAGACAGGGATCGTCAGGGAAATGAACAGCTAAGATACTACCACCCCGGCGTCGGAACCTACTCGAACTGCTGGGGCCGCTGGTTCGGCGGCGGCGTCGGTGCAGGACTCGGAAATAACGTCCAGAGCGCCTACAAATGGCTGGCAACAACCTATGATCCCGGCAACGAAGATGACGAAGGCGACAAAATCTATCTCTTTGGCTTCAGCCGGGGTGCATTTACTGTGCGGAGTTTGGCGGGGATGATTTACTATTGCGGACTTTTAGACCTTCGGCCCAGGCCGGATTTGTCGGACAATGAGGTTTGGCGCCGGATTAAGACGGCGTATGAAGAAGGCTATCGCAAAAAAAAATGCTGTTCAAGCTGGGGGGGTAGATGGAATTGTCACAAAAAAGTACATATCCACTTTCTCGGCGTGTGGGACACGGTTGGCGCCCTGGGGATTCCAGACGACCTGGGTCTGTTCAACCTGTTTGACCGTCCGAAAAAATATCGATTCCACTCAACCGAATTAAACGATTCTATCAGGCACGCCCGGCACGCCGTCGCCATCGACGAAATGCGAGCCAGTTTCACCCCCACCCTCTGGACCAACATTGAACACTTTCCAAACGCTAAACAGGTCTGGTTCCCCGGAGTACACTGTGATATTGGCGGAGGAGGATATCTGCAAAAAGGTTTATCCGATGGCGCCCTCAAATGGATGATGGATGAGGCGGACGCGGCGGGACTTCACTTTCAGGATAAGTTGTACCGTCAGGTTCGCCCTCAATATTATGACGTACTGCACAATTCCTATACCGAAGGATTAAAAAGACTTGGCCAGAAAACTCAACCGCGAAGCATTCCAAGGATAAACCATACTCACAAACGAAATGAAATCCACGAATCGGCGTATAAACGGCAGGATGACCCCCCAATCGAGCAGACGCCGTATCGTCTTGATTTGTCGTTTGGGCCGTCGGAAAAGAAAATCACACGGCTGATCTTTGCCCGGGATTACTGGAGTTTTCCGTTTGTCTATCTTGAAAGGGGCGTCATCTATCATTTCAAAGCCGAAGGCCAGTGGCTTGACAATGAAATCAAGTACGGCCCTGACGGCAAACGAACCGGCGGATTTCAATGGCGCAAAATCCGTTTGCCGCTGGAGTATCTCTGGAGGGGGATTGGAGCCTCGATTCGCTTCCTCAGACGCAATAAAAGAGCGGACCTGCTGGGTACCCTGAAACGCCAGGCAGACATGCCCTATTTCGCTCTGGTCGGCGTCATAGCCAACGGCGGCGATCCGGGCTATGACGGCACGCCGCAGCCGCACGAGACCTTTTTAATCGGCACGGGGTGTGTTCATTCGCCCCAAAAATCAGGATATTTCTATTGCTTCGCCAATCAAAGCTGGAGACGTTTTGAGAAAAACAGCGGATGCATAACACTGACTATTGAGGAAAAATAGACGGCGTAAATACGTATGGAACAACAACATAATATGGAGAAAAGAATGTGCACACAACATAACACAAAAAAAACGTCGATACTGCGGAACACATTATCTCTAATGGGCTGCCTTTTAATCGCATGTCTTTTGACCGGCTGTGACACTCCGCCGCAAAAAGTGGCCAAAGACTGGTGTGAGGTCATCCGTGCAAGTCAGATTATCCCGGTCTATCCGCTGACGGAAGACCTGCAGCCGGGTGATGTATTCCTCGTAACGCTGCCGGTACAGGACCAGGCCAAACAATACGAAAAGAGAGGATTTCTGCCGTTTGATTATCACGTTGCCCGACTGCACGTGTGCGAGATTTCAGAAAAGAACTACCATGACTTTTACAGAGGTGATTATTTTGAAGGGAGCTACGGCGAAACTCCCCATCTTCGGCCGCGACGGGACAGCCATAATGCCGCCACGTCAACCGGAAGTCCTGCCGTCCAGACTTTCGAAGTGCCCAGAGCGGCTTTTCCTTCCTACACATTTGATATCAAAAGTAATCAGGGACTGCAGCTGGCATTGCCGGTCAAAGGCGTTCCCGTCGGGATGGACCTGCTGAACGCAACAGCGGCCGCGGGAACCATCAATATCACGGACGCTTATACTTATGGCGTTGACGCCTATACGCTGGCCAAAACACTTTATGAAAGAGTGGAATCCAATTCCGACCTGCAGGCCCAACTGGCAAACCTCGTCAAAGCACATTCCGGAGTTCAACTTTATTTGCGAATCGTCTATCGCGTTTATTTGACCGGTGGAGTAGATATCAGCCTCCGGAAGAAGACCGATTATGGTCTGCTCGGCGAAGTGGGAGCTTCTTTCGTGGGGAAAAACTCCCCGGAGCGGCGCCTCGACCCAAACAATCTGAAAAACTACGTGGACGCGCTGAGAAATCTACAGGAAGATAAAAAACTGCTTTGGGGCGGTGCAATCAGAATCAGCGGCGGTTCCAGCTATTCCATCACATTAAAAGAGAATTTCGACCGGCCGCTGGTCGTCGGATACCTGGGCGTAGATATGCCGGTTACGCCCAACGGCAGACTCGGAACTCCCGTTGCTACCAGCATACTCCTTTACAAAATGGGAAGAGAACCTCGGGTCGTCGCCGGTGGACAGTTAACCCGCGTGCAAAACGACGTCAAAATGAGACTCCGCAACATTAAATACCTGTTCGACCTTCCAGGACGGGAAAAAAAGGATGAGATGTTTGCGGAACAACTCGCCGAAGCGGATCAGCAGCTCGGGAAACCAAAATCGCTGGACCGTTTTCGGGCCAAGCTGACCGGCAAAACAGATTTTGAAGAATTATTTAAATTGTTTTATGACGGCTGTATGAGTTATGCAAGTCGGACAGACGAAAATTCAAAGGCACATTATAAGATAACCATTGTCCTGGACAAGGCGATTGCAAATCTGGAGTAATTTTATGGCGAAATCACGTTTCACTGAAGAAGATGTAACAGGCATGTCCGCAGATGAATTGGTTAAAGAAATAAACTGGCGTGTGGATGAAGGGCGTCACGTTCTGTTTTACAAAGACGACGAACAAAAGCTGATAATGAGAACATACGACCTGCTGAAAACCCGAAAGAGTTCACCGCCGGGCAAAAAAAAATCCGTCTGAAAACCAGAATTCGGGGTAAAAACCTGTCTCCGAAATTCCGAGTTGTTATTGACGTTTGAAAAAATAGCTAAACACGATATGTCATTCTGGCGAAAGCCAGAATCCAGCTTAAACCCCATGGATTCCGGCTCAAGGCCGGAATGACAAGCGATGGTTTTTGTCTTAAAATGTTTAGCTTATTATTCAAAGAGCAATAATAGCCTTGCTGCCGGCGGAATTGCCCGGAGATGAAATGTCCGATAACGTGCTCAAGGGGCCAAACGATACACTTCACTGCCGGCCAGGAGAAACGCCCCCAGTGCATAGTCCTCAAAATCCGGGATATGGTCATACGTCACCGGTTGGCCGTCGGACGGCTTTGCACCCGTACCCTGTACATAGCCGAGAAAACCATTGGCGTGGACAGCCTCATTTGCCATCGCGCTCCAGGCTTTAATGACTATCGGCAGATATTTGTCTTTCTCAAGGATACCTTTGTTAATCCCCCATGCCATCCCATAAGTAAAGAATGCCGTTCCGCTCAGCTCTTTGCCGCCAAAATTTATTGGGTCGTGCAGGCTGACGTTCCAGAAGCCGTCTTCCTGCTGGACGGCGGCGATAGCCCCGGCCATATCCTTAAACGTTTTCAGGTATTCCTCCCTGCCGACGGCATTTTGCGGCAAAATGTCCAACACCCGCGCCAAAGCCGCAAAGACCCAGCCGTTTCCTCTGGACCAGTAGCAATCTTCGCCATTGGGCTCTTTATAGGGCGGGCAAAAATTCTTATCGCGCCACCACAAATGGTCTTTAGGATTATACAGTCCATTATCGCCATACTTGTTTTTGGTATATAGATACATCCGATGCATCTTTTCAAAGTATCGGTCGTCCTTATACAGCACGCCCAGCCGCGCATAGACCGGCATCGCCATCTGCATCGCGTCAATCCACCACCAATCGTCATCCTGCGGGCTGCTGATGACATTATCAATGCACGCCTTGATATTTTTAATGCGTTCGGGCTTAGGGTCAAGCATGTACAGGTCGATATAGGTCTGCCCGCAGCACTGGTTGTCGGCGTTGCGGGTGGCGATGCCGCCCCATAAATTCCACTGGTGCGATTCGCCCCAGGCCACGGCATAGTCGTAATACTTCTTTTGCGGGTCGATTTTATATAACGCCATCAGCCCCTCGTAATACGCCGCCCGTGTCCAGATATTGCTCGGACGGCTTTTATTGGTGACAATGGGCTTGCCTGTATCCGGCCATTTGTCCATAAAGTACCGGTTAGCCAGCGTCATTTTATCGAGAATCACGACTTTAGAAAGCAGCGTAAGATTAGCCGTTTTTTGTTTATCCTGGGCCGTGCAGGAACTCAAAAAAAAAGACGAAATAAGAAGTGCGCCTGACAAAAACAACACAGCCGAAACACATACAGATTTTTTTGCCATCGGTGTCTCCTTTCCTGATTCGCATTTATATACCGGCCGCGAAGGAATTTGTAAAGAGATACTTGTCGATTATTTGACAAACCAAGAGCACTATGTGGGTGAGAAAAGATGTAATATAAGGTGGGTTTTGCGGCTTAAAAAATTGTCCTTACGTACAATGCCGCCCTATACCGGTTAAGTCATCGGTCGCGGGATACAATCGTCCTTTTCATCGGAACCCATGTCGCGGTGGAAGCACGTTTTGGCCAGCCGTTTTTAACTGACGGCAGCTTCGGCCTCTTCAGAGGCGGCTGCTTCCAGACGCATTGCCAACTCCCGCTCGGACACGAAACTGTCGGAGGATAGTTTGATGCGCTGATCTTTGCTGAGCAAAAGCACCTTGAATTGGCCGGGGGCGATGTGAAACTGCCGGCGAAAATAATCGCAACTGTCCGTATCAAGCTGGATGACGCCGATATGGCTGGAGCCTTGCTCAAAAATTTCCGCCACAATCAGAGCATGTTTGCGAAGCATATTCTCACAGCTTCCGAATAACTCCCGCTGAATTTTGCAGAGAGGGTCATCCTCTGAGGGAGAAAATGCAAATAAAAGACTATGAGCGGATTTCAGCCATGTCAACACTGTTTGAAGGTCGGTCATATTGACCTCCTTTCTTGTCCCCCCGTTTCCCTTGGGTATTTTTCGTCCTTGAGGGAATATCGTGATGTTTATAAAACTGTATCCTAAAACACGCGTCTTGTCAAGAACTTCTCGCCTTTTATCGGACAAACCGGCGAAAATAAAGGTTTTAATGATATTACCTCGATTTTCCCTCTTTTGTTCGGAGCCTTTTTAACGCTATTCGCGGGGTTGTGGTTGGTGGTTATAACTCATTATATATGCAGGAATTATGAGGAAAACCACAACATCTTTTCGGCGATTTTTTGGAAAGATTATTCTTTCGCTTTCCATTCCAAAATTCCGCCGGAATATCCCGACTGGAGAAACACTTTTATTTTCAGTGCCGAAGTCGCCACCGCCTCGAACTCAATGGTATTGTATTTATCCATTTCCGTGCCGAATTTCCCTGCCGCCTTAACCGGATGCCACTGACCCTCGGAATCCCGACACAACAATTCCCACCGCTGCGGGACTTTGCAGTCCGCGGTGTCTTTTTCGTCAAACCAATAGACCTCAACACCGGACGCTTTGATGGGAATCCCGAAATCATACTGCATCCATTCCTCGGTTCCCTTATGGTCTCACCATGTAAAACGGGGGATACTCGTATCAAACGAATCCACCGGTTCCTGCCCGTCATTCAATGCCTCGAGTGTATCATAAGTGCAGACATACGATGCGCTGGCGTTGGCCTCGGATGCCAGTGTGGGTTTGCGGATTTTATCCTCGCTGCGGGGCATCCAGACCTTCATCGGGCCAACGCCTCGGTTGGACCAGGCATAATACGGAACCATCATCAGCGAATGTTTTTGAGTAACCATTTTGCCGTTTTCATCGGCAACAACCTTAGCCTTGGCAGTAATGACACCGACACCGTTAAGCAGGTTTTTGCGGAAAGCGTATTTCAACTTCGCGTCGTCAGGCAGATAGATATTTGCGACTGAACCGCCGTTGTCAACGCCCTCGGCACAGAACACGACAGGACCGCGTTCGATGGCGACTAAGCCGCGGTCGGCCTTGACGGCTTCATTGCACAGCACCCGCCGGATTTCCATCGGCAGACTCAATTCGATTTTGTCACCTTTTTGCCATTTGCGTCCGATGACTGCATAACCCTTATCCATCGAGATTTCCTGTTTCTTGCCGTTGACTTTGAGCGTTGCCGCGACGGGGCCGGCGTTCTCATAATTATATAAATCACTCGGCATCGGCTTACCCTGTATCCAGCCGGGGATGCGAAGAGCAATGGTAAATTCTTTTTCCGTTTCCGGCTCAACAATAATCTTTATATCGCCGCTCCACGGATAATCGGTCGTCTGCGTCAGTTTGACCGGCGTATTCTTAATCTCCATTTGTCCTTTGCCGCCGATGTAAAGATTGACATAAAGCGTACCTTCTTTGACCGCATAGACATAGCCCGGCAGCGAGGCAATCAGCCGAGCGATATTCGGCGGACAGCACGAGCAGGTAAACCAGGCACAGCGCGTGGGGAAGCCATGATTGAACTTGCCTTTGCCGTCAGCTTCCAGCGGGTTGGGATAAAAATATTCGTCGCCTTTGAGTGACACGCCCGACAAAAAGCCGTTATACAGCACACGTTCCAGCACGTCGATATATTTGGCGTCGCCGTGCAGCAGAAACATTCGCTGGTTCCAGAAAATATTGGCAATTGCGGCGCAAGTTTCATTGTAGGCGGTTTTGTTAGGCAGTTCATAATTGTCGCCGAATGCCTCGCCGGCCCAGCGGGCGCCGACACTGCCGGTGATATATTGCTTTTTGGAAACCACATTGTCCCAGATGCGGTCGATGGCCTGAATATATTCCCTGTCGCCCGTCAATGCCGCGACGTCCGCCATTCCGGCATATAAATACCCAGCGCGCACGGCATGTCCGACCGCTTCGTCCTGTTCGATGACGGGTTTATGGTCCTGGGCGTATGGGCCGTAAGATTTTTCCGCCCGGCCTTCATAATGCCCTCGCTGGTCAAGAAAGTATTTGGCCAGCTTAAGGTATTTCTCATTGCTTGTGACGCGATAGAGTTTGTACAGACCCAGCTCCACTTCCGGATGTCCGGATGTGCCGCGTTTTTTATCCGGCCCGAAAATAGAATCAATGTGATTGGCCAGTTTCTCGGCCACATCGAGGATTTTGTGTTTTCCTGTTGCCTGGTAATATGCTGCCGCAGCCTCGAAGAAGTGTCCCGCGCAATACAGTTCGTGGTCGTGCTGCAAAACCGTCCAGCGTTTTTTGGGGTCTTTGGGCGGCAGGATATAAACTGTATCGAGGTATCCATCCGGCTGTTGCGCCGCGGCGATCCGCTCAATAACGCCGTCGGCATAGCGTTCCAGAATCGGGTCCGGCTTGACCGCCAATGCGTACGCAACCGCTTCAAGTGTCTTATAGGCGTCCGAGTCGTTAAATACCAGACCGATGAAGTTGCCCTGTTTCCATCCCGCGGCCTTTTCGAAATTGGAAAACCGGTTGGTTTCCTCACATTTACGCAGATTGCTCCAGATGGTGATGTCGTTGTTGGTTTTTTGTCGAACCGCCCAGAAGGCGTCGTCAAAAGACACAGCGGTAAAAGGAACCGGACTGATGGGATAATCCGCTCCGGCTCCCACGGCCAAACCTGCGGTTTGACCGTGCCACCCAATTGTCAACACTATCCACGCCACACCTACAACAGCTTTACGCATAACGTACCCCTTTCCCGCAATGTATCCATCTTGGATTGGCGATAATACCCGAATCCGCCGGGGCGTTCAACACGCATTTTTCAGGTGGATTTTGGCCTCAAAATGGGATACTATAAATTTTATGAGAAAAATCGAATCGCTCACTATCGGCTGTATTTTAGGGGTAGGACCGATTCTGTTTTGCCTGATAACGATTTTCTTCATCGCAAAAACGGCTGGGGTGCTTACGGATACAACCGGCCCGTACCTGGCACTGGCCGCGTTGATAATAGGGTTGATAATAGACGTGATTTTTCTGAAAAGATGGGTCAGGAACGCATACCAGTTCAACAATAAAATCCTCGCGGCAATCTATATCTTCTACTCCATTGTCGCCCTGGGAATGTGTATGGGCGTGCCGATATTAAACTTCGGCGTCGGAATCCTGGCCGGTATTTACATCGCCCGGCGATTGTATTATACCCACGCCGAACAAGACGTATGCAAGGCGAGTATCAAAAAAACGGCCTTGTTTTCAGCAGCCGTGATGATGGCGATGTGCTGCCTGACCGGAATGTGGGCATTGATTGGCGGTATGATTGGCTCTCGCTTTGAAAGTCCAATTGTGTCATTTACATTTACCATTCCGATTCTGATTGCTATAGTACTGGCCGGCGGCTTGTTTTTGAGCGTATTGCAGTACGGCCTGACATATATCACGGCAAAGCTGGCGATGAAAATATAGCGGATTGGAACCAATTAGGTAGGGTGTGCAGCTTTGCTGCACACGCGGATTATTTTTGGGATTTTCGCGTATGTCACACTACAGAAGGATTAAAAACACGGGCGGTTATTATTTCTTCACCCTTGTCACATACAATCGCGTCCCACTTTTAGCCTCGCCGCTTGCACGGACAATCCTGCATTCGGCATGGCAACACGTACAAAGCCGACGGTACTTCGAATCAGTGGCGGTATGCCTGCTGCCGGAGCATTTGCACTGTATTTGGAGACTGCCGGACGGCGACAGTGACTATTCCACACGATGGGCATTGATCAAAAAACATTTCACCCTTCATTGGCTCAAGGCAGGTGGTAAGGAAATTGATCAAAGTCAATCACGCCGGCAAAGACGACATCGCGGCGTCTGGCAAAAACGCTTCTGGGAACACCGAATACGCGACCAAAGGGACTTAGCAAGACATATTCACTATATCCATTGGAATCCCGTCAAACATAAATTGGTTGAAAAGGTTGAAGATTGGCCGTTTTCGAGTTATTATCAGCATATAGAAACTGGACGGTATAAAATTCCAGAGTTATCAGAAATACAGGAAATTTTAGATGATGATTTTGGCGAAGAGTGGGAATAACGACCCGCGTGTGCAATAAATTGCACACCCTACAAAGCGTAAATAGGCCTGTAGGGTGTGCAGCTCTGCTGCACACGCCGTTGAATTGCCACCCGGTATGTGTTGGCTTTTTCAGTTAGGAAGGAAACGTTTATGGATAGCTCAATTTTAGTGGCAATTATAACCGTATCAGGAAGTATTCTTGTCGCAGCAATCACTTTTTATCTAACAAAACGTCACGAACTTGAAGTTGAATGGCAGCATGGAAAATTGAATCATTACAAAGTTTTACTGTCAGCATTATCTTACATGGCAATTTATAAAAATAAACCGGATGCTCTTGAGAAATTTTCAACCTCCATTAACACGATAGCTCTCGTTGCATCTCAAGATGTTATTGCTGCACTTATGAAATATTGTGATGCGATCATGAAGAAAAACGCCGACTCTACTGCACAGCAATTAAATGAATTGCTTGTTGCCATCCGCAAAGATATTGGTTTATCCGCCAAAGATAACTCTGAAACCTTTAAATTCCAACTTGTACAACCATCACAACCATAATTGACTTAGTGATAACCATTGAACATAGTGAGATGGATGGGCGTGACAAGTAATCGAAAGGACAAGAATGTTTTTGGTCGAAAATTATCGTAAACAACCACATGTGTGGAATAATCCGCGTGTGCAGCAAAGCTGCACACCCTACATTTCGCGTACGCGGATAAAAATTGGGATTGTTTTGCTGGTGGTACTCAGTGTGGCGGTTTATGCGGCGGGATGGACGGAGATTGCCAAACATGATGACCAGCGTTCCGCTGCACGAATTGAGCCGGTGCGGCTCAATGGCAATCCGGCGGTAGCTGTTGTATTTGAAGGCACGGACGACCTGCACTTTTACGCCTCGGCGAATACGGCGCCTGCGGCGGGAACGGAACTGACCATCACAGCCAAAACCGAGGATGTTGTATTCGGCAAAGCCCTCTTCCCAAAGCCGGGGCAATTCCGCGACCCGGCGCTGGAAAAAAACGTTGACGTTTATGTCGGCAAATTCGAGGTCTATATCCCCATTAAATCGTCTCCCCAAAAAGAAACGACCGTCAATGTCACCATCTCCGGCATTGTCTGCACCAGCAAGGTGTGTCTGCCCCCCTTTGGAAAAACATTGACGGCGCAAATTGACTTTGCCAAAGCCGACGTTTGGCGACAGATCACAAATAAAGGAAGTCTGGATTCCGGCTTTCGCCGGAATGACAATATAAAAGGCGACACAGAAAATAAAGGTATCAGGTACCTTTATTTTGGGTTGGCGGTATTGGCAGGGCTTTCGTTT
Organism: uncultured Pirellulales bacterium; assembly: GCA_964635075.1. Lineage (GTDB taxonomy): Bacteria > Planctomycetota > Phycisphaerae > Sedimentisphaerales > Anaerohalosphaeraceae > Anaeroglomus. The sequence goes on along the minus strand of CAZWMN010000034.1, from coordinate 13,757 downwards.
AACATTATGCCCTGCGTGCTGCCGGTGATTCCGCTGATTTTATCCCGCCTTATCAGTCAGGCCAGAGAGCGAAGCGGCAGACGTATCGCTTTGGGAATGGCATTCTGTCTTGGTATGATTCTGTTCTTTGCTGCCTTTGCCGTTGCGGCGATTCTCATCAAGACTGCAACAGGAACAGTCGTTAACTGGGGGGATCATCTGCGATATCCGTCGGTGGTACTTGCAATGGGATTATTGCTCGTGGCCTTTGGGTTGTTTATGTTTGACGTCTTCGGCATTGCGGTTCCATCGTCGCTGGCCGGCGGCGGCTCGACCGGCGGCGGGATGACGGGTTCTGTTGCGATGGGATTTTTCGCGGCGTTATTAAGTACGCCTTGCAGCGGAGCGATTCTGGCCGCCGTCGTCATCTGGGCCCAGACGCAAAGCCCCGCGATGAGTCCGCTGGCCTTTGCCCTGATGGGCGTCGGTATGGCACTGCCGTATGCAATCATCGTACTGATTCCCAGTCTCCTGAATAAACTCCCCAAGCCCGGCGACTGGATGGAACACATCCGCAAAGCGATGGGATTTATTCTGCTTCTTATCGCCGTCAAATTGCTGGGGGCGCTGCCCAAAGAAAGACTGGTTGGTGCCTTGTTTTACGCGGTGATATTAAGTTTCTGCCTGTGGATGTGGGGCGGCTGGGTCAATTTCGCCACGCCGACAGGCAAAAAATGGACCGTGCGAATCGCCGCAGCCCTGATTGCGATTCTTTCCGGCTTCTGGCTCTTGCCGGCACAAAAAACGCTTCTGGATTGGAAACCTTATGACACGGCGATGATTCAAAAAGCCGTCGAATTCAAACAGCCTGTCGTCATCAAATTCACCGCCGACTGGTGTACCAACTGTGTCGTTGTGGAAAGACGTGTCTATCACGACCCGCAGGTGGTCAAACTGCTCAAAGAAAAGAATGTACTGATTATCAAGGCCGATACAACCACCAAAGATATGCCTGCCACCAAAGACCTCACGGAACTTTACGGCGAATCAGGAACCGTGCCGGTCAGTATCATTCTGTTGCCCGACGGCGAACAAATCAAACTTCGCGGCATATTCGATAAACAGGATTTAATCGACATCCTGCAAAAATTCCCCGGTTCCGGCTAATACAAAGAAAGTTGCTTTTTCAGATAAATCTGCAGCACAGCGATATCGGCCGGCGTGATGCCGCCGACGCGAGAGGCCTGGCCCAGTGTCAGGGGTTTGATTGCGGATAATCTTTCTTTGGCTTCATAACGCAAATGAGAGATGTCAAAATAATCCAGACCCTCCGGAATGCGGATATTTTCAAGATTGCGTAATTGCGCGATTTCGCGTTCCTGGCGCGACAGATACCCCTCATAACGAGACTCAATCGCGACCTCCTCCACCGCCTGCCGCGATAGATTCATCGCAGCGACTTCACCGTCCTCCCACAACCGCTCCGCCAAACCGGACTCTGGCTGCTTGATAAGTTCCCACAGCGATTTGCCGCCTCTGCGGGCGGTTTTCAAAAACGTCCGAAGCACATCTATCGCAGCGATTTTTTCTTCAAACTTTTTCCAGCGAACGTCATCAACCAGTCCGAACTGCCTGCCTAACGGCGTCAATCGTATATCTGCATTGTCGCTGCGCAGCAAAAGCCGATACTCCGCCCGCGACGTGAACATCCGGTACGGCTCATCTATGGGACGCGTCAGCAAATCGTCAATCAGCACGCCGATATACGCCTGGTCACGGCCCAAAACCAGCGGCTCTTTGCCTGCAACTTTGCGCGCCGCATTAAGACCCGCAATCAACCCCTGTCCCGCCGCCTCCTCATAGCCGCTCGTGCCGTTAATCTGCCCGGCCAGAAACAATCCCGAAATCGTCCGCGTCTCCAGATTCTCCTTCAACTGCGTCGCCGGACAGTAATCATACTCAATCGCATAACCATAATGCACAATTTTCGCCCGTTCGGTTCCGCTCATCAATCTGAGCATCTGTTCCTGAACGTCCGCCGGACACGATGTGCTGATGCCGTTGCAGTAAATGGTGGTTATCGCCTCGTCCTCCGGTTCCAGGAAAACCTGATGGCGGTCTTTATCGGCAAAGCGAACGATTTTGCTTTCGATGCTCGGGCAATACCGCGGGCCGACCGAGGTAATCTGGCCGCTGTACAGCGGCGCGCGGTGCAGGTTGTCGCGCAGCAGTTTATGGATCGCTTCGTTGGTATAAGTAATCCAGCAGGGAATCTGTGCCCGCTCGATGCGGTCGTTCAAAAACGAAAACGAAACCGGCTTGTCATCGCCGTCTTGAGTCTGGAGTTTGTCATAATCAATACTATCGCCGGCCAGACGCATAGGCGTTCCAGTTTTTAAGCGGCCTAAAGTCAAGCCCAGTTTTCGCAGACTGTCGGATAATTCATTGCTTGCCGCTTCATCGAGTCTGCCGCCAGTCCATTGCTTCTCGCCTAAGTGCATCAGGCCTTTTAAAAATGTGCCGGTGGTAATCACGACCGTCGGTGCAATATATTCTTCGCCGTTAAGACAGCGCACACCGCAAACAGCATTATCTTTTGTCAGAATCTGGGCGGCGGTCGCTTCGACAATGGTCAGATTGGAAGCGTTTTCAAGGGCCTGCCGGATGTAATCTTTATATTTGTATTTATCCGCCTGGGCACGCGGACTCTGCACGGCCGGTCCCTTGGAACGGTTGAGCATTCTGAATTGAATTCCTGTCGCATCAGCGGCCAGTCCCATCAGCCCGCCCAGCGCGTCAACTTCACGGACAATCTGCCCTTTGGCAAGGCCGCCGATGGCCGGGTTGCAGCTCATCTTGGCAATGGTGTCCCGGCTCATGGTCAACAGCAGTGTTCTTGCCCCCATTCTCGATGCCGCCCACGCCGCCTCCGCCCCGGCGTGACCGGCGCCGATGATGATACAATCGAATTCATTTGTTTTCATACCGTTAGACATATTTGGCCAGTATAGCTTTTTGAACTCTTTAATCAAGTCTTGACAACTGATGTCGTTTCTCTAATAATGGTATCAGAATGTTATAGTGTCTTGTGCGGAAAACATATAAACAATGGTTGAGCACACAAAAGGAGAAATAAGATGTGCCCGAAAGATTGAACGGCGTACTGCGCTGCCTGCGGAGGCAGCGGTAGATGCCCCAGGGGCTGCAGGGGTGGAAAGTGTCGCCACTGTAATGGTGAAGGCTGTAAGCTGTGCGACGACACCGGGAAATGCCCAACATGCAGGGGGACAACGATCTGTCCAAGCTGTGGAGGAAAAGGTAGGTTGCTTTAAGTCAACCGTAGGCGCTGCAAACACCTAATTTGCCACTCCAGCGGATGGTCTTAGGCTACCAGTGAGCTTGACCGTTATGTGCTTTGAAAGATTGAAATTGAAGGTAATCCAGTCCGCCTACGGCGAATAGATCCATCCGGGAAATGGATCCTGCATATACAAAAAGAGGGAGAAAAAAGATTTTGACAACAGGTATTATTTTGGTATAATAATTATATTATGGAGTTTGAATTCGATTCCAGAAAGAGCCAGAGCAATAAGAAAAAACACGGCATTGATTTTTGCCAGGCTCAAGTCTTGTGGGACGACTCCGATTTAATCGAAATTCCTGCAAAAACCAGCGACGAGCCGAGATTTCTGGTTATTGGGAAAATTTCGGGAAGGCATTGGTCGGCGGTCATTACCTATCGGGACGAAACAATACGTATTATCTCGGTACGACGTTCCAGAAAAGAAGAGATTGATATCTATGAAAGCTAAAAAATTCGACAAGAAGTTTGACGACGGCGGGGATGTTTCCAAATACCTGAATATGTCGAAAGCCAAACGGCCCGGACAGGAGCAGAAAAGAGTCAATGTGGACTTTCCTTTGTGGATAATCCATTTATTGGATAAAGAGGCAAAACGTCTGGGTGTGCCCCGACAATCCATCATCAAGGTATGGGTGGCCCAGCACATAGAGAAAGTAATGTCTTAAACACATTCCGTGCTTTGAGAACTTGAAATTGGATACAATCCAGTCCGCCCGATGACCGCATACTCGAAATTATTTGTCCCCCCTCGAGATAGCCAGCGCAACTGCCGAGGCAATGGTAAATTGCGCCGTGTGAGTGATGCTTATGCTTATCTGCGTAATACCGAGCTTGTCGGCGATTTTTTTACCTCGCCCGACAGCTTAACTTCCGGTTGACCCGTCGTGTCATCGATGGGAACCAAAACCGGTTCGTCGGGAGGAATAAAATGAAGAATCGCATGAGCCAGAGCCTTACCCAACGGCCACATCGACCAACTCGCCCTGGAAAAGACACGATGATAGGTACTGCAATGGCCATCCACTACCGCACGCATTGTCCACAATACCGCAGTGACGGTTCGTCGGCCTATGGTGATGATAGCTCCGATGGCCAGCGGAAGTATTCGTTGGAAAGTCGGTTGTGTAAATGGTGTGGAAAATTGGACAAAAAACGGTTCTGCTGCCGATGGAATAGTAAGCATAATGGACCCCTTTCCGACCTTATTATCATTAACAATAATAAGCATCGGCAGGAGTCTATTTGTTGTTATAATGAATCTGTTATCCGTCGTTTAGCAGCCTGAAAAATGGCAAAAGTTGAGCTTAGAGTTGTTTTTAGAGGGGAAAGGATCTGAAGTGTTTATCTTGTCGCGGAGTTTTGCAGAAGAATGCCTCTGCCAGTCCAGAGTTTCAGGAAGCGGTCTTTGGACAGGCTAATCAGCCCCTCGGCGGGATCGGCAAAGACAACCGCTTTATCCGTCGCATCCAATACCACTACACAATGATTCGTCCATGGACCCTGTCGCAACATCGCCAATAGAACCTGATGCTCCGTTAGTTTGGGAGGCTCGTCCCATTGGCCGTAGAAACAATTCACCGGCCGGCCTGAAACCGTGCGGCAAATCGCCTGCGTCAAATCGTAATCGGAAGTGCCAATCCATGGACAACTCCGACTCAGAATGGCCATCCGTCCTTCCGAAATATTCAGACCGAATTGATGCAGAGCGGTTACCGCCGCGGCAGGCCCGCACGTAAAAGAGGTGCTCTGCCGACAAATACCGTTGGAATCAAAACGGGTGGGAAGATTCACCAGCACATCGCCAGCCATTGCCGCTCCAAGAAACGGAAATACGGCAAACGCATAAATCGACAAGGCAATCATAACCACAACGCCCCGTCGTTCCATTCTATACGGCAGAAATGGCATCGCCGCGGCAAGACCCGCAGGAACCACAAACGACAACAGCGCAAACTTGGTCCGGCCGGCGACCAGAGCAAACACCATGGGACTGTATCTACTCACGGGGATAAACCACCCCACTGCTAAAGCGAGGGTGGCAATCACAACACAAAGGCAAGCACTCAGAGCAGCCCGTTTGCCCAGACGTGACATCCCCGCCCCCGTCAGCAGGCCGATTACCGCAAGCCCTCCCGCCACAATGAGTTCTATCCACAGATTCGGCAAGCGTCTTCTCCCAAAACCGTTTTCATCCTTATCATATCACATCGCCGCTTTTTTGACAAACAGAACTCTCCGCTGGAATAAAGGAGGAAACAATTTCCCGATATAATTTTCAGAAGAGGCCTTATTCTCGGACGTTGCATTCGGCAAATACATTTTTTTTACGACAAAAACAGAGTCTTTTGACTTAGCGGCGTTTGTTTTCCTGACGGAACTGTTGTGGAGTTATTCCCACGATTCGCCGAAAGGTGCGTGTAAAGTAGCTCTGATTGCCGTAGCCGACTGCAAAACAAATCCGCGTACAGTTCCACCGGGTCGTCAGCAGCAGCCGTTTGGCGTGACGGATACGCACATTCGTCAGGTAATCCATCAGTGTAATGCCCATTTGTTCCTTAAACAAATGCGCCAGACGGGACACGCTTAAATGAGCCGAACGCGCAATCTGGGTCAGCGTAATCGGCCGGTCATAATAATGATCCATATACTCCATCCCAGGCCGGAGCCGATTCATTTTACCGACGTCCCGCGAGGAGTAAACATTTTCGATAAAATCATCGAGCGTCCGACTGATCCAGACACAGAGATTGTCCCGGCCGTTCGTCGCCAAGACCTTGCTGATATAGTCAAGGTTTTTGTTTAGCAGGAGATTAACATCCACGCCGGACTGGGCCGCGGCCCGACTTAAAACGCCCAGCAGTTCCACCAGTCGGGCTTTGAGGACATTTGTGTCGTCGGGGCCGTTAAACAGGATGACTCCAAGCAGAGTATTAAGAATTTCCCTGGCGCCGGCGCGGTCGCCAAGTTTGACTCGCGCGATCAATTCACGTTCGGCCTCATATGGATACGGGTCATCCGTGCTCTGTCTGCCGGTTTGTGGATCGGGATTTGACATCTGCCGCATTCTTTGTCGCCGCCATTGGACCACGCAAGGGTTCAAATCGGCGGTCTGATACAACAGCGCATACAAAAACTCCGCCGCTTCATACATCCGCCGGGCCGGGACTATCCGCAATTCCTTCAGCGCCCGCTTTAACTCAAACCAGTCAAAGTGCAGCCCCCGCAGCCGCTTGCGCAGCTCTTCTTCCAGCGATTCGTTTGGCTCTTCCCAGAGGCACTTGCCGAAAAATAATCCGCCCAGCGGCGCCGCTCCATCCATCACCGGCACACACCCCAGCACAATCCCCGCGTGGCAAAGACCAATATGGGGCTGGCCCGTCTCTATCGCGATATTCATCCATCGCAGTCGATCCTGCCGACAGCGAGCCGCAGCGGGACGTGAATTGCGAATGACCCGGCAAAAATAGGGATGACAGGGCGAACTGCACAAACAAAGCGATTCTTTGCCATCCAAATCGCAACTTTCCAGAGACAGCCCATAATTCGACAAAAACGATGACTCGATGGCCTTGAATTGTTCCAGCGTCAGAATGTCTTTCAGTTCCGTCTTGGCAGAGGGCTGTGGGTTCATAAAAAGACCGCACTAAAAAGTATTCAGCACGTTCTGTAATTTTTCCGATTCCAGCGACCGCTGATACAGAGGACGACGGTCGGTTTTATACGTGCCGACCATTTCGTGATATGGTTTTTTATTCGGATTGACGTAAAAAATCCCCAGCGGCAGTTTTCCGCCGGCGGATTCTTCGCAGGCCCGCTTAAAAACCTCGGCCCGATTGGCAGGGTCATAGCCGTCTTCCAGATTATACGTGTTGTCCTTGAACCACTGAAATGTATTGACCTTGTTAAACGACACGCACGGCTGGAGAATATCCACCAACGCGTAGCCGTTGTGGGTGATGGCCTTTTTGAGGATTTCTTTGGTTCTTTCCTGGTCGCCGATAAAGACGCGTGCGACAAAAGAGGCGTCCAGCGCAATGGCCACGGCCAGCGGGTTAAATGGTTCAAGAATGACACCATGAACTTGTACCGGCGTGACAAATCCCCGCCGGCTGGTCGGCGAGGCCTGGCCTTTGGTCAAGCCATAGACCATATTGTTGTGTACAATGTTGGTGATTTTGGGATTCCGGCGGATGGTGTGGATGAAATGGTTTCCGCCTTCGCCATACATATCGCCGTCGCCGCTTTCGGCAATCACGGTTAGTTCGGGATTGGACACTTGGATGGCAAACGCCGGCGGCAACGCCCTGCCGTGCAGGCCGTTAAAGGCGTTGCACCGCAGATAATGTGGGATTTTTGCCGCCTGCCCGATGCCGGAGACCATCACCAGTCTTTCGGGCGCAATATCCAGCTCCGCCAGGGCCTGCTTGAGAACTTTCAAGATTGGATAATCCCCACAGCCCGTACACCAGGCAATGTCAATCGGCCCCATATCAAAAGATTTACTGTACATAGAAATTTTCAAGTTTCCGTTTTCGATTTTCAACTTAACAGCCATCCATTACGGCGACAGCAACACTTTCAATCGTCCAACTGCTTCTTCAACACTGAATTGCAAACCGTTATATTTGAGGATATGCTCATCGGCGGCAATACCTTTGTGCAGTCTCAGCAGGTTGGCAAATTGGCCCCTGGCATTACCTTCGAGGCAGACAATCTTCTTTGCTTTGTTCGCATATTCGACCGCTCTGGGGTGTATCGGCCAGACCTGGGCGAAATGCAGCATTGCAATATCATCACGTCCCAGCCGGGTCAGCGCCTCTTCCACAACGGTCCGTGTCGAGCCCCAGCATATCACGAGTGTTTTATAGTCTGCGTTTGGCCACAAGGTCGGCTCTATCACGGCCTGTTCCAGCAGTTTCAATTTTTTGAGCCGTTTATCGACCATCTTTATACGCAGGTCTAAGTCTTCGGTGATGTGGCCTTCTTCGTCGTGCTCGTCGCTGTCAACGACCACCAACCCTTCACCAAATCCCGGAATCCCTCGTGGCGACAGGCCGTTATCCGTCAGGGAAAAACGCTTGTAGTCTTTGGCGGTTTTGACAAACTGGTGTTCGGCCCTGAGACTGGAAACGTCCAGACGCTCGATGGTATAGTAGGTGTCGATAAAATACTGGTCGGTCAGAATAAAAACAGGCGCCTGGGTCTTGTCAGTCAGGTTAAAGGCGTGCCGCATCAGTTCAAAACCTTCTTCGAGATTACCCGGCGCCAGAACAGCACGCGGAAATTCGCCGTGACCGGCATATAACGCCAGTTCCAAATCCGCCTGTTCCGTGCGTGTGGGCAGTCCCGTGGCGGGTCCCGGACGCTGAGCGATGTGCATCACCAGCGGACTCTCAATCATTCCGCAAAGCGAAAGTCCCTCCGTCATCAGGGCAAAACCTCCGCCGGAGGTGCTGGCGACGGCCCTTGCCCCGGCATACCAGGCGCCGAGGGCCATATTAATACCGGCGATTTCGTCCTCCGCCTGTTCAACCACAATTCCGAAGGTATTAGCGTGTCTGGCCAGAAATGTCAGCAGGTTTGTCGAGGGCGACATCGGATAGGCCCCGATGAAATTGCATCCGCCGGCAATCGCCCCCAGTCCAATCGCCTCGGCGCCGCCGATGAGCATTCGGCCTTTGACCGCCGGGGTGGGCTGCAAATGAAATTTCAGCCCTTTCTCCGAAGCCAGTTTTTTGCCAACATCATAACCAGCCTGCGCAGCAGAGATATTAGCGGAAACAACTGACGCCTCTTTACCCGCAAAACGCTTCGAAATGAAATCTGTCAGGATAGATATTTCCACGTCAAAAAGAGCCGCCAGAAGCCCCACCGCCACGACGCTGGAATAAATTTTATTTCCCAGCTCCGCGGCGATTTTCGTAAAAGGTACGTCCATCAGACTCCGTTGTCCGAGGTTCGAGCGGTCTTCAAAATTCTCCTTTTCAGCGATAATCAGAGTGTCTTTGGACAAACGCTTTTGGACGTGGCTGATACCGCCCTTGTTGAGCGGAACCAGAATATCGATTCGATCCACACAGGCCCGAACAGGTCTGCTTCCAACGCGAATGGAGGTGGAATTCATTCCGCCGCGGACGCGGGACATATATTCCTTGGTGGCAAAGACATGAAATCCGGACAGCCTGAACATCTGAATCAAAAGCTGCTCAACCGTCTGGACGCCCATCCCGGCCTGACCGGTCAGAACGATGGACACGTCCTGAATTTTCGGTTTTCCATTTTCCATTTTCAATTTTTGCAGCCAAGCGTCCTTTACTTGAACGACACGTCCTCGCCTCAAACCTAATAATCTTCGAGGTGGAAAAACTCGGCGTTCTCCAGCCAGTATTGCGGACGGGAGACAAAATCCACGATATTTTCCAGCAGATAATAATGCTTTTTTTCTTCCGAGGCCAGCTGCAAAAACACATTTTTCTGCGCCGGTTCTTTGACCTGATCGGTCCGGTCGAGATAAAAATCCTCGCTCTGTCGTTCGAGATTCATCGCCTGGCGGTAGAGACTGATTTGACCGGCATCGGTCTGCAGCGGATTATTAAAGTCCCGCATCCGTTCGAAGATATTTTTCGCCCGGCCCAGAACGTCGGTTTCGGCCATGACATAATCGCCCGCCTGGAGGGCCTTGATGGCTTTGTAGTGTTTGACTTCCTCGTCGGCCAGCATCTCAAAAATATTGGCAATTCCCTGATTGACGGTTGTTTGAGCAAGATTGCGGTAAAGGGCTTCACCGTCCTTTTCCATCTTCATCGCAAAGGCAAAAATATCCATTCCATACCCCTTCAAAAAACTTCTCCTCGCCTATTCATCATAGCCCCTGAACGGTCACAATTCAAAAGTTTTTTATGTCGGGTCGCAACTATTCCCGAAATGTGAGATTGTGTTTGACGACAAAATCTTGATATCCCATCCGGAACCTGTTTTTTGACGGGTTTTTTACCGCACCTAAAAATGAAAATAGACGAACATAATAAGCCGGTTTCAGCCATTTTTTTTGCATTACTCTCTTCAAATTTTCAGTATAAATACTGACGATATTATGAGAATAAATTTTGATTTTAGGGAAGCTATGGTACATCGTCCCCCCTTAGAACATATTCTTCCTTGGTGATATAATCGGGTCCGACCCAGTCTAACATCAGAGGCTGGAGTTTGGCAAGTTCAATCGTCATTTTCGGCCATTCGGCATGAACGATCTGCCAGGGTGATTGATACTGTTTATTCATATTCACCCTGACGAGGTTATAGTAAGCCTGGTAAGATGCAATCCGCTGATGAAAGTCTTTGAGGCCGGTAAAGTTTTCGAGATCAAAAAACTCCAGTTCAATGGTACTGTGAACGGTCTCGACGTCGCTGTTATAGCTCCAGGCCCGATTGGGAATGCGTTTATGGATGCACCCGAACTTCAGACTACCTGGAAAGGTTGTCGTGAAAGAGGACGATGGATTTAATTCTGATATCATCAAGAATCTGTTTTAATATACCTCGGGGTTTACGTCGTGCGGCAGGTCTTCGAGTGGACAGCCCCGACACTGCGGTTTGGTTTTACAGTACTCCTTGCCCAGGTGCACCAGCAGGGCGTGATATTCGTTGTAAAGCTGCACTTCTTTTGGCAGCGATGACTCGAACAGCATCCGGATATCCTCATAACCTGCGCCTGGTTCGGTGAGCCGATGTCTTCCGAGAATCCGTGCGGTATAGGCATCGACTGTAAACACCGGTTTATTGAAGGCGTACAGGGATATTGAATCAGCCGTTTCCGGCCCGACGCCCTTAATCGACAGCAGTTCCTCACGCAATTGGTCTGTAGAGAGATTCGACAAGCGGTCTAAATTCCCATCGAACTTTTCAAACAGGCGGTTCAGAAAGGATTTGAGCCGTGCGGCCTTGATGTTGTAGTAGCCTGCCGGCCGAATCAGATCGGCCAGCTCAGCGATATCGAGAGTGTGAAGTTTTTCCGGCGTCAATAGACCGGCTCGTTTGAGATTATTGATAGCCTTTTCAACATTGCCCCAGTTGGTGTTTTGCGTCAGAATCGCCCCGACGATAATTTCAAACGTCGTTTGGCCCGGCCACCAGTGCTGCGGGCCGAATCGTCGATACAGCCGGTCGTAGATATCCTGTAAAATTTGTCTGCCCATCGGACGTTGTGATTCTCTGAATTTAAGACTTTACTTTCATAAATAAAGCGCCTATTGTTTTAAGACGTTTTGGAAATTTTACCTATGGCGAGCCGCAAGCATAAATCGAAGGGGCTGACAAGTCAACTGGTTTCGTTTCTGCCGGATTCTTATCTGGACCGCACCAGCCGTCCGATTTACGCGCTGATGTATCTGCTGGGATTTCTGCTGCTGTATGAAATCGGCACCTTCTGTATTAATCCTGATGTGCTCAGCCAGAGTCTTTCCCGGTCGCAGCTTCGTGTGGTGGCGTTTGTCTGGTTTCAGAATCTGCTGGAGTATATGGGGTTTTCGGAGAGAATGACCTGGGTTGCCACGCCGTTTGCCGTGGTGGTGATTCTGCTGGCGTGGCAGATTGTCAACGGTACCAAGTGGCAGGTTCGCGTCAGCGATTTTGTTCCGATGACCGTGGAATGTATTCTGCTGGCGCTGCCGTTGCTGGTGTTGAGTCTGGCGATGAATCGTCCTGCCGTTCCGGAAACGACGCCCACGGTTACCCCCGCCGCATCCTTTGTAGCCGGCGCTGTCGCACCATCGGGGGGCGGCGGTCTGTGGGGCGATATCGTCACCGGCATCGGCGCCGGCATTTACGAGGAATTGGTTTTCCGCCTGATTCTGATTTGTCTTTTGGTGATACTGTTCCAAGACGTTCTGCGGATAGAAAAAGATACCACGGCGATTCTTTCCATACTGATTTCCGCGGTTTTGTTCAGCGTTCATCACCATTTCTTCTATGTCAACGGCCGTTTCGGCCAGGGCGAGCCGTTTGTCTGGATGACGTTTTTGTTCCGCATGCTGGCCGGGATTTATTTCGCCGTCATTTACACGGTGCGGGGATTTGGCGTCGTGGCCGGAACGCATGCGTTTTATGATATTATTGCCGCAGTCTTGAACGCCTTTTGGTTTGCTCCAAAAAACTGAAGAATTTCAAAAAATTTACAGTAATTTTTAACTCTATCTTAGTCCTTTGTTTTGGCATACTTGCGAAATTTTCGTCCGATAAGAAAATCCAGCCGCGTTATCAGTATTGATAGAGGCCTTGATTTGTTGTGTGTCTTTCTGCTATAATCAAGTGCGTAAAGGAAATCCTGTTTTGAACGCACAGGAGAGCTATGGAGTCGCCGAGAGCCAATGTTGCAGTCAGCGAGCTGACTTTTTCCCTCTATCAGAGGCCGCTGCATCCGGAGTTGTTCAACATCTACAGTCGCCGGCATCTCAAAACCGAACAGTATGAATTGCTGGTCTGGGCGACGGGATGCTCCCACGTTGTGAGCGTCTTTGCCGGCGACGTGTGTCTGACGGAACTGATCAGCCCCGGCAGTCAGTTGCTGCCGCGACGGGGTCTCATTGAACGGTTTCAATTCCGCGGCCAGAGAACCCATAAATGCACTCTCAGCCGGGGACTGAGCTATATGACCGATTTCCAGGTCGAGAAAATGAGCGCCAATCTCTACCGGCAAAGTCATCTGGACCTGCATCGGTTTGCGCGAAATCGGGGAATGTTTATCACCTTCCCGGAATTTACGGCAGGGGGCCTCGAGCCGTTCAGCTACATTGATTTTGAGGCCCGCCGCTACGAAGTCCATATCCACGCCTTTCACGCGTTCCCGGACCAGGTAACAATGATAAAAACGCAATCCCTCTTTGATTTGCACCCCTAATACCCACCGTGTATAACACAGCCTGTCGGAACACTTCCGGAGGCTGACAAAACAGGTCTGCTTATCGGTCCCCCGACAAAGTTTCATTTTTGCCTCATCTCTGCCGAAGTACAGACATAGGAGTGCGTTCTGCAATGCCTTGGGAAAAGAAAAATCCTGAAAAGTCTGAGTAATTTGTCTTATAAGCGCATATTCATATTTGGAAGACAATAGAGACGAGATAATTGGTTATGATTTTGAGTTTTATCGTATTTCATAAGATTTTCCGTAAGTACTTTTTGAGTTGCTAAAACAGGAGTAAAGTCATGAAAAAGGTTATTCTGCTCGTATTTGTTCTGGTAATGTGTCAATATAATCTCGCAATATCATCGGAGGCGGCCGAGGCGAAAGTCGGCCGGTTGCCGCTTCGCCAGGATAGTTCTCTAAAAGACCTTCCGCAACCGGACTGGAATTTCAAGTTAATTCAGGAGTTCTACAAGACAGATGAGTATGTGTTTGTCATAGCTGATGTTAACGATA
>CAZWMN010000033.1:0-29450 GCA_964635075.1 uncultured Pirellulales bacterium | reverse complement strand
AATCAAAACAAACCCGACCCACAACAAAAGAGCAAACCTTCACCCCCAATATCGCCTACCCGAAAACCCCCGCCTCTTTTCACCGCAACCTGTTTTACAGAAACGACTTACCACTTCAAACAACCGTTTGAAACGCCTCCTCCAGACGTATAATTTTCCCAAATCTCAATTTTTCGCGTATCGGTAAAACTACTGATTATCTTTTCTAAGACCAATTTCTCAAAGGTCTTATCGTTATCGCCTTGCCAATTGAAACGACCGGCTTTTCGTTACGTTTTCAGTATCGCTTTCAAATCCTGTTCGACCGTGGTAGTCGGAGCGATATTGAATTTATTCACTAGTACTTTTAACACATTGGGGCCGATGAAGGCCGGCAAAGACGGGCCGAGTTTGATATTCCTGATGTCCAGATGCAGCAGCGTCAGCAAAATGCACACGGCCTTCTGTTCATACCAGCTCAATATCATCGACAGAGGCAAATCATTGACGCCGCAGTTAAAGGCCTTAGCCAGCGCCACGGCAATCTGAATCGCCGAATACGCGTCATTGCACTGGCCGATGTCCAGCAATCGCGGAATACCGTCGATGTCGCCGAAGGACAGTTTATTAAAGCGATATTTCCCGCAGGCCAAAGTTAGAATCACGCAATCCTTCGGCACCGCCTGCGCAAAATCGGTGTAATAGTTGCGTCCGGGTTTTGCGCCGTCGCAGCCGCCGATGAGAAAGAAATGCCTGATTTTGCCGGCCTTGACCGCGTCGATTACCGCGCCGGCAACGCTCATCACCGTGTTATGCCCAAAGCCAATGGTGATTTTTTGTTCCGGTTCGTCCTTTTCAAAACCTTTTTCAGCGAGCGCCGCCTGAATCACCGGCTCAAAATTCTTGTCGGCGATGTGTTTTACCTCCGGCCAGGCTACCAGACCTGTTGTGAAAATCCGATGTTTGTAGCTGTCTTTGGGCCGTTGCAGGCAATTGGTCGTCATCAGAATCGCGCCGCCAAAGACCTCAAATTCCTTGTGCTGATTCTGCCATGCGCTGCCGTAGTTGCCAACCAGATGTTTGTATTTTTTCAGTCCCGGATAGGCATTGCAGGGCAGCATCTCACCGTGGGTATAGACATTCACGCCGCGACCTTCGGTCTGTTTGAGCAGCAGTTCGAGGTCTTTGAGGTCATGGCCGGAAACGAGGATCGCCTTGCCCCTGACCGGCGTAACGCGCACCTGCGTTGGTTCCGGGTGGCCGTAGGTTCCGGTATTGGCGATGTCGAGCAGTTCCATCACCTTCAAATTCACTTCGCCAACCTTCATCGCCATTGCGACCAGTTCATTGATATCCGTCGCTTTGGGGCCGGTCAGGAAATCCAGTGATTCGTGGAAAAAAGCATGCACGCCATCGTCTTCTTTGCCCAGTATCATCGCGTGGTCGGCATAAGCGGCTGTGCCTTTCAGGCCGAACAAAATCAGACTTTGCAGGCCTGCGATATCAGCGCCGAGAACTTCAATCTTTTTGGCAATGCTCAGCGTCTGGGCCTGTGTGAGCATCTCGTCACGATTTTTCGGAGTCGTCCACTGCGCCGCATCGGTCGGTTTATCGGCAGATTTGCCGGCCTTCTGGCAGGCTTTTATATATTCAGATTGCAGGCGATTCTTGATTTGGCCGGCCTTGGCAATCAGAACTTCCAGCCGAACTGGGGCGAAATTCACATTGGTTACGGTTGAAAATAACGCCTCAAGGATGAATCGGTCGGCTTCTTTGTCAACGTAATTCATAGACCGAAGTCGATGGCCGTAAAACGCAATTCCCTTGACCGCATAAACCAGCAAATCCTGCAAGTCCGCCGTTTGAGCGTCTTTGCCGCAGACGCCCATCTTTGTACACCCTTTTCCCATCGCGGTTTGTTCACACTGATAACAAAACATTTTCAGACCCTTTCAAGATTGTTTTTTTCATTTTGTCGTTTTTAGATTTTTATGCCCGAATCATTGTCAAAAGCATTTTAAATCGTTGTGCCGCATAGACAGCGTGCGGAATATCCGCCGGCATAATCAGCAATTGTCCGGCGGATGCCTCGATATCCTTTCCACCAAGGGTAAAGACGCCTTTACCGTCCACCACCTGCACCACGGCGTGATACGGCGCGGTATGCTCGCTGAGCCGTTGACCCTTATCAAACGCAAACAGCGTAATAGTGCCGACGGATTTATCGAGAATGGTTTTACTGACGACCGAATCCACGGCATAATCTATCAGGACGCTCAGCGTTTGCGCTTTTCCAAGGCAGCTTTCGAGGACCGAATTTCGTTCCTGCGACATAAGCATTCCTTTCTATTCAGCGAAGGGATTGTCCTGCGCCTGCGCCAGTTCGGCAAGCGTGGTATTGCGCAGATACCGCTGCATTTCTTCCTGCAGGTCGGCCAATTTCGGGTGTAGCGGACATCGCTCCTGCATCGGACAGGCAAACGACCCCAGCATACAGCGGTTAATCTGCACGGGGCCTTGAATCACTTCAATCAATTCCAGAAATGTAATTTCGGAAGGTCTGCGAGCCAGAATGAACCCTCCCTTGGGTCCCATTGTGCTTTTTATGATTCCCGCCTGTTGATACTTCTGGAGCAGTTTGCAGGCCAGCGAGTACGGAACCTTATTTCTCTCGGAAAGAACCTTGGCCGACAAGATTTTGCCGATGTGGTCGTTTGCTACCAAGGCTACTACCAGCCGTAACGCATAATCTGTATTTCGACGTATTAAGTCCACTTTTGTCCACCAAACTATATCTATATAAGACTAAAATAATCCTACTTGTTCGATTTGTCAACAGAATTTCTGAAATTTTTTGAGCTTTTTTGCGTCTTGTATAAGGAGGGCATAAACGAGGTCTTATAATAAGCAGGACTAACCCCATAACACCAAAGGGTATATGAATAAGTAGAATGCGGTGTAAGATATAGAGAAGAAAAGGGTTAGAGCCGGGCTCAAATACTGTAAAAAGAGAGAAAAATAAAAAATTTTGGGACAACTTTTTTCAGGAAACGGCATTTATATATAGAGAGCCTGCTATAGCGAGAAAGAGAGAAACAAGCAAAGAAGGAACTTTAGAGAGAAAGGAAGAAAAAGGTGATTACTTTCAAGTGCTCAAAGTGCGGCCACGAATACAAGGTCGGTGATGAATACGCCGGGAAAAAAGCCCGGTGCAAAAGCTGTGATAATGTGAATGCCATTCCATCTCCAACGGCAAAACCAGCTCAGCCGGCGAGGGTTCCCGGCAGCGGCGACAGCGTAGCGGCATACAATAAATTGCTGCAGGAATTGTTAAAACAGGAGAAAACCGCTCCGACCGTGGAAATGGAGACGAAATAAGTTTTCTCTGGGCCACTATCCATTAGTAAATTCAAAATCGGCGGAAAGTTGCGCTTTTGGTTAGATGCAAAGCGGCGTAGGGCCAAAAGCAAAATGAAAATAACTTTCCGCCGGTTTTCTTTTTTAAACATATTATTCGAGCGATTCTCGATAAGTGATCTCTACGATGAAATTTGGGGGTGTTTTTGAAATTCAAGGGGGCTTGTCGGTTTTGCGCTGGAAAAGGCTTGGCCTTAAAATGGCGTTAGTCGTTTTTGTATAATCAGTTGCGGAAAATCAGGTGCGGCGGAGGGGAAAACGTGAAAAATTCAAATCTTTGTTTTTGGGTTAAAAACGAAGGCGCGAATGCTCACAATGGTTCGATACTTCGACAAGCTCAGTATAAACAAGCTCACAAAGCACTAAGAAACGACGACAAACGTGGACAAAGTGAGGACAAACGAGGGGTATTTTAAAACACGTTTTGCGCGCGATGAAAACACTATCCCCACCACAGCTTTCCGGCTCACATCGGGAAAACCGTGCCACCCCAAGGGCGACATTCAACAGCGATTATCACCGCTCACAAACCGCCATCTGTGAGCTGTCTTATGATGTGACTAACTTTATGACTGCAAGCTCCTTTCGCGTGTGAAAAATGCGTTTCACACGGGGGGGAATTATACCACAATTTGGGAGAAAAAGCGAGGGGAAAATGGGATGGAAAGCGGTTCTGGATATTTGGAGGTCGGAAATTAAAAACTTTTTATTTTAAATGTAATATGTTATTGACAAATGTAATAGATTTGATATATTACATGTAGATTAAAAATGCAAGAAAGGAATACTATGGCTGTTAAGGAAAAGATAAATAGTGCTGAAACGAGAGAGGTCAGATTTAAGAGAATTGCCACAAAACGGACTAATGATATAATTCATAAACTCCGGTTGCTGGGAAACTGCTCCAACAGGAGTGCATACGATTATACTGAAGAGCAGATTAATAAAATATTCTCTGCGGTTGAGAGAGCTACAAGAGAAGCCAAATCGAGGTTCACATATACTCAAAAAAAGAAGGAATTTAAACTTTAAACAACAGGAGGCATCATGCCGGAGATTGTTTTACGGTTTCCTCCTCTTTGCGGAGGGCCGCATGAAGGCATTAATGATGGTAATATAGAAACTTTCGGGGGGGAAGTGAACCATTATATTGCGAGAGAGTGTGCTCAAAATACAATTGATGCTACCGATATTAGGGATAATGAGAATAAGACAGTAGAATTACACTTCGACGTAAAAAATGTTCCAATAAACTTTTTCCCTTGCTTATCAAGTCTTGGGGATACTTTAGAGAGTTGTAAAAAATTCTGGCCGGAAGAGCTTAAGATTGCACAATTTGCTGACAAGGCTTTGGATTTATTAAAACAAGACAAAATCCCTATGCTTAAGATCAGTGATTACGGAACAACGGGACTTACAGGAGATGATTTTACTAAAACAGGCAGGTGGTACGGATTAGTTCGGTCGAAAGGAGTTGCAAATAAGAATGCCGGCGCAGGCGGCTCATTTGGTATTGGTAAGAGTGCCGCTTTAGCTACATCGGAATTGAGAACAGTTTATTATTTTACAAAAACATCCGAGAATACTGCATTTCAAGGAGTGTCAAGGATAGTTACGCACCTTGATAATATAAATCGAGAAACACAAGCAAGCGGATACATTGGTTTCTATGATGACAAAGAGCAGAAATACTATTCTGTCAGGGATAGGGATGTACAAACAATCCCTGATCATTTTTTAAGGGACAAGATAGGAACAGATATTTATATCCCTGCGTACAAAGGCGTGGATAACTGGGAGAGAGATTTAATAGTTTCTATTCTGAACGATTTCTGGTGCGCGATAGAAAACGACATAATTAAATTCAGAGTGGGGTACGATATCATTGATAAAGCAAATATTAACCACTATATCAATGAATATACCGGAATTAACTTCTTGAATGCCGACAGATTTTATCAGGCTTATAAGGAAGGGGGAAAATATGAAACTGAGTTGCCTCTTATCGGGAAAGTGAAGCTGTATCTGAAGGCAGAAGATGAAGAAAAAGCAAAAGAAGTGGAAGTTATGCGCAAAAATCTAATGGTAATCGATAAATGGAATTTTCATTTCAGAAAATCATTCAGCGGTGTTTTCATATGCGACAACGATAGAGGCAATGAGCTTTTAAGGATAATGGAACCGCCCAGACATGACAAGTGGGATCCAGCGAGACATGATGAAAAAATAATCGGGAATAAAATTATTAAGAGCATTAAAGATTGGATAAAAGATTGTGCACAAAATCTCATGCCCTTACCCGAATCAGATAGTTTTGAATTATCTGATATCGCAAAATATCTGCCTGATATCTTGGATGATGATAACGATGACCAGTTCGATAAAGAGGGGGATAATACGCCTCCGGAAAGTTTTGATACGGTTCCGGTGCAACTTGAAGTAAAATCTATACCTGTTTTTGAGCCTCGCAACATCGTAAGTAAAAAGAAGGACGAAGATGAAAAAATTGTTGTTATTAGGCCTCTGGGCGACGATGGCGGCGGGGGAGGTGGCGGCGGGGGACAGCCGAAAAAGGGCAATGTAGAGACAGGATTAAAAGCAAGGTTTATTTATAATTCCTCCGACAATAGTTATACAGTTGTTTTAAGGTCTAAACAGGATTTTAAAGGGAAAATAACATTATTGTCGGTTGGAGAAGACAACGAAACCGAGGTTATGTACATTCGAAAAGCTTTTGAAAATTCGGCAGAAATATCCATATCTGATGGCAATAAATTAATACCGATTTCGGTTACTGCAGGGGAAGCAAAACGTTTAAAAGTATTTATGTCACAAAATGAAATTTTATCTTTAAGGTGTGCGGCTTATGGAGATTAAACCAAGAAGTTTTCCTCATCCGATAATAGCGCCATGGTCTGACGATGTGCAGCCATATAACTTAAATTGTCAGCTTAAGGCTGATCATGATAAAGAGAACTATTATTTTAATTATGAGATAACATCGGAGAATGAGTATATTCTCGCGCTTCTCAGGAGCGGACACGCCCAATTTATCATTCATATTGAATGCGGGCGTACATTTTATCGACAAACTGTCAACCTTATTTGGCCGAAGGACGCAAATAAAAGCAGTGCAACCGGGGGAATTGATATTTCTGCAAAAGAACTCGTAGGGCACACTGAAGTATCATTTTTTATCTGTGCAGACAGGGACATTTCAAATTATTTGCCGGATGGGGTACATGCAGATTATGAAAATCAAAAATTCAGGATAGAAAACGGGTCTTTTATTGCCATATGCGGCACTTATAAATGCAACTGCAGGCAGGACTATGATACTTTGCAAAAAATATCCTCCATCATTAGCTTTAAAAAAGACAACGATCGCGAAGAAGGGCCAATGATAGTTGAATTGTTTAGTGATAAGCTGATAGGAAAATTACCAGTTAAACTTCATAATCAATACTTTGATTTAAAAGACCGGAAGGGTTACACAAATATTTTATCAGCCATGTTGGTAATACCTATTTTGATGGAAGGCTTAGCTTGTATGAAACAAAGCACTGATCCTGTAAGCGAATATGGAGAACATAAATGGTTCAGGGTACTCGCTAAGAAGCTTGAAGACATTAACTATGATATTCAAACAGGTAGCACTTTAGAGGCAGCACAACGTATATTAGAGATGCCATATGATAGGGCGGGCAAGGAATTAGTGAATTTGACAGTGGCGGATTCATAAAGGTAAATATTATGAAAATACATTTTGTAAAAGAGAAATACTTAAACCAGCTTAGAAATTTAGCCAAAGAAAAGGGGCAATGGCTTGAACGTTGCGATATTAATAATCCCTGGCTTACTAATTATTTCGGGCATGAAAGGTGGTACGGTGATACCGATATCGAAATCCAACAGAACTTAGAATTAACTATAGGTGGGCCTGAGAGCGATGTAGAAAATTCAATTAAGCTGTATGATCTGCTTAAAGATAAATTGTCACCTGTCCAAGCTTGCGACCCAAGGCTATGGGCTTTTTTATGCCATGAAACCTGCTGGAATTATATGGTTAATAGATGGAAGCTGGATGTTGAAAGAGATATTAATAGCCGGTATTTTTTGGACGGCAATGATAGCCGTGCACTGAGCCGCAATGGAATTGCGAGATTATGGTGGTTTGCATATCTAACACGTGATGAAAGCAGAGCCAATCCTTATGAACTCCTTGAGACTTTATTAAGCGACCAAAACATTCAGCATAATTTATTAGAACGCAACTTTGGCAGGAACAGAATGATTCTTCACGCCATACTCGATTTCATAAAGTCTCATCCTCAGATTAACAAAAAAGAAGATTACGAAAAACTTGGTAAAATCATCAACAGATGGGGAGGGGTGAAATTACTAGATTGCCTTACGAAAAAAGAAATAGTTGACTATCTGTCTACGCGGCATTGCTAAATTACACAAATGGCAGACCATCTTACAAAAGACAAACGTAGCTGGAATATGTCCAGAATTCGAAGCGAGAACACCAAGCCGGAAATAGCTGTTAGGTCCTTGCTTCATATGATGGGATATCGATTTTGCCTACACAGAAAAAATCTGCCCGGCAAGCCGGATATAGTTTTGCCCAAATATAAAACAGTTATTTTCGTTCATGGGTGTTTTTGGCATCGGCATAAAGGCTGTAAACGCTGTACTACTCCAACAACAAATCAAAAATACTGGCTCCCTAAGTTAGAACGCAATGTCGTTAAAGATAAAGAGAATCGAAAAAAATTGAAAGCAATTGGATGGACGCCATTTGTTGTTTGGGAGTGTGAGATTAAGAATTTAGACAAGCTATCCAAAAAGCTGAATAAAGCATTAAAACTAATCTTTGATAGGATAATTTGACTCTACATAATCATAATCAATCTTTGCAAAGGTTTTAAGAATTGCTTCAAAAATAATTTTTGCACCTATTGGAGGAACTGCCATGCCGATTTGCTTGCGAACATCTTCTTTTGAACCTTTGAACTCAAACCAATCCGGAAAACTCTGCAGTTTAGCTCTCTCTCTGTTAGTTAAGGCGCGATGTTCCTGCCAATGGTAAACATGGGTTCCGCCGCCGCCGCTTCCGGTTACAGTGTACGATGGCCGATCAGGATCTAATCGTCTATAAATATGGCTCATTCTTGCTTTCGTACATCGCAATCGAGTATCATCAATCAGTTGGCATATTTTATAGTCAGATAATCCAGCAAATTCTTTTTCAAACCAAGGAAGCTGTTGCAAGATATCCAGTCTTTTTTGAGGCTTCATTTCAATAAGTTCATCCAAGAACCAAGCATTTTTCCAGGGAGGTGTGAATTTTAGTCTCTGTACAATTCTTGGGGCCTGTCTGGTCAATTCTGCATTTGGAGCATTTTGTCCTATCTCAGCAAAGGCTTTGCTGACAACGAAGAAAGATTGTCTACCCAATCCATGAGTTGGAGCAGGTACTTTGAAAATCAAACGCTTATCATTTCTGATGCCGATAATAATAAATCGGTGTCTATACTGCGGAACACCGTATTCTTCAAACCTGTATAAATGCGCGGTTAAATTGTAACCATGTCCTCCAGCGGCTTTTAAGTCTCTCAGAATTTTCTGAAAAGCTTCACCCTGATTTACAGAGTGGATACCGCTGACATTTTCGGCAATAAACCAGAATGGATCGGTTTTCTCGATTACCTCTATCCCTGCCTTATACAACTCGCCATATTGCCCATTAACTCCCATTTTTTTACCAACAAGACTAAAATCATTGCAGGGAAATCCGAATGCTAAAGCAGTGATTCTTTTGTGATCTGTTATTTCTTTTTTGCAGAATTGCACGGCATCGATGCAAAGACCCACTCCGCCATATTTTTTTACTATATTGTATCTGTAAGATTCGATTGTAGCAGGGTCTTTGTCCACACCCCAAATATGAGAGATTGAAAATCTTTCTCCGTTATCAGAACAGACGGGTGTGGCAAGACCGGCTCCTAATGCAAGACCGCCTGGACCACAGAAAAGTTCGCCTAATTTAAAAATCATAAGCTCAACATAGTTAAACTTTGTTCAATATATAAATTTCATCCCTGACAGAGGTGTTATTGTAGATTGAGAATTGTAGAATGTAAAATGTAAAATGGGCGGGGATGAGTATGTGAGTACGTAAGGGGGTTCTTGTTTGACTATTTTGGGGGGATGTTTTAAGTTATCGGGTTATGGAAATGCTACGGTTTTATCATTATCCATTGCAGGCGGGTTGTATGCGGCTTTGTGCCGCTGAAGGCCATCATTTTGTGAATGTTCTTCGCGGCAAAGTTGGGCAGACGATAGAGCTGTTCGACGGGCGGGGACGATTGGCAAGCGGCATCGTCAGTCAAATTAAAAAAGCTGACGTTTTTGTGGAGGTAAAAACGATTACGGAATTTCCGCCGCGGGAAAGCGGTCGTGTGATTTTGGCGGCGGCTGTAGCCAAAGGACAGCGGTTTGACTGGATGCTGAGTAAATGTACTGAGCTGGGAGTTGACCACATCTCGCTGGTTCAGTATGAGCGCAGCATTCGGCTGGGCAGGGAATCGGCGACAGAGCGGTATCAGAACCTGACCATCGCGGCCTGCAAACAATGTGGGAGGGTATTTTTGCCGGTCATCACAGGTCCAAAAAAACTGAACGAAACTATCATAGAATTAGAACACCAGTACCCCCAGTCTCGTATTATTATAGGCAGTCTTGAATCCAGCGTCCAAACCATATCTCAATTTGCTGGAAGCGGCGAGGACACTATTGTGTTTATCGGGCCGGAGGGAGGGTTGACCGAACCGGAAATCCAATTGCTGGAACATTATGGGGCGGCGCCGATTCGCATCGGAAACCATATTCTGCGGACAGAAACGGCGGCGACGGCATTTGCGGCGATCCTCGAAGCTCTTCGGATAAACGGCGAATGAAATTCTTCACGTCCTGAATAATAAAAAACTTTTAAAAATTCAATTCCATTTTTCAAAAAACTTATTATCCCGTCGCTGACGCTCCGGGCTTCCTGTTGCCTTAAATTTTTCCCCCCGCAAAAAATTTGGTCAAATTGTCGAATTTTTTCACCTACCATCCGTACCTTAACGTATAAATCAAAGAAGGCGTACAATGAGGAATACAGCGATGACCAGACCAACCAAAAAATGTCTTGCCGAGGAACTGGAAGGTCTGCTACTGCGAATCAATGACGGGAAACCGACGGCGGATCTTCGAAAACAGGCGAATCGTCTCATATCTGCAATTACCCCCCAGGATATTGCCCAAGCGGAAGACAAACTGATGCGGGAAGGGCTGTCGGCACAGCGGGTGCAGCAGCTTTCCGCGGCGTTTATTCTGATGGGGCTGATGGAGGGCAACAAATCCAACCTGCGGGAACGGCTGACCGAACGACACGT
This sequence comes from uncultured Pirellulales bacterium, assembly GCA_964635075.1. Lineage (GTDB taxonomy): Bacteria > Planctomycetota > Phycisphaerae > Sedimentisphaerales > Anaerohalosphaeraceae > Anaeroglomus. Next base: position 18,609 of record CAZWMN010000033.1, on the reverse strand, counting down.
ATTGAAGAAAGTGCTGGCCGAGCATGATATGCTGCAATGTTTTATCGGCGATATGGAAGAGGTGGCATTGAGAATCAGCCAGGCGGATTTTCTCAATGATACGAGCGGGGAAATCCGCCGGCTGGAACACATCGCCGAACATGTTGGCGCGATGGAAGAACATATCGACCGGGAAGAGGACGTTATCTTTCCCGCACTGCGGTTGCAGGGGTGGGATTCGCTGTGTCGGTCTGTGGAAAACGACCATGTTTATATTCGTTCGGGGATCGGAGAGCTGACCAAACTGGTGGGGGCCTTTGGGGAGATTTCATTCGGCGTGTTCAAGGACAGATTGCTGTCCATCGTGAAAACGCTGTGTCCGATTCTCAGGGAACATCTGTTTTACGAAGACCATATTCTGTATCCGGTGGCCGTGGCGATGATTGACAATCCGCCGTTCTGGGACAGGATGCACCAGGTTTGCGACGAGATCGATTACTGCGGGATTCATTTGTAACGCGCGAAGACGATATTTGTATGATGTCCGGCTTCTGCGGGGGGCGGGGAGGAGGGTCTTTTTATTTTTGGCTTGGGGGAGTATAATATATTGTTGAGTGGGTCGGGCGGCCGCCGGGTGAGAGTGAAAGCTCATCCGGAGGAAAGTCCGAGCAGGGCAGGGCACGGTGGCGGCTAACGGCCGCCCGGGGTGACCCGCGGGACAGCGCCACAGAAAATGAACCGCCGATGGCCTTTATGGCACAGGCAAGGGTGAAAAGGTGCGGTAAGAGCGCACCGCGTCGCCGGTAACGGCGACGGCACGGCAAACCCCACCGCCTGCAAGACCAAGTATGCCGGTTCCCCGGCCCGGGGATGATCCGGCGGGTAGGTTGCGTGCCGACGGGGAGACCTTTCGGCAGAGCCGGCCGGCGACGACCGGTCCAGTGTAATGGTCGCCGTCCCGAAAGGGATACAGAACTCGGCTTACAGACCCACTCATATTATTTTCAATTTTTGATTGCCGATTTTCGATGGAACAAAAAAGGCGGAAAAGTTGTTAAGCTTTTCCGCCCAAACGGTATTACGATGTCATTCCGGCGAAAGCCGGAATCCAGAAAGTTTTATTAGAGGCTGTCAATAAATCACTACCGAAACCCTCTCGGCGAATTTATCGAAGTTGATTTTCTCCGCGGCGAATGCGTCGATGTCCTGCTTGTCGGCCCGCAGCGTCATTATGGATGTCGGCACGGAAACAGGTTCCTTTTCCTGTGCCCCGATTGTTTCAGGAACGGCCAGGCTGAGACATTTGCCGTTGACGATACTGCGAACCACAACAATAATTTTTTCCCGCGGTTCCAGGTTGCGGATATTCGATGCGTGCTTCAGCGCCGCCGTCAGGTCTTTTTGCAATTGTTTGACTTTCTCCGGGTCGAAAACAAGCGCCGGTTCCTTGTCCTTATTCTTGTCGGCGGGTTTGTCTTCACCTTTCAATTTACTTTTGCTGCGCTGCCAAACCTCGTCTTTTTTCTCCTGTGTCGCTTCCGGCTGTTTTTCTTCGGCGCCCTTGATTAAAACCAGCGGAAAATCGACATCCATCGTGAACACCATCCCGTATCCGCCCAGATAAACCGCCCTGGACTGGGGCGAGCTGGAGCCGAAAATGTTCAGCCAAACGCCTCCGCTCCCGCCGTATCCGCCCCCGCCGTATCCTTGTGCGCCGGCGGTTTTGTTCTGGCCGAGCTTGTCTTCAAGAACCACCGCCATCACCTGCATATCTTCCGTCAGTTCGCCTATTGTTTTGGCGTTTATTGATTTATCGGGTACAATCAAGACCGTCCCGGTTTGAGCGGTGTTGGTCGTCCCGAACATATCCATCGATGTGCCGGTAATACGGGGAAGGGCGATATTGATTCCCGTTTTTCTCAATTCTTTCTGGGCCTCAAGGAGTCCTTTTTGGGCTTCTTTCAGACCCTCTCGTATTTCTTTTTGCGCCTCTCTCGCTTCTTCTTGTGCTTCTCGTGCTTCTTCCTCTGCTTCTCTCTGGGCCTCCGCGGCTTCTTCCTGAGCTTCTCGCTGAGCTTCCCGTATATCCTCCTGCGCCTCAGCCCAGTCTGCCTTGATGTCTTCGGCGTCGCTGGTATCTTCGGTATCTTTGTTCTGCTTGACGATCTGATTCTTTGTATCAGACTGAGGAGTCGGCTGTGCATTCGGTTGAGCAGCACAGGCCGGCAGACACAATAAACTTACCGCCAGAATAAAAACTAAACTCAACTTTTTCATAAGGTTCCCTTTCTGGAAAGTGATTCATCAAGTTAATTTTTTGTATTCGTTGCCAATGCCTTTAATTGTTCTTGTGTGCGCGTCAACTCATTGTCGGTATAGATGGCGAAGGTTGCGAACTGTGTACGCATCTTTTCCTGGTCTTCGAGCCGGCATTGTTCAAGTTTACCCATTGCCGATAAGACCCACTGCTGATTTTGCGATTGGGCCTTCTGAATGGCATCGATCAATTCCGCCAGCAGCCGGTAGGTCTGGACGTCGTTACGCACGATGGTCTGCTCGGCATACGTTTTCAATTCCGACGCGATTTGCTTGGACAGGTTGTCCTGCATCCTGGCATATTCTCCGACGATGTCAGGCCGGAGGGACTGTAAAACCGACTCGGTAATTTGAGTCTCCATCTGAGGCCGAAGCGATGCGACCAATTCCCGCCGGAGATTTGCCGTATCCAATTCAGGGTGCGACAACCGACCCGCAAGAAATCCTGCGATGATGAGAATGCAGGCCGCCGCCGCATATCGCATCCACCAGAATCGGCTGGATATTCCAGCGACGCGTTGCGTTTGGCTTTGCATCAGACGAAATTGTTGAACCGCCTGAGCCTGACCGGCCTGAATGAACGGCTCCAGCGAATCAATCCACTGGGCCATTTTTTGCTCCTGCCTGTTCAGGGCGTCCAGATACTGTCTGCATCCATCACACTGGCGGATGTGCTCAAGCATAATTTCGATTTCGTGCTGATTCAACTCATTGCAGGAATACCGTTCAATTCGTTCCTTGTAATTGTCACATGGTTTAAGACTCATTTTTCACCTCGTTTAACAATTCATACAGACAGCATTTGGCTTCCCGAAGCCGCCGATAAACGTTCGAAAGAGAAATACCGAGTTGTTCAGAAATCAGCCGGCTGTCGCGGCCGTCGAAGTAATACATCAGCAGCGGCATCCGAAGCTCCATCGGAAGTTTTGAAACGGCCTCGGTCAATTCGTCTTTCGGGTCGGCTTTTTCCGGACTATCCGAAATGTCCGCGAGACGTTCCATGAATTTTTGAGTCCGTTTACGTTTCCGCAACCAGTCGAAGCACAGATTTTTGGCGATTTCAATCAGCCATCGCTGAAAATGCTCGGCCTGACGCAGGCGGCCGATTTTGACGAATCCCTGGAGCATTGTTTCCTGAGACAGGTCCTGCGATTCGTGCGGGTCGGCGACAATCCCCAGACACACCCCATAGACCCGGCGGTAATGCCGGGTTATCAGCGTTTCATAAGCCGAGCCGTCGCCGGCCTGAGCCTGTTGTACCAGAATCTGGTCTGAGGATTCGTCCAACCTGTCCGCCTTTCGCTGCTGTTCTATATTATGGACGAATATCGTACCCGCCGGGTGCCAAAAAATTCAGATTTTTTTACAAAGCGGAAGATATATCGTTTTTTCATTTATTTGACGGGGAGTGAGAGATAGTAGGTTGTAAATTGTGAAAGTTGGGGTACAATACCCTGAATCAATGAGCGGATATGAAATATGACGTATGCATTATCGGAGGCGGAGCGGCGGGCCTGATGGCTGGGGTGTTCGCTGCGCAAAGCGGAGCCAAGACCGCAGTTATCGAAAAAAACACCGTTGTTGGCCGCAAACTGCTCAAGACCGGCCGAGGCCGGTGCAATCTCACGCATACCGGAACCATCGATGATTTTGTCCGTGAATATGATTTTTGCGGTCGATTTCTCAAACACGGTCTCCATGAATTTTCGCCTGAGGCCGTGCGGCAATTCTTTGCCCAGAGAGGTCTTGCCACCAAAGTCGAAAAAGACGGCTGTGTTTTTCCTCTGACCGACCGGGCCGCCGACGTCAGCCGGGTACTGGTGGATGCCGCCCGGCGAAATATGGTGCAGTTTATTTACGGTCGAACGGTGAAATCCATTGGAAAGCAATTGGACAACACTTTTATCTTAAAAACCACAAGCGACCAATACGAATGCACCGCCGTCATCCTGGCCACAGGCGGAGCAAGCTGGCCGCAGACCGGTTCCACCGGCGATGGATACCGATTCGCCAGGGCCGTCGGTCATACCCTCATCGAACCGAAGGCGGCTTTGGCTGCGGTGAGCACCGTAGAAACCTGGCCGAGCAGACTTCAGGGCGTGGGTATTCCTGAGGTGCGGGTCAATACCGTTCTGGAAGATAAAAAAATCCAGACTACGGGCCCCCTGATGTTCACGGATGGTGGTCTGGGCGGGCCGGTGATTTTCGACCTGTCGCGAGCGATTACCGATTATTTGTACGAGGGTCCTCAGCCTCTGCCGATTAAACTGGATTTATGTCCGTCCAGAGATTTCCAGCAATTAGAGACGTTCATTCTCGACGGCTGTGCTGCGCATCCGAAGCAGGAGATCGCCCGCGTGGTTACCGATTTATTGCCCCGCGCAGCGGCGTTGTATGTCGTGGAGCAGATTCAACCCGCCGGTCATCCGGTCCTGGCCGGGCAATTGTCTAAAGAAGCCCGGCGGCAGCTAATCCGCTTAATCAAGGAAATGCCCCTGACGATTCAGGCGATTCGCCCTTTATCGGAGGCGACCATCACCCGCGGCGGCGTCAGCCTGGACGAGATCGAACCCACGACAATGCAATCCGGACTCTGTGCAGGGTTGTTTTTTGCCGGCGAGGTGATGAACACCGACGGTCCCTGCGGCGGATACAATCTGCAAATCGCGTGGTCCACCGGCGCCTTGGCGGGCAAAAACGCCGCGTTGTTCTGCAAACCCAAACAGGAACCAATATGTCAACCAACTTTTCAATGAGAGACTTCAACTGGATTTCCATTGCGACGGAACTGAAGGCGATATCGCAGGCGGGTAAAACCTTTGCCAGGAACGATTACGAAAGACAGCGGCACGAAAAAATTGAATGGATTGCCGCGCAGATTCTGTCGCGGCACACCGATTTAGAGGCCGATGAAATCCGCATGATGCTGCAAAAAGACTGCGGCTATCCGACGCCCAAAGCGGATTGTCGCGGCGTGGTTTTCAAAGACAATAAAATCCTGCTGGTCAAAGAAATTGCGGACGGTCTGTGGACGCTGCCGGGCGGCTGGTGCGACATCGGCCTGACGTCTTCGGAAAATGTCGTCCGCGAGGTACATGAGGAGGCGGGTTTTGATGTACGGGCGGTCAAATTGCTGGCCGTCTATGACCGCAACAGGCAGGGTCATACGCCGTTGTATCCGTTTGACATCTACAAGATGTTCTTCCTCTGCGAAATCACCGGCGGCTCGCCAAAAACCAGCAGCGAAACCAGCGACGTACGATTCTTCACCGAAAATGAAATCCCGCCCCTGTCGCAGGCGCGCACCCTCCCGCACCAAATCAAACGATTCTTCGAGCATCTCCGCAACCCTAACCTCCCGACCGATTTTGATTAGTGTCTTAGCAGCAGCCCGGAGCGGAAGCGACGGGATTTCTTCACCATCGCCGCCAAATATAAATCGGCTCGCTTCCGCTTGCCGCTGCTGTCGGGTGGCGAAACAAACATATTCCGCGCATAAAAAGCCCCATCGGCGAACCGACGGGGCCTGCTTGTTTCATCGCCACCCGTTAATTCTTGTACGCATCCAGCGAAACGGGCTTATCCGGGTTGTCGTTCCATTTATCCGTGCGGAATGACGATGCGGGCAGTTTTTCTTTATTGAACAGCGTTCCCGCCGCCCAGTTGCTCCACGCATACCGCACCGCCACGGGCTTTTGCACCTGCGGGCTGGAGACGACGATGGTATCGCCGTCAATCACCGCCTCGGCCGGAAAAAATTTCTTATCCGCACCGGCAATGGTAAAGTCAGCCAAATGGCCCTCCCTGGCCGACAGCTCTCCGTAAGTATAGTCAAAATAGAGGCGAGCTTTCTGCCCCTCGACTGCCATCTTTTTATACACCGGCCCGCTGTAAGCGATGTCCTTCTGCTGGTACGTCTTGGCCAGAGCCAATGCCGCCAGCCGTTTGCCGACATCCTGTTTATTTGTCGGATGAATATTGTCTTCCACGCCGATATCCATCGTAATTGCCATTCCGCCGTTTTTCACGGCGTCAAGCGCTTTCATCTGCGCTTCGCGCAGATACGCCGAGTTGCCGCCGCCGACGCCGTTCCGAGACGAATACGGCGCAATCTGCACCCAATAGAAGGGAAAGTCGCCTATCGCCCAGCGTTTGCGCCAGTCGGCAATCATCGCCGGGAATAATTTGGCGTACTCGGCGGGACGGGCGATATTTGCTTCGCCCTGGTACCAGATCGCTCCTGCAATCCCAAACGGAACCAGCGGCGAAATCATCCCGTTGTACAGCGTCGTGGGAGCGTTTTTGTTAAACTGGCCCTTGCTGACCTTCGGCAGCGCCGGCAGCTCCTTATCGAGCAGGCTGGCCTTGTATTTCCATTTATTCTTGCCCGCCAGCGTCGCATAGATCTTGATATCCGCGCCGACCGGCCCGATTCGCATCTGGTCTTCCGTGCCGGTAAAACCGCCTTCAAGATAATTATCAAACACGCGAACCGCGATTACATTGGAGCCGACATGCAGCACCGAACGTGGAATAATGTACCGGCGTTCCTGATCATACACGGTCGTACTTCCGATTTTCACGCCGTTAAACCATACCGTGTCCGCGTCGTCAATCGATCCCAGATAAACTTCCATATCCATACGCATCCACGGCGGCGGCAGATTTGTCACCCGGCGATACCACACGATCCCGTCAACTTTTTCCAGTTCCGTTCCCGACCACACCTGCGGCAAATCGATATTTTTCCAGTCCGAGACATCTAATTTCGGGTCCTGCCAGTTCTGCTGCGTTCCCGGGTCAATAGCGGAGACTTTTTCATCCCACTCGGCCACTGCTCGTTCATTCTGCGTCTTGATTTCTTCCGACACCGGCCGCTCGGCCTCTTTCATTTTTTCAAATATGGGTTTGTAGGCCTTGAACGATTTCAATGTTTTTTCGCTCGTCCACGCCTCCACCGGCGTCCCCCCCCAACTGGTATGAATCAAACCCACCGGCACATTGAGCTTCTGATGAAGTTCCCGTCCGAAAAGATACCCGACAGCGCTGAACGAACCGACGGTATCGGGAGAGCACATCTTCCATTGTCCGACGCAATCTTCCTGCGGCGTCATCGCCGAAAACCGCTGGACCGTGAACAGCCGAATCTGCGGAAAATCGGCGGCCTTGATTTCCTCCTGCGCATTATCCGCCGATCGCAGCGGCAATTCCATATTCGATTGTCCCGAACAGACCCAGACCTCGCCGATTAAAACCTCGTGCAGTGTTTGCTTATTTTTGCCCTGAATGGTCAGTGTATAAGGGCCACCCGCTTCGGGGGTTTTGATTTTTACCTGCCATTGGCCGTCTTTGCCGGCCTTGGTGCTCACGACCGACTTCATCCACGAACCCAAAACATACACTTTTTCGCCGACATCCGCCTGGCCCCACACCGCGACATCACTTTTTTGCTGTAAAACCATAGAATCACTGAAGATGGCCGGCAGTTTCACCTTCGCGCCGGCAAGACCCCCCATGATAATCAAAATCGCCGCAATGACCCATCGTCTCATTGTGTTTCTCCTGTTCATTTTGATTGATGTGAATGGACTTTCCGTATCGTATTCAAAAACGCCTTTTACGCAAGACTTTTTCCTTTAGAAAATCAATTTTTTTGCGATAGCTGACGTATAGACGTATGTGTTTTCAGTACTGATAACGCGGTTTTTGAATCTATATAAATTCTTTCGGCAATATCTCTCATCTGTTTCTCCGCTCGTCGATTTCTCTATTCAAATTCTACCGGACGTGAATGCAGAATAACTTCATAAAAAAATCACTATATAACACAGCGTGGTTATTCCGATAATCATAGCTAACAGTATAATTTCTTAAAGGAGTGCAGATAATGTACGACTTAAAGCAGCCAGGCAGACTTATATACAGTTTTCTTGTCCTGTTTGGCACAACCGCATGGATATCGGCTGCCGCCAATGAGCCCAATAAACCTGACGCGGACTTTCTTGACATGTCCCTCGAGCAATTAAGTGAAGTCTCGATAACAGTAGCCTCGAAAAAAGAAGAGCCGCAGGCCAAAGCGCCGGGCATTGTGACTGTTGTCCCCAGAAGCGAGTTCGAAATATATGGGGACAGAAATCTATCTCAGCTTTTGCAGCGTCAGCCCAGCGTCTATACGCGGGGTTCTTATATGTATCCGAATAATATTGCGTCTTTTCGCGGAGACATGCCCACTCACCTGGACCTGCACACTTTGATACTGTTCAATGGTCGTCCAATTCGAGAGAGTGGTTTCGGGGGCACTAATTTCCCCGTTTATATGACATTCCCCTTGGAGGGCCTCGGCGGCGTTGAGATTATTCGCGGTCCCGGTTCTGTCCTTTACGGAACCAACGCCTTCACGGGTGTCGTGAATTTAAAATCACGGCCCATTCCAGATCAGAAAAAATTTTCGATCTCCACGATGACAGGAAGCTACGGCTATTATGAAACGAATGTTGCAGGTTCAGGGCGATCCGGCGATCTTGGATTTGTCGGCGCATTTCGTGCCGCAGGCCAGAATGGCTATCGATACGGCATGACAGACGAACTGGGTGCTTATAATTCGGATAACGATCGATATGGCAGTGTATCAGGAATGACACATCTTGAGTACCGTGGATTCACTTTCGATTTGTTTGCCGCAAGTTTAGATACATTTCATCTCGGGATGCTGCCGCGATGGAATATTGACAGCCACCAGTGGCGCGTTAACAAAATATTTGCGAATGCAGGTTATCACACGGCCCTTGATGATAACACAGACATTGAATTCAACCTCACCCAAAACGTTCAGGAAAATGATTTCGGGCGATACCCGAGCGGGAGCGGGGAAGTTGATACTGATACAACTGATACTCTCGGCGAAGTCACTCTTTTTGTCAGGCCCACGGATAATCTGAGTTTAACAGCCGGCTATTCATTGGAATACCAGACAGTATTTCATGAAGATGATGGAGATTATGAATCGATATCACCTTACCATTTCAAACCACAGGTCGCATATGCACAAGGCGATTACACAGTAAATCAATATCTGAAACTTACTGCCGGTATGCAATGGCTTAAATCAGGCCAGGATGTTTCCGACACAATCACCCGATACGGTCTCGTTATCACGCCGGTTGATAAATGGGGTATTAAGCTTCTGCGCGGCGAAGCTTTCCGCGCTCCCTTTGCCCTGGAAACAACGCTTTATGACCCTCCTACCCTCGCGGGCAATTCAAGCCTGATGCCGGAAACAATAACCACGTACGACGCACAATTATTCTACAATGACGAAAAGACGTATACAGCAGTTACTTATTTCGAGAGTGTAATCGAAAAACCTATCGTTCGCGATACGAGTGTCATCCCGACATCGTTCAAAAATGGAGAAGGGCGCCAACAGTTTAATGGAGTCGAGTTCGAGTTCAAGCGTTTTCTGACGTCTCACTGGCACATACTCGGTTCGGCAACCTACCAAAATAATAAACAAGACGAAGGTCTCAATCCAAGCACGGCTCCCGATTATATGGCTAAACTCGGAACCGACTATACGTGGGAATGGGGCAGCGCGTCTATCTTTTGGACACACTATGCAAAACCGCCGCGTCTGACATCCGAGGTGGTTTGGAATCCGGAACCATCCGCAGTGGATTTTTTGTCTCTTAATATCGATGTTGATCCGGCAAGGTGGCTGGATATACCCAAAGGCCGGGCGATGCTCACATTCCGGGTTGAAAACCTGTTCGACGAAGATATATGGGTTACTGAATTCAATCGCGGCGGCAAGCCGAATTCTTTGCCCGATGGCCCGGGCCGAACATACTATGTTGGATTAAAAATTAATTTCTGATCATAACTTGTTTCTATAAAACCCATCCTTTTCTTGTGTGTTTCCACAGAGAGACAGTCTCTCGTGTTTTATTTCCATTCGATGTGACATCTCCAAAAAGAGTATGCCATACAGGATTTTCCATGCCCGGAAGCAATTTAAAAGTTGTCAGGATGAATAAGTCGTCATACAATGCGTAAAAGTTCTATATAGGCAGACTTGCCGATGTTTCACGAAAACGATATTGAATTATACAGTTCCGCGATTACGCTTTCGGATATGGAATGTTTTGTCTTTCCGGAGCTGATGTACAGCCTCGTGCTGGCCAACCTGATGAGCCCGGCCGTCTGGCAATGGCGCAATGAAGACTGCTTCGTCAAGCTCGAAGGTAAAAATCCTTACCGAAAACTGATGCGCCTTCGCCAGTATATTATGGATGAATTCGATTTTAACCTCGACCTCCAGACCTGGGGCCTGACGACCAAGCAAACGGAGCAGGCGCGGTTTGGAAAATATCTTTCCCCCGAACAAATCGCCCAAAGCAACGCGCTGTTCGGCTATCAGGGCGACCAGTACTACTTCGATGTCGATATCCGCCGGCACTTCGGCCTCGACCAGTACGACGGCGACGTGATTCCCTACTGGAAGACCGAAACCGTCGAAGCGATGAACGCCTTCCGCCGCAAGCCCGGCTACAAAACTGGCGCCGGCGAATGTGTATCGCTGTCGTCGCTGTACGCTGCGGCGGCGTTTATCGTCTGCGGCATCCCGCTGGAAGATATCTTTATGGTACTGACGCCGCTGCATTCGCAGAATTTTATTGATATTGCCGACGGCGTTATTTCCAACAACCGTCTAATGGTCACCAAGGTGATGTGGTTCAACGGCACCGAAATCAGCACCAAAGCCCAGCGGGCCATCCGCAATGAGCAGGTTACCGTCGTCGGCCATAACACCGGCTGGGTGCACTGCCTCTACGACAGAGCCACCATTGACCCGCAGCAGTATCAGCGGCTGCAAAAAAAACTGACCGAATTTCTCACCGCCCAATTAAATGCTCTGAATTTCGCCAACTTCCTGCGTTCTCAACATTCGTACCAGAAATATTTCCAGTTCTGCCGGGTTCAGCGGGGCCGGTATATGTTTGTCAAGGCCGAGGTACTGTTCGGCTACGAACACGGCAGCCGGTTCCGCGTCGCGGAGGAAACATTTGAAAAACTGCTGGATGAAGTGTCCGGCGAAGACTACCTGCAATATCCATACGAGGGACGCATCTGCTGTGAACAATTGCGGGCGTACCTCGAATACGAGAATATTGATATTTACAAGCCCGCCGACCGGCATAAAGTGGCGCGGTTTCTGGCGCCGTTTGTGCCGGATGCGGGAAAACTGATTGCAGATTTGATAGACTTTTTGAAAATCACGGCCCAGTTGCCTTTGGAACAGAAGCAGTACGAAAAAACGGAACCGCTGATTATTTCGACGGACTGGTCGAGAGAACAGATTATTAATTATCTTCGGTCAATGCGCGACAAGAGCCCTACCGCGGATTTGGCGTTTTATGCCTGGCGCGATATGAACTCCTGCGACTGGCGGCCGTTTTTAAAAGCGGCGATGGAACGCTCGCCCGTCAGTATCGAGGCTTGCAAAGAAAAGAGCGACGAACAGGTCTATGCGTGGCTCAATGAAATGCCCAATGAATCCATCTACGACGGCAATCGCCTGGCGCAACCCGATGAGGTGGCCAATTATACCACCGGCGACGGCGCGGAAAAAGCCACTACTCTGGCCAATGTCCTGTGCGCCCGAAAACCCGACCTGACCGTTTCGCTCGAACTGCACGGCGCCGAAGCTATTCTTTTAGCCGATAAACAGTCTTATCGTTTCACTTCAAATAAAACGTTCGAGAAAAAATTGTCTCTGGGTCGGACAAGACAGGAGGTTCTATGAGTACGGGGAAATCATCCTGGTTTGGCAGAATCGTTTGGGCGCTGCATCCGGAGGGTATCCCGGCAGGCGCCGCAAGAGTTTATAACGCGCTGAGCGGCACGTCGATTTTTCTGCGGCATTATGATTTGGTTGCACAAGATGTTGTAAAATTCTGTTCCGCCGGCAAATTGCTCGACGTCGGCACGGGGCCGGGACGGCTTTTAATTGGGCTGCATCGTCTTGCGCCGAATTTGGGGCTTGTCGGAGTAGATATTTCGGAGGCGATGGTCGCCAAGGCGAAAGAGAATCTTGCCGCCGCGGGTTTGTCCGATGCCGTTAAAGTTCAGCAGGCAGGGGCAAAACAGTTGCCGTTTGAGGATAACAGCTTCGATATCGTCATCAGTACCGGTTCGCTGCATCACTGGAAAGAACCTAAGGAATGTCTGGCTGAAATTCGCCGTGTGCTCAAACCCGGCGGCATTGCACTATTGTATGATCTGGTCAAGAACACCCCCAAAGAAGTGTTGGCCGAAGGCGGTAAAAAATACGGCAAATACCGGATGTTTCTGCTGTGGCTGCATTCGTTTGAGGAGCCGTTTTATAATTCCGATGCGATGATTAAACTTGCCGACCCTGCGCAATTTGAAAATATTCGTACCGGCTGGGTCGGCCTCCTCTGCTGCCTGAGTCTGCAAAAACCCTGTATTTGAACACATTCACTGAAAAGTTTTGTTTCGTCCGAATGGGGGATTAATCGTCGGAGTTGTCGAGGATGGACATAAAGGCTTCCTGAGGGATGTTGACCTGGCCGATGGATTTCATACGTTTTTTGCCTGCCTTCTGCTTTTTAAGCAGTTTCATTTTTCGGGTGACGTCGCCGCCGTAGAGTTTGGCCAGCACGTCTTTGCGGTATGATTTAATCGTTTCGCGGGCGATGATTTTGCCGCCGATGGCGACCTGCAATGGAATTTCGAATTGATGTTTTGGAATAGCTTTTCGCAGTCTGAGAATCATTTTGCGTCCGCGCTGCTCGGCGCTGCTGCGATGGACGATTAAACTCAGGGCTTCCACCGGTATTTTATTGACGAGGATATCAATTTTAACGAGGTCGCCGGCCTCAAAGCCGGTGAATTCATAATCCATTGTCGCATAACCATGGCTGATGCCCTTGAGCAAATCGTAAAAATCATAAACGATTTCGGCCAGCGGGGCTTTATATTCGAGCATCACCCGCGTCGGGCTGAGATACTCGGTTTTGATGAGTTTGCAGCGTCGGTCTTCGGCCAGCTTCATAATCCCGCCGATGGCGTCGTTAGTGGTGATGATTTCGAGTTTGACAAACGGCTCGCGAATCTCGGCGATATCGGCCCGGTCGGGCATTTCACTGGGTGAGTCGATACGTTTGACTGCGCCGTCGGTGGTCAGAATTTCATAGCTGACGGTCGGGGCGGTCTGCACGACGTCGATATCGCTTTCCCGCTCGAGGCGTTCCTGGACGATTTCCATGTGCAGCAGGCCCAGAAAGCCGCAGCGAAAACCAAAGCCCAGCGCCGGCGAATTTTGCGGCACATAAGTAAAGCTGGCGTCATTGAGCGACAGTTTTTCAAACGCTGCACGCAATTTGGAATAATCGGTTGTCGTGCCGGGATAGAAATCGGAAAAGACCATTTGCAGCGGCGGCTTATAACCCGGCAGGGGCGTCTGGGCAGGGTTGGCCGCGTCCGTTATGGTGTCGCCGACGTGAATGTCGCCTAATTCGCGGATGTTGGCAATGACATAACCCACCTCGCCGCTGGAAAGCTGCCCAACGGGCGTCATTTGGGGGCTGAACTTGCCCAGTTCGGTAATGATATAAGTCCGTCCGGTTCCCATCAGTTTGATTTTCTGTTTGACCGACAGTGTTCCGGCGAAAACGCGGACATAGCAAATGACGCCGCGGTATTCGTCGGCGCGGCTGTCGAAAATCAAGGCTGCGGTCGGCTTATTGGTTTTATCCTGCGGCGGGGGCAACTTTTGTACAATCGCTTCGAGAAGCTCATCAATGCCGACGCCGGTTTTGGCGCTGATGCGGAGACATTCGTCCCGCCTGATGCCGAGGATATGTTCGATTTCCTCTGCGACCACGGCCGGCTGGGCCGCGGGCAGGTCAATTTTGTTGATAACGCTGAGGATTTCGCAGCCGCTTTCGACCGCCAGATAGGCGTTGGCGACGGTCTGTGCCTCGACTCCCTGGCTGGCGTCAACGACCAGAATCGCTCCCTCACAGGCCGTCAACGCGCGGGAGACTTCGTAGTGAAAGTCCACGTGGCCGGGGGTGTCGATGAGATTGAGCATATACGTCTTGCCGTGATAATCGTAATTCATTGTCACGGCGGAGGCCTTGATGGTGATGCCGCGTTCCCGCTCGAGGTCCATATCATCGAGAATCTGGTCTTTTTTGTTGCGCGGGTCGATGGCGCCGGTACGCTCCAGCAGCCGGTCGGCCAGGGTACTTTTGCCGTGGTCGATGTGGGCGATAATCGAAAAATTGCGTATATGTTCCGTACTCATAAAGACTTATCGTTTTTGCTCTCGGATAAAGACGATGATTATATACGCAAAGTCGGCAAAAAGCAACGCGACAGGGAAGCTTGTGTTTGGGGTGAATCCCAGTGCGAAAAACGTCGATTTGCGCAAAAGAAAACATCAGGAAACCCCAGTTTCCTGATGTTTTCCGGAGGGGAGAAAACTCTTGCAGAAGTCATTTCGGCAGGGAGGATGAAAAAACTTAAATTTTTTTAGGGTTGTTTTGGCTGTAATTATCGGGTTTTGACGCGGTTTTTATCGGCCGCGAAGCCAGCGGAAACGAAAGAAATCCCGCAGCGAACCGGTAAATCGCACACCGATTTTTTGCGTATTAGGGGGAAAATCGAGATTTTGGACATCTTTAGCTGTGGGGCGCAGTCTTTTTTTGCCGAACCAGCCGAGAACACGGCCGGCCCAGGAACCGAGGCGGGTTGATTTTTGTGGATTTGAATTTGTATTCATTGCGACACCATTGGGCCATCCAGTCCAGAGAAAAATAAATCCGAAACAAATTCTAAATCTAAAATAACCCAAATTCAAAACATCTGGATTCCCGCCTGCGCGGGAATGACAGACATTATACGCGGCACGACAAATCACACGGTATTATTTAACGGACAACGGCTTTTTTGGTTGCGGTCAGGAGTTCTGCTCCGGTCAATTGTTCAAAGGAATCGGCGGCCCAAAGCTGCGTTTGGTCGAGAATTTCTTTCTGCGCATCATAATACCGCTGGACGGCTCCCGCTCCGCCCTCGGCGGCGCCGCTGGTGCGATAATGATTATCGAGAAGCCAGCGGCTGAATTCGTCGTCGTACTCGGCCGGGTAAATCAGGGCTGTGACGAACTGATTTTGCGAAAGACGACTCAGGTAGATTTTTACACGGGCCGGCGCGGCACAGACAACAGCAACATCCGTCAGACGTTTGAAATCATTCCGTGCAGTCTTTTCATCGACGGCATAGAAAAACATTCCAGCCTCAAGGCCGAACAGGTCATTTCGGATGCCTTTGAGTTCCATTCGTCCATCGGGATAAGCGTTATGAATTTTATAGACCTTAACGTCGGCGAATAATTCGCTTTCGAGCAATTCAGCGACTTCCGGCGCGGTAAATCCGACGCCGCTGTGATCGCCGAAATCCACCACATACAAACCCGTATATCGTTTCGCGTTTTGTACCACCGGCAATTTCATAATCGCCGCCTTTATCCAATTTTCAGTTTTGCGAATTTGCGTTTTCCGACCTGGAGGATCATGCCGTCGGTCGGTGTAATCATTTTGTTGGGGTCGGGGATTTTCTTTTCATTGATTTTGACGCCGCCGGCCTGAATCATTCGTTTTCCTTCTCCGCCGCTGTCAACAAGTTTGCAGTGCAGCAGCAGTTTGGCGGCGGAAATCGGCTCTGGGCCAATAGTCACTTCCGGCATATCGTCGGGCAATTGGTTCTGGGCGAAGACTTTTTCAAATCCCGCCGCGGCGTCCTCGGCGGCCTGCTTGTCGTAAAACTGTTCGACAATCATTTTGCCCAGCAGTACCTTGGCCTGCTTGGGATGGGTTTTATTGGAGTCAATCAACTCCTTAATTTTATTGGCCGGCACATCGGTTAAGAGCGTAAAGTAATTTTCCATCAGGTTGTCGGGGATGCTCATTGTTTTGCCGAACATATCGGCAGGGGCGTCGGTGACGCCGATGTAGTTGCCTTTGGATTTGCTCATTTTTTGTGTGCCGTCGAGGCCTATCAGAATCGGCATCGTGATGACAATCTGCGGCGGCAGACCCGCGATGCGCTGCAGGTCCCGTCCGACGAGGTTGTTGAAGGTCTGGTCTGTGCCGCCCAGTTCGACATCGCTTTTGACGGCGACGGAGTCGTAGCCCTGCATCAGCGGATACAGAAATTCGTGGACGCCGATGGGGTCGCCTTTTTTATGGCGGATTTCAAAGGTATCTCGTTCGAGCATCCGCGCGACGGTCATTGAGGCGGTGAGCTTGATGATGTCGGCCAGTTTCAGGTCGGCGAGCCATTCGCTGTTATATCGCACCTCGACTTTGTCCGGGGACATATCGAGGATTTTGCCGGCCTGCTGAAAATACGTCTCGGCGTTGGTTTTAATCTGTTCAGCGTCGAGCATGGGGCGGGTGGCGTTTTGGCCGGTAGGGTCGCCGATGCGGGCGGTATAGTCGCCAATAATGAGGACGGCCTTATGGCCTAAATCCTGAAACTGCCTCAGTTTCCGTAATACCACCGTATGGCCCAGGTGGATATCGGGGGCGGTGGGGTCCATACCGAGTTTGGCGCGGAGAGGCCGACGCTGTTTAGCTGCGTCGGCTAATCGCTGGGCCAGCTCCTCTTCACAAAAGACCTCGACCGTGCCGCGTTTGAGAATTTCCATTTGCCGGGCGATATCGAGCATTGCGTACCTTTCCGAAAAACATATATCAGCACTAAAAACAGGGATTATAGCCCGCCAAGTCGGGATTGGCAAGGCCAGACCTTTTTTCGTTTCGGCTTATAAACCGGATTCAAGATTTGCCGCTTTTTCAGGGTTGTTAGCGCTGTTTTTACTATGGTTTTTTGCGCTTGACGGGGTACGGAGCAGACTATACTATACTGCACTATATTGGAAAATCAGGAGGCTGTGAGCGATAACGGATGTCGAAGTCTGATGGTGCAGAGCGTATTCAAACTCAATCCCCGTTCCAACCTGCCGAGATAGGGGATTACGATGATTTCCACGGATTTTCGGCAAATGGGAATTTGTGCTGCCGAGCAGATACTGTCCGGCCGGAAGGGAAAAATCACCAATCCGGCCAGGCTGATTGTTCGGCAATCATTATAGAGGAAATGAAAAACAAAATAAGAGAAAGGGAGACTTGCGTATGAAGACAAAATGGATTCTGTCGGTTGTATGCGCGGCATTGATCCTGACAACTTGTTCCTGTTCAAAAAACCTGAAAGGAGATAACAAAACCATGATTGATAAGAAACCCTTCGGAAAAGTAGATGGAAAGAATGTGGACTTGTATCTGCTAACTAATGCCAATGGCCTCAAGATGTCCATCACCACTTACGGCGGCACGATGGTGTCGCTGGAAGTGCCGGATAAGAACGGCAAGCTGGCCGATATTCTGCTGGGCTGTGACAGCGTGGACGGCTTTACGAAGCAAACGGCGTATCTGAATGCACTGATCGGCCGGTACGGCAACCGCATCGGCAAAGGCAAATTTACGCTGGACGGCAAGGCTTATACCCTGGCGACCAACAACGACGTCAATCATCTGCACGGCGGCCTCAAAGGCTTCGACAAAGTCATCTGGAATGCCGAGCCATTCGAAAATGAAAAAGGCGTCGGTCTCAAATTGGCCTATTTGAGCAAGGATATGGAAGAAGGCTATCCGGGTGATCTGATGGTCAGTGTCATTTATACGCTGACCAACACGAACGAACTGCAGATTGATTATATGGCCCTGACCAATAAGCCCACCATTTGCAATCTGACCAATCACAATTACTACAACCTGACCGGAGCCAAGCGGGATATTCTGGGTCATGAGCTGACGATTAACGCCGACAGATTTACGCCGGTTGACAACGGACTGATTCCGACGGGCGAACTGCGTCCGGTCAAGGGTACGGTGATGGACTTTACCAAATCCACCGCCATCGGCGCCCGTATTAACGCCGATGATGAACAAATCAAATTCG
Organism: uncultured Pirellulales bacterium; assembly: GCA_964635075.1. GTDB lineage: Bacteria > Planctomycetota > Phycisphaerae > Sedimentisphaerales > Anaerohalosphaeraceae > Anaeroglomus. The sequence continues at coordinate 267 of CAZWMN010000033.1, read as the reverse complement.
GCGGCGGCTATGACCATAACTGGGTACTGAACAAAAAAGGCAATGAGTTGTCGCATGCCGCGACGTTGTATGAACCCACCGGCGGCCGCGTGATGGAAGTCTGGACGACGGAGCCAGGAGTGCAATTTTATTCCGGTAATTTCCTTGATGGTTCTATCCTCGGCAAGGGCGGCATCGCGTATAAACATCGCTGGGGTATGTGTCTTGAAACACAGCATTTCCCGGATTCGCCCAACAAGCCTGAATTTCCGACGACCGTGCTGCGTC
>CAZWMN010000032.1:0-30534 GCA_964635075.1 uncultured Pirellulales bacterium | reverse complement strand
GTGCGGATGCAGGGTGAAGGGCCAAAGACGATGAAGGTTTCCGCCAACAAAGCCGGCACAGTGACCGCGGCAATGATTGAGTGCGATTCCTCTGTTGAGGTTCTCAATAAAAACCTCATCCTGGCGACGCTGACTGAGAATGTAAAATTTGAGATGGAAATGGGAATCGGCGTCGGACGCGGTTATTCGCCCGCTTCCGAGCGAATCGCTCAAAAAGACCGGTTTGATCAGGAGCTGGGTCTGATTGACATCGATGCGATTTATTCGCCGGTGGTGCGGGTACGATACAAAATCGAAGACACGCGCGTCGGTCAGCGAACCAACTATGACAAGCTGATTCTGGAAATCTGGACTGACGGCACCGCTACGCCGCAGATGGCGATGGTGGAAGCAGCAAAAATTTTGAGAAAATATATCAATCCGTTTGTTCAATACACCGAAGCCGGCACCAAAACCGTCGAGCAGGAAATTTCGATGGCCCAGGCGGAAACGGCCAAGGCCGGCGGCGAATTGGCCGAGAAACTGGCGATGTCGATTGAGCAGCTCAATCTGACGGTTCGTTCCAGTAACTGTCTGGAGTCGAACGATATCCAGACGGTCGGCCAACTGGTCAAACTGACCGAGGCGGACCTGCTGAAGATTCGCAGTTTTGGCAAGACCAGCTTGCGGGAAGTGCGCCAGAAGCTGGCGGATCTCGGCCTTTCGCTGGGGATGATGGATGTGCCGTAAGTGAATTTTCAGAATAGAATAGATAACCGTAAGAAAAGGGTGAGTTGATATGCGTCATTTACGAGCCGCAAGACGTTTGAATCGGACCAAAGAACACCGCCGGGCGATGCTGCGGAATATGGCTGCTTCGCTGTTTGAACATGGGACGATTTCCACCACGATTCAAAAGGCCAAAGAAGTTCAGCGGTTTGCGGAAAAACTGATTACCAAGGCCAGGCAGGGAACGCTTCACGCCCGTCGTCAGGCCATTGCCATGCTGAACAATCGGGCTATTTACGCCGAGGAAGACGGCAAAAACGTCCGCAAGGGCACGGTGATTGGAAAATTGTTCAGCGACATCGCGCCGCAGTTTCTGGATCGGCCCGGCGGTTATACCCGCATTGTCAAGCTGGCCAAATCCCGCCTGGGAGACAATGGCCGACTGGTGCTGTTGCAATTGGTCGGACAGGAAAAGAAAGCCAAAAAATCCGCCGGCAAAAAGAAAAAGAAAGCCAAAAAAACGGAATAAAACAAAAATCAGTGTTCAAGCCCGATGAATCCGCAGTTCATCGGGTTTTTTTATGGCTTGACAGGGAGGCGCATTGCTGTACGATGGGAGAAAATGAATCGCAGTCGGAAAGGCTTTCAAAATGGCGGCAGAACAACCCAACTGCATTTTTTGTAAAATCATCGCAGGACAGATTCCCTGTTATAAGGTGTTTGAGAATCCGTCGGTTCTGGCGTTTTTGGATATCAGCCCCGTCAGTGAGGGCCATACGCTGGTTATGCCGAAGGCGCATTGCGGACGATTGGATCAGTGTTCTTTGGAAATACTGACAGCGGTCGGCGAAGTGTTGGGACCGATTGCAAAGGCGATTACCGCTGCGACAAACGCCCCGGCGTACAATGTCCTGTGCAATAACGGAATTGAGGCCGGCCAGGTGGTAAAACATCTGCATTTTCATATCGTTCCGCGCAGAGCTGATGACAAAATTTTTACGCAGTGGCCCGCGTTTCAGTATCCCGCCGGAAAGGCCGAGGACATCCTGCGGAAAATCAAAGAAAAGATGAGAATTTAATCTCTCCGAAGGGTTGATAACCCCTTGAGTTTATGATAAACTCAATAATCTATTGAACGCGGGGTAGAGCAGTCTGGTAGCTCGTCGGGCTCATAACCCGGAGGTCAGTGGTTCGAATCCACTCCCCGCCAGTGTTAAGCTGCATAGGGACAGGCAGAAGCACCTGTCCTTTTTTTGTTTGGCCGGATCCCAAGGACAATTGGTATAATGCTCCCACTGATTTTTGAAGGCTTGTTCCAATCTGACCTGCGGGTGATTTGCGATGGAGAATATAAAGTTGACTTGCGATGTTATGAGAGTGCCGACGCCGTGCTATGTGATTGATTTAGGTCTGTTACGCAAGAACCTGGGAATATTGAAGTCTGTGCAGGCGCGGACGAACTGCAAAATCTTGCTTGCGCTCAAAGGTTTTGCCGCGTGGAGTACGTTTGGGCTATGCAGACAATATCTTTCCGGCGCCGCGGCCAGCAGTTTGTATGAGGCCAAACTGGCCCGTGAATACTTCGACAAGGAAGTCCATCTCTGCGCCCCGGCCTACCGCGACGACGAGATGAACGAATACATCCAAATCGTTGACGATATCGTCTTTAATTCGTTCACCCAGTGGTCGCGTTTTAAGAGCAAAGTTCTCAACGCCCCGCGTAAAATCAACTGTGGCATCCGCGTTAACCCAATGCACTCGGAAGTCAAAACCAAAATCTACGACCCCTGCGCCCCCGGCTCACGGCTGGGGACAATACGAGAGTTTTTCAAGCCCGACCCACTGGACGGCATCACGGGTCTGCATTTTCATACGCTGTGTGAATTGAACGCTGATTCACTGCAAAGGACACTCGCAGCGGTGGAGAAACAATTCGGTGAATTTATCCGCGGGATGCAGTGGATGAACTTCGGCGGCGGCCATCACATCACACGCCCGGATTACGACATTGACTTATTGTGCAAGCTGATTACTGATTTTTACGCGCGTTATCCCAATCTCAAAATGATTTATCTTGAACCGGGAGAGGCTATCACGCTTAACACGGGAGTACTGATTACTACAGTACTGGATATTGTGCATAACGCGATGGATATCGCCATTCTCGATGCCTCGGCCTCGGCCCACATGCCGGATGTATTGGAGATGCCGTATCGGCCCGACATCACCGGTGCGGGTTTGCCGGGCAAAAAACCTCATACGTATCGTCTTGCCGGACCGACCTGTCTTGCCGGCGACGTCATCGGCGATTATTCTTTCGATAAGCCCTTGAAGGTCGGCGATAAACTTGTCTTTCACGATATGGCTCATTACACGATGGTCAAAAATACAATGTTCAACGGCATTAATCTGCCGGATATTGTGCTGTACGACCCGGATAAGGATGAATACCGCGTTCAGCGGCATTTTACCTACGAGGACTTCAAAAGCCGGTTGTCATAGGTCCGATTTCTCAAAAAAACTCACAATCCTCCGCCCGATAGGCCGGAACGAAGGCCCAAAAACAGTTTTTGAGTGATAAAACCGGATTTTCGAGGGTTTTCGAATATCATAAAAAAACCCGGTTTTTAAAACAAGCTTGATTTCTGCTCGATAATCCAATATCTTATCTCTCAGGAGAGAGGGTGCCGTATTATTAAAGGAAATATACGCACCTTTTTAGAGGAGGACGGATATGGCGAGGAAACCATATCGTCGTGTTGTAATGTGGGGGGTTGTTCTTTACTTTACTGTTCTGCAACTGACTGCTATGGCCGGATTGGTGCCGGTAACTTTGGTACCGTCTGATTTTGATGTCTTGCTGGGAGGAGAAGCTGTGGCTGTTGACTCGCCGTTAATTACCAATATGACATCCGGTGGTTTGCTGGGACAGATTGTCTCTCAGGCTTTCACCGATGAGCAGGGGAATTATGCCTATCTCTACCAGGTCAACAATATAGGCACCAGCGTCAACCACGTCATAGAACAATTCACGTGTAATCCGTTTATGGGAGCTTCCGCCACGACGGTTTTAGGTTACCTTGCGGCCAATGTGCCTGATGGTTTTACGATGGGCCAGCGAGCGCCGGTGGTATGCGTGAATGAAGTCGGACCGACGATCTCATTTGGATACATCGGCTGGTTTGGATGGCAGATTAATCCCGGCGAAAGCAGCTATACACTCTATGTTCTCAGCGATAAGGCACCCGGCCTGATTGACGGTAACATAATAGACGGAGCAACCGTCAGCGGCCGAATTGTCGGGCCGGTTCCTGAGCCGGCGACGCTGGGCATTATGGGGGCCGGGGCGATGGGTCTCTATCTGCTGCGAAAAAAATAAGAATAACCCAGAGAGGGTTATATAACATATAAGGCCACGGTAAAAACCGCGGCCTTTTTTATTGGTGTGGGGGAGATTATTGTTCGCTGTGGTTTTTTTCACGTCGTCGCTGAAAAAATGCCTGCAATTGCGCTTTGCAATCTTCCATCAAAACGCCAGGGGTGATCTCCACACGATGATTCAAGCGGGAATCCTGCGCGATATTGTATAAACTTCCGCAAGCGCCGGTTTTGGGGTCGTCGGTTCCATAGACGAGCCGGTCGATCCGCGCCAATACCAGCGCGCCGGCGCACATCGGACACGGCTCAAGCGTGACATATATGGTACAGCCGCCAAGACGCCAACTGTTAATTGCCTCGGAGGCCTGCGTCAGTGCGATAATTTCAGCGTGAGCAGTCGGGTCGTTTAACTGCTGACGCTGATTGTAAGCCTTTGCGATAACACGATTTTCATACACAATCACCGCGCCGATGGGCACATCGCCGTTTTGCTCGGCAATGGCGGCCTGGTCAATGGCTATCCGCATATACCGCTGATCGAGCGTTTCCCGCTGAATCGTATTCATCCGTAAGTACTTGTCTTAGGAAGGTTTCTGTGGACCGTGAAATCGACAATCGAAAATGGACAATTACGAATACCCCCAAGGGGATTCGAACCCCTGTTTCCGGGATGAGAACCCGATGTCCTGGGCCTCTAGACGATGGGGGCGACAACGCAATGAAAACCGTATCGGGCAGCGTAAGGTCTTTGCATTTCGACGGTTATATTACTGGCGGCAAGTGGACTCGAACCACTGACCACGGGCTTATGAATCCCACGCTCTACCAACTGAGCTATGCCGCCTTAAAGCCTTTTGGAAAAATGAATTGTACCGTTTTTTGCGGATTCTGCAAGGGGGGTTCTCGTGCAATTTTTTCAGTCAAAATTCTTGACAAAACCTGATTTTTTTGGAGAATGAATAGTTTATGCCGGCTTTGCCCAAAGATGGGCATTTTCGAACAGGCCGGTGAAATCCGAGGGAATCCCCGATAGCTCAATCGGTAGAGCGAGCGGCTGTTAACCGCTAGGTTCCAGGTTCGAGACCTGGTCGGGGAGATTAAAAACGGCGGCGAAGGTGGTGCCGCCTTTTCTGTTTCTATGTGCTGTTATTTTAGTACCGCATTGTGTGGGGAAGTATTTTTCTGCTGATTTCAACAATATTAATACCCGATGATTAAAACAGTATGAATACTGGACAAAAGGGGCAAAAACGGGTACAATTATTACTTTAGAGAAGATGAGGCTGAAAGACCGGGTATTTATCGGACATAAAAGGAGTCCATTTTTTGAATGAGGGATTACCACATTATGGCTCGAATGCCAATTGACATAGACGGCTTTACAATTGTTCGGCGTATTGGCACGGGCGCCCGCAGCGTGATTTATATGGCTGTGGACGAGTCAACCAAACAGACGGTAGCGCTGAAACGCGCGGTTTTCGAAAGTCCGGAAGACCTGCGGATTTTTGAGCAAATGGAAGCCGAATATCGCGTGGCCAGACAATTGGACCACCCCTATCTGCGCCGCTGCTACAGGCTGATCAAAAAACGCAGATTTATGCGCACCCGGGAATTGCTGCTGACAATGGAATTCTTTGACGGACAGTCGCTCGAAGAGCAGGAACGGCTGAGTCTGGGCGATGTGCTGCTGGTTTTCCGAATGGTCGCCCTGGGCCTCAACGCGCTGCACCAGAAAGGCTTTGTCCACTGCGACATCAAACCCAACAATATCCTGTTTAACAAGGCGGGAACCATTAAAATTATTGATTTCGGTCAAAGCTGCAAAATCGGTCATATCAAAAAACGTATTCAGGGTACGCCGGAATATATCGCGCCGGAACAGGTTCGCAGGGAACACCTGAGTCATCGAACGGACGTATTTAATCTCGGCGCCACGATGTACTGGGCGCTGACCGGTCGGCATGTGCCAACGCTGATTCAGCGAACCAATGAATTCGGCCTGACAGTGTCCGAGCCGCCGGATTTCAAGGCTCCCCACGAAATTTATAAAAAAATCCCCCCGGAACTTTCGGAGATGATTATGCGGTGTGTGCAAGACAAACCCGCCGACAGACCTGGTAATATGTCGGAGATTATTGCCCGCTTAGACATAATGATTCGTGATATTTTCCAGTCAAGGCTGACCGCCAATGCCGCAGCAGGCAATCCAACTATTCCGCAAAGCGGCTGAGTTAAACAACTCCTGTCCGCTTCGCAAAGGCAATGTCATTTATCTGCCGGACCGCGGCAGGGTGATTGTAGCGGGTGATTTGCACGGCCATCGCAGGAATTTTGAGCGAATCGTCCGATATGCGAATCTTGAAAATCAGCCCGATACCCACGTCGTTTTGCAGGAGATTATTCACGGCGGGCCGGAGGATGATTACGGCGGATGCCTTTCCTATCAGTTGTTGTGCGATGCGCTGGAATACAAACTGCGTTTTCCCTCGCAAATCCATTTCATTCTCGGCAATCATGATACGGCGGCCATCTGCAATACCAGCGTGCTTAAAGCCGGGAAGGAGATGAATCTGGCGATGAAGACAGCAATGCGCCGGCAGTACAAGGGCAAGTTCCAGGATGTGGAAACGGCAATGGTGGATTATATGATGACGCAGCCGCTGGCCGTTCGGTGCGCCAACAGGATTTGGATTTCTCATTCTCTGCCCGCCGACGGATGGGCTGAGGATTTCGACCTCTCTATTTTTGATCGGCCCTACACGCTTCAGGACATTCAGCGTCCCAATCTGGTGTATCAGTTGACCTGGGGGCGGAGACATTCGCCGCAAACGCTGGAGTTTCTGGCTGAAAGGCTGGATGTGGATGTATTTATTTTCGGGCATCAGCCGCAGGAAATCGGCTGGACTCCGATGGGGGATAATACACTGATTGTGGCTTCGGAACATGACCACGGCTGCCTGCTGGTGTTTGACCTTTCGCGCTCCTATACCGTCGCAGAGTTAATCGACGGCATCATCTCGCTCGCTTCCATCGCGTAAATTGGGTTCGTTTCGTTTTTTTGCCTACCTTTTTGGCCTCCATTTCTGTGTTTTTGACGCGATATTAATGTTTTTTCTGTTTTGAAATTGGGTTCGTTTTGCAAAAATGCCTGCGGGCATTTTTGAAATTAAAAATCAAAATTGAGGAGTCGGCGGAACCGACGACCAAAATAAACAGATTCCTCACCCGCAAGGGGTTCGGAATGACGGCCGGGTTGTTTTGCCAGGCTCTTTAACAACACGATACATACTCCTTTCCGGGGCGCAAAACAGGCGCCTTTCTATATCCCCTCCGCCCCTTCGACAGGCTCAGGACTACCTCCCCTTATATAAAGGGGAGGTGTTGCATGTTTGTGTCGAAAATCGGCGATTTTCGGGGGACGTGAAAATTGCAAGTCTTTGTATGAAGGCAGGTTGAAAATTTATGGGATTTTTGGGGATAGCAAGATAGTGCAGTCGCAACACGTTTTATCTGGATAAAACGTGTTGTAAATTGAGAATGCAGAATTTAGAATTGAGAAATGAAGAGTGTGAGGGTATAATGGGGCTACTCAACAAGGAGACACAACACAGGGAATGATAATTGATTATTGAAGAAGAAAATAAAAGGCCCGGTTGATTCCGCTCGGGGCGGGGAAAATTGGGCGAAAAATATCTGGCACCTATTTATTCCCTTTATTTATTCCTCTAATGATTCTATGACTGAAAAAAAATACAAGAAAAAGCCTAGTATTTCCGATAGTTGGAAAACTCATCTTATAATTGATACCATGTACTTCATTACTCCTGTTCAAGTAAATCCAAGGGAACGAAACGGAATCAAACACCTTTTTTCTCGCAGCTTCTTTGCCTGAAAATCTTACTTTTTCGCCTAATTGTCTTAAAATTAACGACTTGTCCCGGTTCGCCGGGATTTTCTTTCCTGCCCAACGACACGGCTAAGCAGCGGCAAGTTAGGATGCTGAGAATACATCAAGCTGTCCCTTAATACAACATACGCACTACAAGAAGTGCTATCCAAAAAATAATAATAGCAGACGAAAACCATAGCATTATCTTTGAAATATAATCAAGGTGTTGCCGGTCCACACCTCCTTCACATCCATACTTTTTTGGGAATATTGGAGGTATGTTTGCGGGCAGAGCATTGACTCTTTTGACATACCAGCACTGCCACTTTCGTTCCCTTAACACTATGAGAGTTAAAGGAATACATGTCGCAATACCAATAATAGGAATCAGCATTTCCGTGATCATTATAAAGCTTTGTTGCTTTGCGAAAGCGAACAGGTAAGAGATCGCAGCCACTAACGCCGCTTGTAGGGTTATGAGGAATTTAAGCCAACCCTGAGCCACATGATCCTGATTAATGATTAGAGCCACTAAGTGCTCGAGTGCCTCTTTTATATATTCTGGTTGTTGTCCTCGCTCGTTTTCTTCCTTCATCTGAATCCTCCTTGCAACTCTCATTCTAAAATACAAACGATTTGTTTGGTCATCCCAACATGTATTCAACCGCAACATTGCGGTTTATTCTTAAGTTGATTTATAGCCAATTGCCGCATCATTTGTCAAATTGGTATTAATCGACATTTCCCATATTAAAAGCTTGGCTACGCAACCAAGCCTTTCGATTCCATAATAATATCAAAATCTTACTCGAATTGCCTTTTTTGCGATTATTCGCCTAACTGCCCCATTCGACTACGCTCAGGGCAAGCTTAAAATAAACGACTTATCAGCCTTTTCCCCCATTTTTAGGCCAAAAATAGGGTTTTTGTGCCTTTTCGATGTTTCTCGACTTCTTGGTACTTATCTTATAGCTGGAGCATTAAATTGTTTGGTCGGGCATTCGATATATATTATTTATTGCCTTTACGAATTTTTATTGTTCTTCTTTGGCCTTGGAGGTTAGTATTCCTCTTTCATCTAAATGTTTTGCGACATAATTATATAGCTCTGCAGTCTTGGCAGTCCAAATATTATTCAATTCCTCACTTTCCTTTTTAAATTTCTCAGGATTAGTTTTTTGCAAATCTTTATTATTTTCATTATAATCTTTAAACCTATCTCTTGCACTAATCATGGAACTCCACAAGTCAATAAAATTTTTGAACCTATTGATTATTTCTTTGTATGCCTCTTTCTCTTTAATTTTTTCTATGTTAGGAGTATCGTAATCATAGGTATTCTTTCGTAGTAACTCTCCTATATCTTGTAAATTAAATATGATAAATCTAGACCAATTCTCGATAATGCGTTTCTTTGTTTTAATTGCCTCGATATCGGGAGGTTCTTTAGTTATTAGAAGCAGAGTAGCGGTTGTTTCGTTAATTATACACATGTAGCCCTGATATACCATATGATCAAAAACCATTAATTTATGTAAAGAAAACCTCAATTTTTCAGAGTCTTTGAGTACAGAATCAAATGTAGCCTTTCTCTTTTCTATGCTCCCAATATCTTTTTCTGTTATTAAAGTTAAATTCATAACTACATTCATTGTGTAAGAGGACAATTCATAAGTAAATATATCAATGTTGTTATCCAAATAACGGGTAATTACCTTTTGGTAGTTACTTTCTCTACGATAATTATCATATTTGAAATAGGCAAAAATACCTCCTATTACTATTGCTACAAGTGTCAAATATGATACAGTTAACTCCGTCCATTTATGATAACTTGATTTATCGAAACCACCACGACAGCGTACTATTAAAAGATAGACTATCCAAATCAGGACTAGGACTACTGCAACTATTCCTGTAATTAAGTTTTTCATAAAATCTCTCACTTCAAATAGATCAACTTTAACTCTCTCGCCCTCAGCTTATCCGGCGAGGCATGGTTCATTCGTTTTTTAATCTCTGTGGCTTTCTTTTACCAAGCCACCATCATCGTATTACTCGGCGAACCAACGCATGCTTTATTTATTGCTATAACGTGATATTTAAGTTCTGTTTTTAGTGGATGGTCAATCAAAGTTGATTCTGTCTCGATGTACCGATTCCTTACTTGTCAGCTATAGTACCTATAAAATGTTGGAAAAGCAAGGGGGAAAATAAATGCTGAAAACCCCTCCGGCCCTTTGGGCCACCTCCCCTTTCAAAAAAGGGGAGGAGTTTTTTGGGGGGGATTTTCTTTACCCAGCCCGTTGGGCTGGGCTAAGTTATTTTGGCCCTACAGGCCGTCGGATTTAGACACCCCTCCGACTCTTCGAGCCGCGGGGGTTAACATCCCCTGGCTCTTCAGGCCACCTCCCCTTAAGAAGGGGAGGAGTTGTTTGGGAGCATACAGACACGTTCCTAAGAAGCGGGCGGGGAATCTGGTGAATCGGGGGATTTTCCGACGATGAGGATTTTGTTTTTGCCGGATTGTTTTGCCCGCAGCATTACCTGGTCGGCCTGCTCCCAAAGCTGGTTTTCATTCTTCGCGTCGTCCGGGAAGGACGCCAGTCCGCCGCTGATGGTCAGGATACCTTTTCCGGCGGTTCCGAGAGAGGGCGGTTTTGCCATACTCAGCTGCCGACAGAATCGCTGAGCCATAAAAAAAGGCTCCCTCGGATGTTCACTAAGGGCTTTTCGTCGCTCGGCGTCGGTGTCGGCGGCTGCGGAAGGCATATCCCAGAAGACCACGGCAAATTCATCCCCGCCGACGCGGGCGACCACGTCGTGCGCCCGACAGCAGCGTTTCATTATTTGGCCCACCTGACGCAAAACCTCATCACCTACGGGATGGCCGTAAAGGTCGTTATACTGTTTGAAATTGTCGATATCAAACAGCAGGACCGTAACATGAAAATGGTCTCGACGGGCATGGTCGAGAATTTGTCGGAGGAACTGTCGGACATAGCGGCGATTTTTTAATCCGGTCAGGTCGTCTTCCGTGGCCAGTTTTTCCAGGCGCCGGAGGGTTTCCGCCGGTTCTGCAAGCGCAGGAAACGCCATGTTTTTTCGCTGCGCAACGAAATGGCGAACCCATTCGACAAAGCCGCCAGGATAGATTAAATAATCGTCCGCTAATTTTCCGGCGGCGGGGTCGGTTTGTGTCAGCCGGATGGCAAAGGGTTCTTCTATCATTGAACAGAGCAGGATAATTCGACACGCCGCGTCAGCCTGACGGAGCGACCGAAGAGTCTGATCTGTGCGTCCCTGAATTTGGCGCAAATGGAGAAAAATCAAATCATAATGGCCGGTTGCGGCAAGCGGGATCGCCTCCGCCGTATTCCTGCAGAACCGGGTCTCCACACCAATCTGGGCCGCCCATGTTGCAAAGGCGTTTGGCTCCGGCACAATCGCCAGAATTCGTCGAATGGAATTTAAACCGAACGGCGTCATTTTTTTCTTTCACAGCGGCGGCGCAACTTCACGGCCGGTTCGACAAGCTCACCGCAGGCGAGGGCGGCTGTGCTACAGTTTTCACGTTCTTACATCAGATTTTTTCGATACCATTCGATGGCCCGTTCAAGACCGTCCCGGAATGAGACAATCGGCTCATACCCGATGACCTTTTTGGCCAGGTCGATTGACGCGAGGGAATGTTTGACGTCTCCCAGCCGTGGGGGTTCATAAGTCGGTCGAATCGTCTTACCGAGGATTTGATTGATGAGATTGATAATCTCATTGACCGTGATGCGCAGGCCGCAGGCGATATTGATGATTTCGCCGCCGACCTTTTTGGCTTTGGCGGCCAGCAGATTGGCGTGAACCACATTATCGACATACGTAAAATCGCGGGATTGTTCGCCGTCGCCATAGACCGTCGGAGGTTCATTTTTGAGGATTTTGGTCACGAACGCCGGGATGACGGCGGCGTACTGACTGGTCGGGTCCTGAAACGGCCCAAAGACATTGAAATAACGCAGTGAAATGGTCTGGAGACCATAGACTTTGGAGAATACACTGCAATAATATTCCCCGAACAATTTTGCCGCGGCGTAAGGCGACAGGGGCTCGGTCGGCATAGTTTCGACTTTGGGCAGTGTCGGCGTATCCCCATAAGCGGAGGAACTGGCTGCATAGACAAAGCGTTTCACGCCGGCGTCACGTGCCGCCAGCAGCAGGGTGAATGTGGCATCGACACAGTGCTTATGTGTTGTTGCCGGATCGGCGACGCTGCGGGGAACGGAAGGAACCGCCCCCTGATGCAGAACGACATCGATATCCTTCATCGCCGCGCGGGCGACGTTTTCATCGCCCATATCCGCCCGGATAAAATCGATTTTGTCTATCACGCCGGTCAGGTTGCTGATTTTGCCGGTGATGAGATTATCGATGACGCGAACGAAACACCCTTCGCTGACGAGTTTTCGGCACAAATTGGAGCCGATAAACCCTGCTCCGCCGGTGATGAGAAATCGAGTCATATTCCCACTCCGCGATTTAGAAATCGCCGTCGTTTAATACGTCTGATTTATGGGTACCCGCTGATATTCCTGATAGGAGCGATACACTTCGCGGAAATATCCGCCTTTGCGGCTCTTGACCGCCATTAACACCGTTCCGATGGTATTGGCATGGACATCCTGTAATTCCCGCAGAATTCGCTGTGCCGCTCCACGATGCGTACCTGCGGCGTTGAACACAACCAGCGTGCCGTCCGCCTGCGAGGCCAAAACCTTGGCGTCGCTGACCAGCAGAGCCGGACCGTCGATAATGACATAGTCGTACATTTGTTTGGCGCGTTCCAGAAGCTGCTTCATTCGCGGATGGTCAAGCAGTTGGGCCGGATTGGCCGGCAGGGGGCCGCTGTCAATGATGTCCAAACCTTCGATGCCGCTGAGCCGAATGATTTCTTTTTCTTCCCCACACTGGCCCAACAGATAATTGCTCAGGCCGAAATCCGCGTGTTCCGATATGGAGCCGTTGGCTTCAGTGCGCGGGAATAAATGTCCCGAAGAGGGTCGGCGAAAGTTGGCGTCGATGAGGAGAATCCGTTTGTTTTCGTGCAACATGGTCGCGGCTAAATTAACTGCCACGGAAGTCTTTCCGTCGCCCGCGGCGAGACTGGTAATCAGCAGCGTTTTATGTTCTGTCACACTTGGCCCGGACAGTTTCAGGTTGGTTCGCAACTGTCGATAACATTCGCTCGTAATGGAATAGGGGGCCTGGCGGACCACCTGCGACAGCTCAATGCCTTCAATGTCTTTGTCGTCGTCCGCATGGCAGACAGTGCCGAGCAGGGGGACTCGTAAATGACGCATAACATCACTGGGGGTTTGCAGCAGATCATTTAATAACTCCACCGCGAAGGCAAGCCCCAGCCCGGCCAGCAATCCTAAAATCAGACCACCCGGCAGAAATAATTCAATTTTCGGAAAACTCATTTTTAACGGCACCGGAGCCGGTCCCAGACTCTGAAGTTTGCTGATAAATGGATTCTGACTCTGAGCGGTCAGTTTTTCAATAAAACCAGAGATTTGTTTTAATAATTCCCGTTGTTCGTCCCGCTTTTTTTCATATTTGTCGTACTCCGCGCGAATCTGGTCCACTTCCCTGTATTCTGCGTGGGCGACCTGCAATTGTTTAGTGACTGTTTCCAGTTGCTGAGTCAGTGCCGCCATTTCATCCTGCGCCCGCTGATATTGGGATTTGCGGACGATATCGCCGATATACGCCTGACGTTTTTCAAAATCGTTCTGCATTTGTCTGATCGCATCCCGCAATTCGCGTACCGAGCGGTGGTCTTCGCCGAAGCGGGTTAATCGTTCGGCCAAAACCGGTTCTGTGGCGGCGATGTTGATGCGGATTTGACGGGCGATGGCATCCTGTTCCACCTGTTCATGGACGACATCGTCAAATTGTTCGTCAAGAGCGCGTTTTTTTAAGGTTTCGATTTGCATTTCCAGGTTGGACTGCTGGCTTTTGAAGTTGCTGAAGTTTTGTTCGATATCGGACAATTTATCATCCATATAATCTCTGAAACTTGTGTTTTGCAACAGATTCAGCCGCGCATAACGAGTACCCGCGCGGATATTGGCTTGGGTAGCTTCAATTTGTTCCAGTTTTGCGCGGATATCAGTCTGTTGGCTGGTCTGTTCGGCCAGTTGGGATCGGATAGACGCCAAAGCCATGTCGCGCTGACTGGTGGTAAAAAGATAGACCACCTTATCGGTAATTTGGGCGGATTCCTTTGCGCTGCCGCAGGTCATCGCTATTTCGATAAAAGTATAATCCCTCGGGGCTGTGGCGCTTAGGCGGCTATCAAGGTCGTCGATCGCTTTTTTTGTGGCCTTGTCCAAATCCCCAATATTTCCCTGGGCGTCTGTTTTGGCGAACTGTTTGAACCAGTCCGTCTGACGAATTTCGTCATCGCGAATCAACTCCTGCAGCAAATCCTGTCGTTTAACCATCACCGCCTTGGAGAGGCGGTGTTGATAATAGATGTCTTTCTGAGGCTGACCTGCGTTAAAGGCCCACGGGTCACCCTCTCCCGGCGGCAGGACTTCTACCGCTGCACGGGCTGTGTAACGGGGATACCAATACCGCAGAAGAAAAAAAGCTCCTGTTCCCATGATTGTGCCGGCAATCGTGAACAACAAAATCATCCACAAATGACGGCGGAGAATCCCCACAATCTCCTTAGGCGTCATCGTATCCGGGACGGCTGTCGGCGGAACTGCCAGCATCGGCCGGCTCGCCGAAGGCATAGCTAAGGGATTAGCCGCACGTTGTATGTTTTGATTCATAACTTTACTCCCGGTTAAACCGTTCTGGCGGAACGATCTTTTATGGTTTTAGGCTTTGTATCATTTTTTCAAGAGAGCTTCTTTCTTTTTCCGGAATTTCTTTGCCCAGTTCAAGGGCCTTCTCAAAAACGGTCCGGGCTTCTTTGTTCTTTTTTTGTCCCTGCAGAGCCATTCCGAGATGTTTGTAAACATCCCACGGTGGCGGAGTATTGCTCCGTTCGTATAACTGAATCGCCTGGCGCAAATACCGTTCGGCTTGTGTAAATTGACCGGCTCTGTACAACGCGTATGCGTGGGTATCCAAAAAGGTGGGTTCCCCCGGCGATGCCTGAAAAGCTCGACGTGAATATTCCACCGCCTTGTCAATCTGCATATTATTATCCGCCAGCAGAAATGCCAGATCATTCTTCGCCGTCGCGTTATCGGGTTGCAGTTTGAGATTGCTTTCCAGTTGTTGAATAGATTGTTCCAGATAACTCGCATCAGCGGTTTTGACATACGTCCGCAGCAGAAGCGTTGATTTTTGGATGGAAAATCTCATCCAGTCCGGACTATTTTGCGGCGTCAGTTCCAGACATTGGTTAACATGAGTCAGGGCCTTGTTGTAGTACCCCCTCTGTTCCTCGATGTCTGCCATGATGATATGAGCCGGCATGAACTTGGGTTCTGCGGCCAGTTTCTGGTCGCACCATTTTTCCACCGGTTCTGTGCCAAGTACATTCCTCATAACCACAAGGGTGCCCAGAAGCATTCCCGAATTTCCGGACGACTTCTCGATGGCTTTGGAAAAGGAATCTATCGCCTTGTCGTTTTGTCCCTGTTTGACCTGGACAGCCGCTATATTGCAGAATGCCACGGGGGCCAGCGGCGTATTCACATATTCCGCCGCCAGGGTCGAAGCTTTTTCCAACTGTTGTGCTTCAACCAAAGCCTTCAGATAATTGTTCAGAGTCGAGGGGTTTCCGGGGGGACTTTGTCGGCTCAGTTCCCACGCCTTTTCCAGCAGAGACACAGCGTTGGGATAGTTTTTCTGTTCGAGCAAAAACAGGCCGGCCCGGGTGTACCAAAACGGCGAATTCGGATATTTTCCCATCATCTGCTGATAGAATTTGGCCAGTTCATTGAATCGTTTGTTATTACGATATAACGATTCCAGCATTTGCCACATCTGCGACGGGGCCTGCGGCTCATCCAGACCGCCAACCAGTTCTCCAATGGCGGCTTCTATTTGACCGGTTTGGCTGTAAATTCTTGACAATCCCATTCGAATCGCCGGGTCGGAGAACAATGATTTGCTTCGCTGCAGCGCATCGATGGCTTGTTGCGGCTGATTCAGCAATTGATGAATACGACCTTTCAGTCTCCAGCCGGATGGACTGCGGGGGGCTTTCTCAAGATATTTCTGAACCAGTTCCAGGGACTTTTCCAGATCGCCCTGGTACATGTTCAACCACGCCAGAAGCAGTTGTCCACGGTCGTCTCCGGGGTAGCGTTCCTGGAAACTGGCCAGTCTCTTTTCCGCCGGCTCATGGTGGCCGGCGTCAAGGTATTCCTGAATAAGCCATATTTCCTGGTCCGCTGTCAGTTTCTGCTGAGCCAATTGGTCCAGCGGGATTTTTATCTTTTCCCACTGTTCCATTCCCCGGTAAGCCTCCGCCAGGCCCTGCAAAAGTTCGAGATTCCCCGATTTCTCGGTAAGGAGTTTTTCGAGAATCCCGGCTGCCTGAGCATATTGTCCGTCGTTCAGATAAAAGCGCCACAGTATTTCTTCATTTTTGGCAAACAATTCGGACGCTTTTTGCCGCTGCCCGGTCAGCCGCAGGTATTCAGCGTATGTGGTCTGCACCAGTTTGTTGGAAGGTTCCATCTGATATGCCTGCTGATAGGCGTTGCCTGCGATTTCCAGAAAAGCGCTTTGCTTTGCGGTATCGGACTCCGTTTGCGACATCCGCATTGCCATATTGCCCAGCATCAGTGCATTGTTTACGTTAGGCATACTTTTGAGCAATGCCTGCCGCATGGCCAGAGATTGTTGAGGGTCTTTTTCCTGAGTGGCTTCGGCATACACACTTTGCAGTTGCCAGTTGCCGGGATTAAGAACCATTGCAATACCGATGGCTCGCTCAAGTTCAGCGTTCTGCTCGGGAGTGACGGTACCGCCCAGATCGCGATTTCGTTCATACAGTGCGGACGCCAGCTGGCGGGCCGCGGTTCCGTTCCGCGGGTCGATTTGAAACGCAAGACGGGCATTTTCCACCGCTGCTCCATAATTCTGCTGACGAAGGTAAACCTGACTTTTCAGCATCATCGCCGCCGAAGAAGCCGGCTGGATAGCCATACACTCGTCCAGTCGCCGAAGAGCCATCGGGTAATTTTCCCGGACAATTTCCAGTTGCGCCGAAAACAGATTTCCTTCATATCCGTCCGGGTTTTGGTTGCGTATCCTGGAGAAGACCGCTTCCGCACCCTTGACGTCTTTTTGATCCAGTAAAAACCCAAAATAATCGCTGCCAATCTCGATATTATTCGGTGATTCTTTGTATGCTTTTTCATAGAACTCTTTGGCCTGTTCGAGTTTCTCCACCGAACGGTAATACCGGCCCAGCAGTAGCGCCTGTTGAACAGGGTCCTTGATTTGCCGCAGAACGGTTTCCAGGAGTTCCTGTCGTCGGGCGATGGGAATATTCTTCGGGTCCGGCTCGGCCAATTCCATGTTCAACAGTTGAGCATCGACGTTTTCCGTGTGTGAGGCCATAAACCGAGAAAGCAGTTTCTTTACCTGTTCTGCATTGTCCTGTCTGATCTGATACCGGCAAACGGAGATAAAAATCTGAGGGTCAACCCTCGCCGGTTCTTTATTCAACAATTCGGTAAGCAGCCGGATCTGTTCAGTGTAGAGGTGTTGGATTTTTTTCTGCTCGTCTTGCGTGGTTTTATCCATTCCTTCAAGGGCTTGTTTGCTCAACAGACGGCTCAGTTGCAGATTGGCCGACAGAAGTCGGGTCTGGATCACCTGCGAATCATTCGGATCCATCCGGTTCAGTCGTTTTTCCGCGTCTTCAAACCGTCCGGTTTGAATGGCTGCAGAAACCCGCATTAACTGAATCGATGGGTTTTCGCCATAGACCTTGACATAGGAGTCCAGCAATTCCGCGACGCGGTCGCCGGCCTGAAGATTCAGCATAATACTGGCATAATCCAGAATGGCGGTTGGTTTTTCCGGCGCAATGCCATTGCGGTTGTATAACGCTTTTTCAAGAAACTCCCGCTGCATTCCCAGCGAGTTTCGCGCCGCAGCCAGGCGGGAAAGCGCATAGCATAAATGCGAATCCACCGCGGACGGTTCTCCGGGTTTGTCGAGGGCTTTCATTTCCTGATACACTTTATACAGGAGTCGAAAGGCCTGTTCGTTATTTCCTTCCGCCAGCGCCAGCATTCCCTGCCATTGGCGGGCGGTCAGCGTGGTACTTCCGCCGATAAGCTGAGTAATTTCGTTCACCGCCTTATTCGCCTCCTCGTAAAATACTTTGGCGGTCTTGTCGTCTTTGACCTGCTTTGCCGCAACGGCCTGTTCCACGAAACAACGGGACAGGAAGGATTGAATCATAAAGCGATTTTGCCGTGCGGCATTCTCTTTGGGACCGCCTACCACAGTCGCGTCGGGGAATGCCAGAGCGTTCCGTGCGATTTTGACGGCGCGTTCCGTGAGTTCTTTTTCTTCGTAAAACGACCCTACTCGGTACAACAGCGAGGCGGTACGAAGGGCGTACATTACATTTTGTCCTCCCGCCACTTCCTGCGTCTTTTCTATGTTTCGAATGGCCAGGTCCAGTTCCTGCCTGCGGTCCATCACACCGTGTATTTCATAACAGGTTGACAGAACGGAAAACAATCGGTCTGAGTTTGGATAAGTCTGGGTCAAATTTTCCACTTTTTTGCGAAACGAAGGCAGGAGATTGGGGTCTGTCTGCGTCTGACGCAGTTCGAACTCCATCAGATAAGCGTTGGCGGCCCCCTTGTCCGTTACGTTTTGGGTTGCCTGCTGCAGGATAGTCTGGGCGTTTTTCCGGGCCGTAGTTCGGGCGTCCTTAACCCCCTTCGTTTCATCCAATTCCCCCTTCAGCAGCGTTGCGTCGGCTATATATTCATAGACCTTCACGTCGTCCGGGGCGAGTTTTTTTAATTGCTCGAAGAGTTTCATCGCCCGGTCCAGAAGTTTATCCCGATGGATTTCGCTTCCCTGCTTGGCGATTTCCAGGCATGCCCTGCCGCCGGCGGTCAGCGTTAAGAGTCCGGGCGGTTGTTTGGTTTGCTCAAAAACTTCCAGCAGTTTTGTCGCGTACTCGTCCACCAGTTTCCACGCCGCTGGGCTTCCGCCATCAGCCACCTGATAGAAATAATCCAGCAACTTTCGGTGAGCCTCAATATGCTGAGGATTGATATTCAACACCGTATTCCAGCAGGCGATAGCCTTGCGCCAATTGGGTTCGTGTTTTGGAGCGGCAGTCAGATGAAACTCGGCCATCTCAAACAAAACGTCAATTTTTTTCTGATCTATCTTACTGTGTCCGTATGCCTTGCCGTAATATCGTTCCGCAGTCTTGAAGTCGCTGGTGGCGGCTGCCTGACGGGCCTTTTCCAGGCAATAAAGGGGGTTTCTTTCCCGCAATTTGTGGAAACCGAGAACGGCTACCACGGCAGTGCAAATTCCCAGTACTGCAATTACACTGTAGACAACTTTTTTATTTAGTTTCTTTGCCATAATGTCCAATCCCTGTCAAAAATACCTTAGTCCTTTACATTTTTCCGATTGGCCTTCTCCCAGTCGGGCCAGTGGTCTTCTTCCAGCACAGGCAGCAAGATAGACAGCAGTTTTTGACTGGCCTGGAGAATTTGTTCTTGAGTTGGATAAATCAGCCCCGTATAGTCCATCCCGTAAAATTTCCATTCAATTTTCGCGAAATAAGAGTATTTGCCCAAAAAGTTTCTGCCCAGTACGGTTCGGGTTTCGGTACGACTGCCGCAGAATTCGCCGTTGGCCTTGAAGAGATACTGCACGGAAAACTGATTTTCCATAGGCAATACGTTTTCTTTTTTTCGGCTGAACAGCACGGACTGCAGGGCAATCGGAACAGGTTTTTCCCGCCCCGGCCACGTGACGTCCACCGTCAGGGCTTCGCCTTTCAGGCGGTTATTGCCCCCTCCGACATAACACTCGTCCGGCACGTGTGGAACCATATCCGGATTGCCCGTATAATACGTAATGAACAAAGAACAATAGCGCGTCGGACTGCCAGCAGCAGCGTTCTTGTCTTCCAGGTTCCATTGCAGGTATTGTTCCGTGCCGAGACTTTCCAAAATATCCCGGTTCGTAATCGTTTGTTTATCCTGAACCTCATACGGCGTCAGTTTTTTGGCGTCCATCTGGTCTAACGGTTTTTTCAGGGGAATCGGCAGTTTGGTCAACTGAATGCCGAGGGTTTGAATCACCACCGACTTGGTGGCTGCGGAAACCGCCAGCAGGGTCGCGCAGACGACAAACGCAGGCTGAAAAAATGTTTGGTATTGCTTTTTCATTTTTTCAACTCCTGTGTTGAACCGGAAGGGGACGACCTGCGAACAATAATCTCCGGCTTAACAGTCTCCTCTTCCACATAAAGATTTCCCATCAGCCAGGCCAGCAGTCCATAGAGTCCAAAGGCCAGCGGCAGCGTCAGCAGCCCCAGCATATCGTGATAGATGCCCTGGGCGTACCTCGGATCCCAAAAAATATAAATCAACCCCGTGACCGTGACACGGACGACATTGCATAAAATGGCAATGGGCATTGTGCTGACCAGCAAAACCAGCCTCTGCCAAACAGGTCTGTCGTGCAGATAAGCCATCGCGACTCCCAGAGCGACAAATGCCATCAGCAGCCGCATTCCGCTGCATGCCTCGGCCACATCCAGCGCCGGCTCAAGCGTTTTGCCTTTATAGATGACGTCGATGACCACGCCGCTGACGGTGGCCTTGAGTTCAGGGATGAGATTCAGAATTACCGCCGCGGCCTCGGCGGCTAATTTCCGAAGCGGAATGGTGATTTGGGCGTATAATCGTTCCGGCAGCGGAACGGAAAAAAACAAAAACCCCGCCGGCAGCCATGTATATCGCAAAAGATTCCAGCCACCCAGAAAAAAAAGCACCGCCAGAAGGGTCGCAACCATTAAAATGGGGCGGCCGTATCCAAACTTAAACTGGACGATATTTAACGGATACAGCAGCAGACACACAATAAACAAAGCAAGTCCGGCAACCCAGTTGGGACGAAGGCGCTGTCCCAAAATCCGGTCTTTTCTTTGATTCAGGAAGTACAGACTGAACAGGGGAATGAGGAAACCGTGCGACCAGCTTGCATCCGTGGACCAGCGATGAATCATTCCCCATAAATCCTGGCCGAAGAACCAGACGAACAGTGCCGCCAGTATGACAATCCGAATCCATGCCGAAATCGACATATCGGCCCAGCGGGACTCGCGGGCCGTATCTGAAGACGATATTTGGACTTGTGTGGGAAACGTCTGATTCATATTTTTCGGAATTAGAAGATATCGCTGAAGCTTTTGGGAAGCGGCGTAACGCCGAAATCCTGCCCATTGAAGTTTCGGTCATAGATAAAACCGAAGCCGTATGTCGCGCGGAATGCGTTTCGCAATACCGCCAGCCATCGGCTCGTGCCGGTTGTCCCGACGTTGATTAAGTCGTAGGGTTTGATGAAAAAGTCCGGCTGCGATCCTTTGGCGATTTTGTTCAGGTCCACCATCACGGTTTCTTCCTGCATCAGGCCGGCTTTGTTTTTGCCGATGCGGCGGATGACTTCCACCTTTTGCGGTATAGCCAGCGGCCCCAAACCTCCCGCCGACGCGATAGCCATTTTCAGGGTAATCGGTCTTCCCGTAATTGGAATAGCTCCCTGAGCGTTCACATTGCCCATCATCCAGAATTCGCCGACAATATCGACCGGAACGGTAATGCGGTCCCCCGGACGGATGACGATGTTGTATCGCGGGTCGCCGGCGAGCAGTCTGTCCCGCGGGATTCGAATCACCCGTGTGACTTTGCCGCGCGTTCCAAGGGCCTCCAGGCCGAATCCCTGCGGTGTGACTTCGGGTTTCTGGGTCAGTTGTTCCGGAAGGGGTCTGGCTTGCTGTTGGGATACCGGCAAGGTCGGTTCCGGCTGGACCTGCACCTGTCCTCCGGCTCGCACCGGTTTCCATTTGCCGTCTTCAAAAACCCACTGAATCTGTTCGGATGGCGGCTGAGTCGGCGGCGGCAGGACCTGTTCCGTTGCCGGTTCCGTTGGGGTTTTCTGTTTTACCGTGACGCCTTCCGGAGCGGCCAGGTTTTCCAGTTCCTCACGGCCGGCCATCTCCGCAGAAGTAATGAGAATACCGCTTTGTTTTTTCGCCACACTCGGAGTGATGATTTCCAGCATTTCCTCTTCCGGGCTGAGCTGTTTGTTCGGTTCTACCGGACGCAATTCGATTTGCGGCGGTTGGGTCGCGGAAGAGGATTTTGTTTTCTCGGCGGTTTTGGCGGCCGATTCAGCCACGACCTGCGTTTCCGGCACATCGCGGGAAACGTAAATGTAGCTCACATTAAACTCCGCAATGCCGCCGGCCAGGGCGATAGAGTCGGTTAGTCGGAAGGCATATCGTGGAATCGGAAAACGTGAAGATTGACCGACTCCCTGGCCCACGATAGAGAAATATCTGGATTGAGAACTCAGCAAGATAACGGTCACGGACGGATTCTTCAAAATCGAGGGCGACAGGATATCCCGAATTTCCTGTTCAAGCTGGCTCTCGGTAAGCCCCGCGGCCCGAATCTGGCCGACATCGGGGATTGAAATACGTCCGGTTTCCGTAACTACGTAATCGTTGATATACATTTGGCTCACTTGATACAGCTCAAAAATGCTGACACGAACCACGTCGCCGGAGCCGAAAGTATAATCTGTTTCGATATCCGCCAAATCCACCGGATTCGGGTCCTCCGCCCCTTCGTAAGTGGGGCTGGGTTCGTCGGCTACCCCGAGAGAATCGAGAATGACGCTCACCGTCGGCGTAGGCTCAAAACGGCCGATCTGCGTTGGGTCAAGAATGTCGTTATAGCAGCCGGGTAAAAACGCGAGCCAGCATCCTAAAACGGTCGTAAAGAAAACCTTTTTTTTACCCATCGCTTCTATACATCCTCACGCTGTCAGTAAAAAGGCGCAACACCTTTCCTTTTTGATTCGTCCTGTTTGTCTGTTTGTTTCGACGAACCAACACTGTCCCCTCTCCCCGCATTCCAACTTTATTGGCTATTTATTGTATCGGTTTGCGGGTTTGATTGCTTAATTGCTTTTTGAACTTAAAGCCAGTCTGGAGCTAAAATTATATATTTTTCCATTGTTGTCCAAGACAATTTAGGTTTTTCAAAAAACCAGTTCTGACGAGCTTAAAATAACGCTTTTAAGTAAGGTTTTGCGAATTTCAAAAACAGGTTACCAAATTATGCTGTCCAAGAAAAATACGGCAAAAACAGGCTTTTATCGGCCAATAAGGCTGATTTAACCGGAATTGCTGTCTTGCAAAATTATTATCCTGGACAAGAGTGATATTTTTCTTTTACGCTGGTTTCCAGTTTCTGACAGAGGTTTTTGCCAGAAAGAGCGATAATTTATCCAAAAACAATACAGAAAATCCCTTTTCGCGTCAGTTTTGGGTTTCTATCTGGATATATTGTAGCTGAAGAACCAGTTTTTTGAAGGACAACCCATTCGTTATATCGAATACGTCTATGGTTTGCGGGATGTTCTTTTGGAGTGTCTTGTCGAATCGGAAATTATAGCTTTGAGCCAGTAAAGCAGTTTTGTTGTCCTGAATTTTTACAAGGTCGAATCGGCCGGTATCCCTCGATTTCAGTATTGTAATGGTCGTATCAGCGATGTGGCGGGTAATGGGAATGTACCATTGTCCTTCCAATTTAATCGGTTCAGCCGGCAGGCTGACCGGCTGGCTTAACAATTCTGTCGAGGAAGCCATACTATAAAGCACGGCCAGAGACAACATTTTATCGAAGGGTATATTTGGAATTGAGTTTTTATGCGGGCCGGCGACGGAAAAAGTATCGTTATGTAATTGCCAGGAAAATTCTCCATCAGGTTCGTTTGCCCGGATTTGCAGACTTCGCTGGCAGGGGCAGAACCAGTGCGTTTGTTGAGTGATATAGAGTGCCCCCTTCCGGTCGTAATAAGAGGCCATGCAAACGCCTTTGATTTGGGGTCCGCAACAACCCGAAAAAGCCGGGGCTGGTTTTACGGCAGTGGGTGAGGTGGCGCAGCCCAAAGACCCGCAAAAGATACCCACCAAAACCATTCTTATACCGCATCTGTAAAACTGAATCATACTTGTCCTGTACTACCGATTGTAAATATCCTGGAATACCAAAAAAACCCTATAATAGAATATCACAAAGCCGATAAAATGCAAACACTTTCTATTATCTGACGGATAATCGTGTTAAATTTGCCTAAGTTTTTGTTAATTCTCGACAAATAATCTCTACGATTTTTTAGGGGTGGTTTTTTGGAAAAAAGGTGAAAAAGCACAATTTTTAGACAGGATTAACAGGATAAACAGGATTTTTTGCCACAGAGAGCGCAGAGAACACAGAGGCGGTTTTGGCGTCCCGACTTGTCGGGACTTGCGGATAAGTCTTTTGGGCTTTGCTCAAAATGCTATTTTTGTGCCAGTTCGAAAAGCCTTTTCCTTGCGGACTGGCGTCCGCCCAAAACCGCAGGATGAATCGCTTCTATATTAAGGGGAAATGGAGTTTGTAAAATATGGATGGGATTGTATAATTATGACAAACGGATAAACGTGTTAGATATTCCCTGTATTTGTGGCGATAAGTGGCAATAATACAATGAAGATTATTGAGGTTGGAGTATGAGCGAACAAATACCGGTTAATCCTGTTATTTTACGCTGGGCGCGAGAAACAGCCGGATACAATACTAAAGAACTCGTTAAGAAATTTGGTCGCAAACGAGTGACATTAGAAGTTGTTAATGACTGGGAAAATGGAAAATCCAGCCCATCATACGAACAAATGGAGAGACTTGCTTACAAAATTTTCAAACGTCCTCTTGCCTTATTTTTCTTTCCTGAACCACCCGAAGAAGAAACACCCAAAGAGTCTTTCCGAACATTGCCTCAGGAAGAAATCAACCTTATGGAGCCGCGATTGCTTTTTCTGGTCCGTAAGGCAAAGGTTATGCAGGAGAATCTCAGGGAATTATTTGACGGCGTAAACCCGGCAAAAAAACAAGTGTGCTCCGGTATTATGATACAGAGTTCCGATTCTGTTTCCAGTATAGCAAAAGCTGTTCGGAAATACATGGGCGTTGGCTTAGATAAACAGTACGCGTTAAAGTCAAATGACGAGGCATTGAAATACTGGCGCAATTTACTGGAAGAATACGGGGTCTTTATCTTTAAGGATGTTTTCAAGGAAGAAGATTGTTCGGGGTTCTGCCTGTATGACACTGATTTTCCCGTGATATATCTTAATAATAGTCAGCCGAAAATTCGTCAGATATTTACATTGCTTCACGAATTGGCGCACCTGCTGTTCAGGACAGGGGGCGTTGATTTCAGAAGCAATGATTTTGTTCAAAAAATGAGCGGCGATAATAAGCGGATAGAAGTCTTTTGTAATAAATTTGCCGGTGAATTTCTCGTTCCCACCGAAGATATTAAGCCGCAAATACACAACCAGACTATAGATGATAATCTCTTGTCTCGGTTGGCGGGGAGGTTTAGTGTCAGTCGTGAAGTTATTTTAAGAAAATGTCTTGATCTTGGCTGTATTACAAAACCATTCTACGAGGCAAAAGTAAAAGAATGGGAAAACCAAAAACCGGGACGCGACAAATCTGATTCAGGCGGTAATTCTTATTATACGAAGGGAGCGTATCTGGGGCCACATTATATTGAAAGAGCCTTCTGGAAATACTATCAAGGCACTATATCAAAACCACAATTAGCTGATTATCTCGGGATGAAGGAAAACCACGTTAATACATTCGAGGGCTATGTGCTGAACAGGGGAGAATAAGATGAAATATGTTTTTGACAGCGGGCCTCTGATTGACCTATTCTGGCATTATTATCCGGAACGATTTCCTTCACTATGGGAAAAGTTTCATGCAATTGTTTCCGATAAGGAAATTATTTCGGTCCGGGAGGTTTATAACGAAATAGATTCGAGAAATGATGCATTAGCAAAATGGGCAAAAGAACAAAAAGATGTGTTCTTTTCGCCATCAACGGTTGAAGAACTCCGGTTTGTGAGCGAGATTTTCAAGATACCGCATTTTCAGGCGATGGTTCGCAAAAAAGAACGACTTAGCGGTAAACCCGTTGCCGACCCATTTGTGATTGCTCGTGCGAAAGTGCTTAATTGTTCAGTAGTAACAGTCGAATCTTATAAAGAAAATGCGGCAGGAATTCACAATGTATGTACACGTTTTTCTATTCAGTGCATTAACCTTGAAGAGTTTATGCAGAAAGAAAACTGGAGTTTCTAGTTAGTTCCTGTTGCGGAAAAATAAAAACGAAAATGTCATACCCGCGAAAACAGGTATTTGGTACGAATAACCGGATTCCCGCCTGCGCGGGAATGACAAAACCTGCTTGTCGGAGACAAGCAGGGCACCGGCGGGAAAGTAGAGAGTCGAAAGTAGAATAACTTCAGATTTCAGGATTTGAGATTTGAGACTCCCCTCCGGCCCTTCGGGCCACCCCATAAAAAAATCAAAGATTAAAAGTCAAAAGGCAAAATTAAGGAAGCCTTCGGCGAGAAAATAAACAGATTCCTCACCCCCATAAAGGGGGATTCGGAATGACCTCATTTCACAGCCGGGGGCGGCTGTGCTACATTTTAATTATCCGCGTGTGCAATAATAAATTGTACACCCTACCAAAATTTACACTTGCGATTGTATTTTATATTTGGGCCAGTTTTTCCAGCATTAAATACCTCCGCTGGACATCCTGTTTGGCCTGTTCCATCAGGGCTGCGGCGACGTCCGGCTGGGACTGTTTGAGCGTTCGATAACGGTTTTCGCCATAGGCGTACTCGGCAAAGTCCATCGTCGGGGCCTTGGAATCCAGTTGGAAAGGATTTTTGCCTTGTGCAACGAGGCGGGGGTCATAACGGTACAGCGGCCAGTGTCCGCTGGCGACGGCCTTTTTCTGCTCGTTATAGCCAGCGGCCATATCAATACCGTGAGCGATGCAGTGGGAATACGACAAAATCAGCGACGGCCCTTTATAGCTTTCGGCTTCGACAAAGGCCTTGACGGCCTGGTTCGGGTCGGCGCCAATGGCGATGGATGCGACATAAATTCCGCCGTAGGTCATCGTAATCATACCGAGGTCTTTTTTGGGCGTTCGTTTTCCACCCGCGGCAAACTGCGCCACCGCGCCGCGCGGGGTGGATTTAGACATCTGGCCGCCGGTGTTGGAATAAACTTCGGTGTCCAGGACGAGGACGTTGACGTTTTCACCGCTGGCCAGGACGTGGTCGAGGCCGCCGTAGCCGATGTCATAGGCCCAGCCGTCGCCGCCGAGAACCCAGACGCTCTTTTCGACTAAGTAATCAGCCACGGTGAGCAGTTGTTTGCATTCATTGCAGTTGCTTTTTTGGCAGGCGGCTTTGAGTTTTTCAACGCGGCTGCGCTGGGCTTCAATGCCGGCCTGGCTGTCCTGCGTTTCCATCCCCGCTTTGATTTCTTCGGCCAGCGCCTTATCGACGCAACCGGCAGCAGCGACTTTGTCGAGCAGCTCGAGGGCAAAGGCCTTGAACTTATTGACCGCCAGACGCATACCCATCCCATACTCGGCATTATCTTCGAACAAACTGTTGGACCAGGCGGGTCCGCGTCCGTCAAAGCGTTTGGCATAAGGCGTCGTCGGCAGATTGCCGCCGTAGATGGACGAGCAACCCGTGGCGTTGGCAATCATCGCCCGGTCGCCGAATAACTGGCTGAGCAGTTTGACGTTGGCTGTCTCGCCGCAGCCGGCGCAGGCGCCGGAAAATTCAAACATCGCCGGCACAAGCTGGCTGCCCTTGACGGTGTTGAGTTTGAACTTGCTGGGGTCGGTGTCCGGAATCGACAGGAACCAGGCAAAGTTTTCGCGTTCCTGCGTCCGCAGCGGCTCCTGCGGGGACATATTGATGGCTTTGCGCCCGGTAGGCTGCTTGTTGGCGTCTTTTTCTTCCGCCGGGCAGTTCAACACGCAGGCGGTGCAGCCGGTACAGTCTTCCGGGGCCACCTGCACGGTGAATTTCATCCCGGCAAATTCCCTGCCTTTGGCCTCGGTGGATTTGAAAGTCTTCGGGGCCTTATCGAGATATTTAGCGTCGTAGGCCTTGATGCGAATCGCAGCGTGCGGGCAGACCAGCGAGCAGCGTCCGCACTGAATGCACAGCGATGGTTCCCAGGCCGGGATATGTACGGCGATATTGCGTTTTTCGTATTGGGTTGTCGCGGTGGGGAATTTGCCATCGCAGGGCATCTTGCTGACGGGTATTTTATCGCCGCGGCCGGCCAGGATTTCCGCGGTGACTTCTTTGACAAACTGCGGGGCATCGTCGGGGACAGCCGAGGCGATGTGGGTTTTGCTGGTGACCTGCCCCGGGACTTTCACTTCATAAATTTTATCCAAAGCGGCATCGACGGCGGCGTTGTTCATCGCCACGACCTTTTCGCCTTTTTTGCCGTAGGTTTTTTTGATAGTACCTTTGATGGCATCGACGGCGATTTTCGGGTCGATGACGCCGCTGATTTTGAAGAACGCCGTCTGCATAATCACGTTGATGCGGGCGCCGAGGCCGAGTTCCTCAGCGATGCGGATGGCGTCGATGACGTAGAGTTTCAATTTCTTGTCGATAATCTGTTTCTGCACCTCGGCCGGCAGCGTGTTCCAAATATCTTCGGGGCTGTGGTTGCTGGTCAGCAGGAACGTGCCGCCGGTCTTGGCGTTGGATAGCATATCATATTTTTCAAGGAAGCTGGGATTATGGCAGGCCACGAAATCGGCCTTATCAACCAGATAGGGGCTGCGAATCGGGTCGCCGCCGAAACGCAGATGGGAAACTGTGATGCTGCCTGCTTTTTTGGAGTCATAGACGAAATAACCCTGACAATAGTTGCTGGTTTCCTCGCCGATGATTTTGATGCTGTTTTTGTTGGCGCCGACGGTGCCGTCCGAACCGAGGCCGAAGAACATTGCCGAATAGACCTTCTGGCCGGTGTGGAAGTTTTCGTCATAATCGAGGCTGGTATTGCAGACGTCGTCATTGATGCCGACGGTGAAGTGATTTTTGGGCGTCGGCTTATCGAGGTTGTCGAATACAGCCTTGACCATCGCGGGCGTAAATTCCTTGCTGCCCAGGCCATAGCGTCCGCCGACAACCACGGGATACTTATCGAGTTTGATTTTGCCTTCGCTCATCAGTTCGCCGATGGCCGTGCGGATGTCCATATACAGCGGTTCGCCGAGTGAGCCGGGTTCCTTGGTGCGGTCTAAAGTGGCAATTTTCCTGACGGTTTTGGGAAGCACTGCGCCGAAATGTTCGTTGCTGAACGGCCGATACAGACGCACGACGATGACGCCGACCTTCCGGCCTTGACTGACCAGATAATCCACCGTTTCACGGACGGTTTCGGCGCCGGAGCACATAATTATGGCGACCTTCTCGGCATCCGGTGTACCGAAATAATCGAACAGCTTATATTGACGCCCGGCGATTTGTGCGAACTTGTTCATTGTTTCTTCGACAATTTTCGGCACGGTCAGGTAGAATTTGTTGACCGTTTCACGGCCCTGGAAATAGACGTCGGGGTTTTGGGCGGTGCCGCTGATCATCGGGCGGTCGGGCGATAATGCGCGAACCTTATGCTCGGCCACGAGTTTATCGTCAATCATCGCACGCATATCGTCGTAAGTTAATTCTTCGACCTTCTGCACTTCGTGGCTGGTGCGGAAACCATCAAAGAAATGCAGAAACGGGATGCGGGAGGCTAATGTGGCCTGCTGCGCGATTAAAGCGAAATCCATCGCTTCCTGCACATTGGTCGAGGCCAGCATCGCATATCCGGTCTGCCGACAGGCCATCACGTCGGAATGGTCGCCGAAGATACTCAGGGCCTGGCAGGCCAGCGAGCGGGCGGAGACGTGAAACACCGTCGGCAATAGTTCGCCAGCGATTTTATACATATTGGGAATCATTAAAAGCAGCCCCTGCGAGGCGGTAAAAGTGGTCGTCAATGCGCCGCTGGCCAGTGCGCCGTGAACAGCGCCTGCGGCACCGCCTTCGGACTGCATTTCCGTCACCGAGGGAATCGTGCCCCAGATGTTGGCTTGGCCCGCCGCGGTTTTAGCGTCCGAGATTTCGCCCATCGGCGAGCTGGGGGTGATGGGGTAAATCGCGATGACTTCGTTAGTGGCGTGTGCGACATGCGCAACGGCCTGGTTGCCGTCAATCATTACCATTTTTCGCTTCATACAAAACTCCGTTGCAAATTGTAAAAACAAAAAAACCTTCCATCGCATCCATTCCGGTGCGTACCTTAGAGCCTATCCGAATAACCCTATCTATTGCGGTCGGCTGCAAAGCCCGATGC
>CAZWMN010000031.1:0-31314 GCA_964635075.1 uncultured Pirellulales bacterium | reverse complement strand
TATAATTTTCCCAAATCTCAATTTTTCGCGTATCGGTAAAACTACTGATTATCTTCTCTAAGACCAGCTTTTCCAACCTCTTACACCTTCTCGCACGTACCTGTCCTGCAAAGCCCCCAGATTTCTTTTGACTATTAGTTTATAATAACGAATTACAGGCTTGTCGGCTTGTACCGTTAGGGTAGCCGTCTCCGCAGCGCCTTGCGCCAAAGGGGGTCACCAGCAAAATGGCTGCCGCTAATCCTGCGGTAAAAATAATCTTCTTCCTGCACATCGTCATGACTTCTCCAAAACCACCTATGATAAATAAACAAGATAAATAAAGGAGTAAAGAGATACAAGGTGTCAATCGCCTTTTTCAAGAGTTATTTCCTTTTTGGGTTGGCCACGGGGACACGGCGTCGATTTCAATTCCCACTGCGTACCTGACCTCTTTTATTTTTTGCGTTTTGTTTTGAACAGGCCATTTCACCTGTTCTATGTCGAACAAAAATATGTTTCGGTTTGTAAAAAAAAGAAAAGAGCAATTTTTTGTTAAAAAACCCGTCTTTCCTTACGGAAAGGTTTGACGCGTTTTGTTTTTCCGAATAAGATAGACCTTGAGATTGACGAAGGCGGCAACAAGATGTCTGACAATAAGGATAAGGAGACGTCCTTGCAGTTTGGTGCAGGTCTTATAAGTCTGGTATTCATGGTTGTGTTTCTGGCTGGAGCGGGCGGGGTGGAGAATGCCCCTGCCGACAGTAATCGCCTGGCGGGAAATGTGCCGGCAGTGGCTGTAGAGGATGAAAACAGCCGACAGCTTCGGATTTACAGTGATGCGCTGCTGCAGGGGGTGAGCGATTCGATCCGCCTGGATGCGGCGGTGGGACTTCTCATCCGCAAAGACCAGACAGCCCGGGATGTTCTGGTGGAGGCCCTTTCGGCTCGGGAGGCCCCGATGGCTCGCATGGCTGTCTGTCGTGCGCTGATTAGAGGCCGCAGTCTGGGCACGGCGGCGGGGTCGCTGGATGTTTTTTTGACGCCTCTGATAGAAGTCCTCAAAAGCCCCGATGCACTGCTGGCCCGGCTGGCGGCGGAAGCCCTGTTGGTATTCCGTTTCGATCAGATTTCCGGACCTCTTTCACAATTAGCCCAATCCTCCGCGACGGAAAGACAAACCCGGCTGAATGTGATTTACGCCTTTCAGCTTCGTCCGGAGCCGGAAGCTTTACGGAGTTTGATTAAACTGCTGGATGACCCCGATGTGGAGATTGTCCGGGCGGCGGAGTTGGCCCTGCAGGAATCGTTTGGCGTTCCAGTGGGGACCGGCAGAGAGGTCTGGACTAAAATTCTCAAGGATCTGGAGCAAAAAGACCCCACGGAAATCCGCAGGGAAAGACTGCTGCGTCAGGAGACCCGTCTGCGTGAAATTCAGGCCGAGCGGGACCGCTGGCAGACGTTATATTTGAGCGTTCTCGATAAGGAGTTCGAGCCGCTCGATGCCGCGTCCAAAACCTCCTGTTTATTGGAGCGACTGGGGGCGGATCTTCCGGCAATTCGCTTATGGGCGCTGGAGAAATTACAGCGTTACCCCGCCGAATCAGCGGCGGGCCTGCGCGATAAGTTATTGACTTTGTTGTCGGATGAAAATCGGCAGGTTCGCTTGGCGACGGCCAGGGTGCTAAGTACGATGAGCGCCCTGAATCCGGCAGAAAAATTACTTGACCGATATAAAGAGGAAGCCGATCCGCAGGTCGCTATGGCAATCTTCGAAGCGCTGGGAGAGGCGTGTTTCTTCGCGTTTTCCCCCGGCTCTAAAATTGCTCTGCCGGCGGAAATCAAAACGCAGACCCTGCAGATTGCCGACAATTACACTGCCAGAGAAGACCCCGAAATGGCCAAAAAGGGCACGGAGGTGTTGCGAAAACTTCTGGAGCTGGATGGACTGACCCCCAAAGAAACCCAGCGTTATCTGCAGACGATCCTGGAGCGGTATGTCATGGAAACCCGGCGAAAAGGACCGATTCGGGGAGAACTGCTGACGACAATGGCCCGACTTTGCGGACAAGGCAGCCAGAGGTCCGAGGCCGCCAAATTGTACACCGGGATATTTACTGAAGCCCTGCGCACAAGGGACGAAAACAACCTGGTGCGTCAGGCGGCGGCGATGGGTATGGTCAATATGGATAAAACGGCGGCAATGCAGTTGTTTCGAGAGTTAAATCTAAACTCCGACGCCAGCCCGGCGGTTCGGCTGGTGATGATTGAGCTGGCGGGTCAAACGGAAGCAGCCGAAGACCTTGAATGGCTTTCCACGCAGCTCGGCTCTAATGGTCAAAGTGAACCCGCCTGGCGGGCAATTGTGGCGATTCTACAGCGTCAGGACGCCAAAATGATTGTTGACTGGGCAAATCGGATGGAGCAAAATCCCGCCGCGGCCGGTCAAGCCGTGGAACTGCTGGGACTGGCCGAACAAAAAGCGGCGGCTCAGAAAGACGAACCGCTGTTATGCGATTTGCAGGTTCGATTACTGAAATGGTACTGGAATAAAGGGCAATATGAGCGAGTTGTCCTCTACCGCGACAAACTGGCGCAAAAAAACGCCAGCAAAGAATATGTCCAAAACACATTGCGCCAGACAGACAACTACGCTATAGAGGCCTATTTGCAGGTCAGACAATTTACCCAGGCCTCTGCGGTGGCGAGCGAACTCTTGAAACGGAATTTGCTCACTCAGACGTCGGATGTGACAGAAATGATCACCGCTTATTTTGCTTCTGAAAAGATTTCTCCGGAAGACAAGAAAAATCTCCTGAATGCTTTGGCGGAGATTCCGATCAGTTCAGAACAAAACTGGTGGCGTGAAAAACTGGAGCAATGGCGGGGAATTCTGGCGCCCAATCCGCCCCCAAAACCGGCTGAGGCAGGACAATAAAGAAGCATTTATATATATCAAATATAATAATATACATAATAGCTCAAATTCCGTAGAAAATTTTTATTTTTTTACATTTTTCTGTTTGCAGTCTTAGGATGGGATTTATATACTCCTTCTTTTACTATAGAGGCATCACAGGGAATCCCTGTTTCCATTTTTTGCGTTGGCGATGGGAATAGAGAATCTGTTTTTTGGATTTGGCCGGGATCGCCTTTTTCAGCATTGACAGTGGAGAGATTTTCGGTGAATCAGGGTGGTCGGACAGAAGTTTGCTGCTGTAGCTCAGTCGGTAGAGCGCGTCCTTGGTAAGGACGAGGTCACGGGTTCAAATCCCATCAGCAGCTCAGTCAAATCAGCGTGGCCGATGGGACGACGGTACGGATGCGGACAAGATCGCCGGCTGCGTCGGCGGAAGCGATACGAATGATAAACGGCTGAAACGGTAGGGAACAAAGAACACAGGAATATCAGGAGGTTATTGACACATGGCGAAGGATGTATTCGTAAGAAAGAAACCCCACGTCAACGTCGGTACGATCGGTCACGTGGACCACGGCAAGACCACGCTTACCGCGGCAATCACCAAGGTGGCGGAATTGATGGGTTGGTCCAAATTCAAATCGTATGATGATATTGCCAAGGCGTCTGAATCCCAGGGTCGTCGTGATGAGACGAAGATTCTGACCATCGCCACGGCGCACGTAGAATATGAATCGGAAGCCCGTCATTATGCTCACGTGGACTGTCCCGGTCATGCCGACTATGTCAAGAACATGATTACCGGTGCCGCTCAGATGGACGGCGCGATTTTGGTCATCAGCGCTTATGACGGTCCGATGCCTCAAACCCGCGAACACATTCTGCTGGCCCGTCAGGTGAATGTGCCCAAAATTGTGGTGTTCCTGAACAAAGTGGATTTGGTTGATGATCCGGAACTGATTGACCTGGTGGAGATGGAAGTTCGTGACCTGCTGAGCAAGTATGACTTCCCGGGCGATGATACGCCGATCATTCGCGGTTGTGCGATCAAGTCGATGAATGCGGAAAGCCTCGATGATCCGTCTTGTGGACCGATTAAAGAACTGCTCAAGGTGATGGACGAGTATATTCCGATTCCGCAGCGCGAAATCGACAAGCCCTTCCTGATGCCCGTCGAGGACGTCTTCAGCATTAAAGGCCGCGGCACGGTTGGTACCGGTCGTATTGAGCGCGGCGTTGTGAAAGTCGGGGATGAAGTGGAAATCATTGGTCTGACAGACCAAACCCGCAAGACCACGGTTACGGGCGTGGAAATGTTCAATAAGACCCTCGATCAGGGTCAGGCTGGCGATAACGTGGGCGTGTTGCTCCGCGGCGTGGAAAAGAAAGAGCTGGAACGCGGGATGGTGCTGGCCAAGCCCAGCTCCATTACACCTCATACCAAGTTCAAGGCGGAGGTCTATGTGTTGACCAAAGAAGAAGGCGGTCGTCATACGCCGTTCTTCCCCGGCTATCGTCCGCAGTTCTTCTTCCGGACGACAGACGTGACCGGCGAAATCAAGGTCATCTGCAGCCGTGAAGGCAAACCGGTTGAGATGTGTATGCCCGGCGACAACATCGAAATGGAAGCCGAGATTATCTCGAAGATTGCGATGGAAGAAGGCCTGCGTTTCGCCATCCGCGAAGGCGGCAGAACCGTCGGCGCCGGCGTTGTGACCAAGATTATTGCCTGAGAACGGGAAAGAAAATAGAAAACGAACCGGGGCGCCGCTGACAGCGGTGCCCTGTTCCGTCTTTTTCGGTCGGCGGGGCGAAAGTGGATACTTTTTGTAAGAGGGTTCGGCGGTATGGCGAAAATGCAAAAACGAGAATGGGTGTGGCTGGAGTGCAAAGACTGCGGTGATCGGAATTACCGCACCGAAGTTAATGTGCAGGGCGGCACCCCAAAGCTGGAATTGAAGAAGTTTTGCAAACGTGAACGCAAGCGTACCGTTCACAAGATTCGCAGGAAATAACAGGTTAGGCCAGTAGCTTAATTTGGTAGAGCAGCGGTCTCCAAAACCGCAGGTTGGGGGTTCGATTCCCTCCTGGCCTGGTGTGTGGGGCCGACCGAAGGGATCAATCCCAAACAAGCAAAGGTGTAGATAAAGTGTCCCTGAGAAACGTCAAGAGCACGGAAAGAAACGGAAAGTACCAAGAAGGACGACCATGAATCCGGGCAGGATTTATAAACGAGGACAGGCCGCTAACACACGGCTGGGTGCGGCGATTGGGGTGTTTGTGATTGCGGCGTACGGCTGTTTTGTGCTGAATCAGAAGTTGCAGCCGCTGGGCAATATCTGGCTGGAAACCCTGTTGCCGGTTGGTCTTTGCGCAACCATCGGAGGACTAATCGCGTGGCTGGTGAATAAGCCGTCCATGGCGGATTTCCTGATCGCCGCGGAAGGCGAGGTCAAAAAAGTGAGCTGGTCCACCCGCAAGGAACTGACCGCTTCGACGGTGGTAGTTATTTTCGTGATGCTGGCGATAGCGATGCTGCTGGCAGTGGTGGATTTTGTTTTCGTCTGGTTTTTCCAGAAAATCGGCCTTTATTGATTATGAGAACGAGTTTCTTTCGGAACGCCTGAGAGGTTCATGGATATGCGGTGGTACGTGTTGCGAGTGGCATCCAATAAGGAAGAGCAGGTTCGGGACACGCTGGCCCACAAGATGAAAGTGGAAGGGGTCAAAAGTGTAGGCCGAATTATTGTTCCGACCGAGCAGATTAAACGGATTCGGGCAGGAAAGCAGCGGGTCATTAAACGCAAGCTGTATCCCGGATACGTGTTTATGGAGATGGAGCCGAAAGAGGACAGGCGGATTCCGGATGAGGTGTGGTTTATCATTAAGGAGACAATGGGCGTAGGCGACTTTATCGGCACCGAAGGCGTGCCGACCCCGATGCGGGATACGGATGTGGCCAAGATGCTCAAGGAAGCAGAAAAACCCGAAGATACGCCGAATATCCGAGTGGAATTTGCCAAAGGCGATATAGTGAAAATTCGGGAAGGGGCGTTTGAGAACTTTGAAGGCGTGGTGGACTCTATCGACGCCGAGCGCGGCGTGGTGCGGGTGATCGTAACGATTTTCGGCCGCAGTACGCCGCTGGATATTGAATACTGGCAGATTGAAAAAGTATAGTTGAGGTTAAGTGAGTATGGCAAAAGAACGGGTTAAAGTGATTAAATTGCAGGCGCCGGGCGGCAAAGCCACACCTGCTCCGCCGATTGGTCCGGCGCTGGGTCAGCATGGCGTTAATATCGGTCAGTTTGTCATGCAGTTCAACGAGCGGACGCGGGAATTCGATGGCACGATTATTCCGGTTGAGATTTCAGTTTATAACGACCGCAGTTTCGATTTTATTATCAAGAGTCCGCCGGCGTCGGTTCTGCTCAAGCAGGAGGCGGGTATCGCCCAGGGCAGCGGCGTTCCGAACAAGGAAAAAGTCGGCAAGGTGACCAAGGCCCAGATTCGTAAAATCGCACAGACCAAAATCAAGGATTTGAACGCATACGAGCTGGAGCATGCCGACCGGATCATTATGGGCACGGCACGGAGTATGGGAATCGAAGTGGTCGATTAAAGTAGTTCGTAGTTGGAAGAAGAACAACGCTAACCACGGCGTCACAGTGGGAGCGAAAACAGAACCGTAAATTTCGCGAGGACTAAACGATGAAGAAACGAAGCAAACGGTATCAAAACGACGCCAAAAAGGCTGTTGCGGAGCCACAACCGCTTCCACAGGCGGTCAAAAAACTCAAGTCTTTCGCGTCAACAAAATTTGATCAGACGGTCGATATCGCGATGTATCTTGGTATCGATACCAAACAGGCCGACCAGGCGATTCGGGGTGCGATTAGTTTTCCTCACGGCATCGGCAGGGCCCGTCGGGTCATCGCCTTCTGTGAAGAAACCGACGCCGCCGCTGCCAAAGCGGCCGGTGCGATTGAAGCCGGCGTGGACGACCTGATAAAAAAAATCAGCGACGGCTGGGTGGATTTCGATGTGGCGATTGCTTCGCCGAAAATTATGGGCAAGGTCGGCAAGCTCGGTAAGATGCTGGGCCCGCAAGGTAAAATGCCTTCTCCGAAAAACGGCACGGTAACAATGGATGTGGTCACGGCAGTCAGGGAATTTGCGGCCGGCAAGGTGGAATTCCGCAACGACACTGGCGGCAATGTCCACGCGGTGGTCGGCAAACTCAGCTTTGACGAAAACAAATTGGCCGAAAACATCGCGGCGTTCATTGATCATATTAAGAGGATGAAGCCGTCGTCAGTCAAGGGTACGTATATCAGGAAAATCTGCCTGTCGGCGACGATGAGTCCCGGTGTCCAGTTGGATGTGTCGAATTTGTAGGCTGGAACGGCCTCGAAGGGCCTTTTGATAACGAGGTGAATGTATGAGTTATTACGTAAAGGGATTGGTTCAAAAGGAATATGAAAAGCGATTTGCCGGCGTCAATTCCTTTTTGATTATGCAAACTATCGGTATCAACGGGATTGACAATAACGTCATTCGCGGTGCGTTAAAGAACAAAGGCATTCGGATGATGGTGGTCAAAAACAGTTTGATACGTAAGGCGATGGAGAGTCTTGGCCATCCCACCGCGGCCCGTTTGTTCGAAGCCGGCCCTTGTACGGTGGTTTTTGGCGGCGACAGTATTGTAGATATAGCCAAGGAAATGGACGGCTGGATTCGCAAGAAGAAAGTGATGACGATTCGAGGGGCGTATGTAGAGGGACAGGTTCTGGACAGCGGGGCCGCGGAGTCGCTGGCAAAGATGCCCACGCGAGCCGAACTGCAGAGTTGGATTGTGGGTATCGCTATGGCTCCCGGCGACAGGATTGTCAGTGCGATGCTGGGTCCCGGCGGTGTTGTCGCGGGTTGTCTGAAAAGTTTGATCGAAAAGAAAGAAAAGGAAGCAGCATAGAAAAGTTAAAAGTTAAAATCCAAAAGTTAAAATTGTGGACAGTCCTTCGGACTGGCTAAATAAACATTATGGTTGTTAAGGTTGTCCCGCTTGCAGCGGGTTAAAAGGAACGGCGGAGTTCCGACTACCTCGAAACCCAGAAATGATGAGGAGTAACAAAGCATGTCGCGTGAGTTTAGTGCATCGATTAAGGAACTGGGGGACAAAATTGTCGGTTTAACACTGATGCAGGCCAAAGAACTGGCGGATTATTTGAAAGAGACTTATGGAATCGAACCAGCCGCCGGCGGCGCGGTGATGGTTGCTGCTGCTGCGGGCGGCGCGGCCGAGGCCCCGCCGGCGGAAAAGACCAGCTTTACGGTGGTTCTCAAGAATGCCGGCGACAAGAAAATTCAGGTTATCAAAGAAGTTCGTGCGATGACCAGTCTGGGTCTCAAGGAAGCCAAAGACCTGGTGGAGGGTGCACCGAAACCGGTGAAGGAAAATGTCAGCAAGGACGAAGCCGAAGCGGCCAAGAAGCAGCTTGAAGAGGCTGGCGCGACGGTCGAACTCCAGTAATTTTCGGCGGTTTTTGCGGTTCGAAAGGCCCACAAGGCAAGGATGAAGTTTTCCTTTGGAATGGTTTTTGGAACCGGATAAGAACGATACAATCAAATTCAGAGAAGTTCTGCAACAGGCGGACGGCCTCGGAAGGGCGCTGCGCCTGAAAGGGGACTTTTTGTTTTTGGGGCTTAAGCAAGAATGACATTTCCGCGCGACGCGGGAGAATGAAAAAGGTATATGGCCTAAACGGAGAGTTGTCGAATGATGTCGTTGAACATTCAGAATTTCGGCAAAATCGGAGATGCGGTTGAGATCCCGGACCTCATCGAGGTCCAAATCAGAAGCTACGCCCGCTTTCTGCAGCAGGATAAACCCTGGGATCGTCGGAGCAATGACGGACTGGAAGCGTTGTTCCGCGAGGTGTTCCCGATTGTCAGTTATGACAAGACGATGGAACTGGAATATCTCGGCTATGAACTGGAACCGCCGCGATATTCGATTGAGCAATGCCGAGAACTTCGGCTGACCCACGGGTATCCGCTGAAGGTGCATTGCAGACTCAAACGCAAGGACATGGAGGACATTGCCGAGCAGGCGATTTATCTGGGCGAAATCCCGGTGATGATTGGCGGCGGCGAATTTATTATCAACGGCGCCGAGCGTGTCATTGTCAACCAGCTTCACCGCAGTCCGGGCGTTGATTTTGTCATCGACAGCAAGGACGGCGACCGGATTCTGCACGGCGCCAGAATCATTCCCGAACGGGGAAGCTGGATTGAGATGTCCGTGACGCGCAAGGACGTGCTGGTCATTCGCATTGATCAGTCCAGCAAGATTCCCGCTACGGCATTTCTGCGGGCGATGTCCCCCGATTACGGGCGAACGGACGTTTTACTGCGGCTGTTCTATCCGACACAAACGGTCAAGACGAAGAAACTGGAGCCCACGATGTGGGCGGTCGGACCGATTGTGGATACGGAGACCGGCGAGATTCTGGTGGATGCCGGGGCACAATTAGGCGACGCGGTGACGAAGATTCAGGCCAGCGGTTTGGACAGCGTGGAAGTCATTGCGGAAGTGCCGGACCCATTGGTAATGAATACCATTTCCGAAGACAGTTGTGAAGGGCATAAAGAGGCGCTGATGAAAATTTATGCCCGTCTGCGTCCGGGCAATCCCGCCAATCTGGACAAGGCCAAACTGCTGTTTGAAGAAAAATTCTATGATATAAACCGCTATCGTCTTGGGGCGGTGGGGCGATTCCGCCTGAACCGCAAATTCGGGCTGAGCGTCAAGGAAGACGAGATGTCGCTTCGGCCGGAAGATTTTCTGAATACGATGAAATACATTCTTCAGTTGCGGAACAACCAGGGCGAACTGGACGATATTGACCATTTGGGCAACCGTCGTCTGCGCACCATTGACGAACTGGCCGCGGGAGAAATCCGCAAGGGTCTGCTCAAACTGCGGCGGACGGTGCAGGAGCGGATGAGCTCCAGGACAATGGAAGAAGTTGCCCGTATCGCCGACCTGGTCAACAGCAAGAGTGTATCGTCCAGTATTGAATTTTTCTTCGGTCGGGGCGAATTGAGCCAGGTGGTGGATCAAACCAACGCGCTAAGTCAACTGACGCACGAGCGTCGATTGAGCGCGTTAGGTCCGGGCGGTTTGAACCGCAAACGCGCGGGCTTTGAGGTTCGCGACGTTCATATCAGCCACTACGGCCGTGTCTGTCCGATTGAAACGCCCGAAGGTACCAACATCGGCCTGATTGTGTCGCTGGGCATTTTTGCCAAAGTGGATAAGTATGGCTTTCTGGTCACGCCGTACCGGAAAGTAAAGAACAAGAAGGTCTCCGACGAGATTGAATATCTGCGTGCGGATGAGGAAATGCGAGCCATTTTCGCTCCGCCCAGTATGGTGAATCCGAAAACGCATACACTGCATGAAGGGTTGGTTCTGGCCCGCAAAAACGGCGAACTAACCCAAGTGGACAGCGCGGAAGTGCAGTATGTTGACGTGTCGCCCAAGCAAATGGTGGGCGTCTCGGCGGCGTTAATTCCGTTCCTCGAACACGACGACGCCAACCGCGCCCTGATGGGGTCGAATATGCAGCGTCAGTCGGTACCGCTGTTAAAAGCGGAAATTCCGCTGGTCTGCACGGGAATGGAAGAGCCTGTGGCCCGGAATTCGAGTATGGTGGTTCGCGCCAACACCTCCGGCACAGTTACCGCGGTCGATGCCAACCGAATCGTCATTAACGGTACGGACGAGTATCTGCTGTTAAAATTCCAGGGGCTTAACGAACGGACCTGCCTGAATCAAAAGCCGATTGTTCAATTGGGACAGAAGGTCAAAAAGGGACAGATTATCGCTGACGGCGGCGCCACGTGCGACGGCGTGTTGGCTTTGGGACGTAACGTACTGGTGGCGTTTGTGGCGTTTGACGGCTATAACTTTGAGGACGCAATTTTGATCAGCGAACGGCTGGTCAAAGACGACGTGTTTACCAGTATTCATATCGACGAATTCAGCGTGGAGGTTCGCGAGACGAAACTGGGACGCGAGGAATTCACCCGCGATATTCCCAACGTCAGCGAAAAGGCGCTTCGCAATCTCGACGAAAACGGCGTGGTTCGTGAAGGAACGCGGGTGGCGCCGGGCGATGTTCTGGTGGGTAAAGTCTCGCCCAAGAGCAAGACGGAACTGACGCCGGAGGAAAAACTGCTGCATGCCATTTTCGGCCGGGCCGGCGAAGACGTCAAAAACGATTCACTGGAAATCCCCAGCGGTCATGAGGGCGTGGTCATCAAAACCCGCCGATTTATGCGCAAGGGCGCCGGAACGGAAGAACAGCGCAAGGCCTATACGGATCAGATTCGTCGCTTTGAACGTGATATGGTCGCCAGGGAATGCGCCCTGTTCAAGGAAATGATGGCCAGGATTCATGAGGAACTGGACATTGAAGTCGTGGACCCGAACACGCGTCAGAAAGTCGGCGCCAGCGACGATACGGATGTCCTTTATGAACAGATTGAGACCTTTGACATCAACTGGGTCAAACCCGCCGCCCAGCGTGAACCGGCGCAAAAAATCGTGTCGAAGTACCGGCCAAAACTGGAACAAATCCAGAACGAAAAGAAACGCGAGTTGGAACGGATGAAGCACGGCGATGAGCTTCCCAGCGGCGTGCTGGAAATGGTCAAGGTCTATGTTGCCGCCAAGCGAACGCTGTCGGTGGGCGACAAAATGGCGGGTCGCCACGGAAACAAGGGCGTCATCGCCAAGATTCTGCCCCAGGAGGATATGCCCTTCCTTGAAGACGGTACGCCGGTGGATGTTTGTCTGAACCCGCTGGGCGTGCCGAGCCGTATGAACGTCGGCCAGATTCTGGAAACCCATCTGGGCTGGGCGGCCAAGGTGCTGGGGTTCTGCGCGGTTACGCCGGTCTTTGACGGGGCCACGGAAGAAGATATTATCGAGGTCATCGGAGATGCCAACCAGCATGTCCAAAGCCGAATGAAGGAATTGGAAGAGAAAAAACAGATTCCGTCGGCTGATGAGTTGTTCACACAAGTGCCTACGGACAGCCTCAAAGCCCGCATTTACGACGGACGCACGGGCGAGCCGTTCGATCAGAATGTGACCATTGGCCATATCTATATAATGAAGCTGCATCATTTGGTGGACGACAAGATTCACGCCCGCTCGACGGGGCCGTACAGTCTGATTACGCAGCAGCCCCTTGGGGGCAAGGCCCGCACCGGCGGTCAGCGGTTCGGCGAAATGGAAGTCTGGGCGCTGGAAGCCTACGGTGCGGCCTATACGCTGCAGGAACTGCTGACGGTCAAGAGCGACGACATCGAAGGTCGCACCAAGATTTACGAGTCAATGGTCAAAGGCACCAATGTGCTCGAGGCTGGCACGCCGATTTCCTTTGACGTGCTGTGTAATGAAATCCGCGGACTGGGCTTAAATATCCAATTGGAAAAGAAACGCGTGGGAGTGCCGCAGTTATAAAAACAAGGGCGGAAATACAGGCGGGTGTGAGCGGAAAGTCGTCACGAAGTGGAATAACAGGGACATTCAATAGGAGTCAGTCCTGCTATGACAGAGTCGATTTACGATCGGATCAATGATTACGGTTCGGTAAGAATTTCGCTGGCGGGTCCGAATGATATTCGCAGCTGGTCGTTCGGCGAAGTGAAAAAGCCGGAAACGATTAACTATCGAACCTATCGGCCGGAAAAGGATGGTCTGTTCTGCGAACGGATTTTCGGGCCGGAACGCGACTGGGAATGCGGCTGCGGCAAATACAAGGGAACCAAATTCAAGGGCATTATCTGCGACCGCTGCGGGGTGAAAGTGACGCACAGCCGCGTCCGCCGCAAACGGATGGGACACATCAACCTCGCGGCGCCGGTGGTGCAT
Organism: uncultured Pirellulales bacterium; assembly: GCA_964635075.1. Classification (GTDB taxonomy): domain Bacteria; phylum Planctomycetota; class Phycisphaerae; order Sedimentisphaerales; family Anaerohalosphaeraceae; genus Anaeroglomus. The sequence continues at coordinate 18,469 of CAZWMN010000031.1, read as the reverse complement.
ATCTGGTTCTTCAAGGCGATGCCCAGCCGATTGAGCACCCTGCTGGGGATGAAGACGACAGATATTGAAAAAATCGTCTATTTCCAGGATTACGTGATGACCGATCCGGGCCAAAGCCCGCTGAAACTGCGTCAACTGCTGACTGAAGACGAATACCGAGATTCCATCGAGAAATATGGTCCGTGTTTCAAGGCCTCGATGGGCGCCGAGGCGATCAAGGAACTCCTCGGTAAACAGGACCTTAACGCCTTGTCGGTGGAACTGAAAACCCAGATTACCGAGACCACCAGCAAACAGAAAATCAAAGATTTGAGCAAGCGTTTGAAACTGATTAACAGCCTTCGCGGCAGCGAAAACAAGGCGGAATGGATGATTCAGGACGTGATTCCGGTGATTCCGCCGGATTTGCGGCCGCTGGTGATGCTGGAAAGCGGCAACTTTGCCACCAGCGACCTGAACGACTTGTATCGGCGCATCATTAACCGCAACAACCGTCTGAAAAAACTAATTGACCTGAACGCGCCGGAAGTGATTATCCGCAATGAAAAGCGGATGCTGCAGCAGGCGGTGGATTCGCTGTTTGACAATGGACGGTGTCGTCGGCCCGTGCTGGGCAGCAACAACCGGCCGCTCAAGAGTCTGACGGATATGATTAAAGGCAAACAGGGCCGCTTCCGTGAGAATCTGCTGGGCAAACGTGTGGACTACTCGGCCCGTTCGGTGATTGTGGTCGGGCCGCACCTGAAACTCAACCAGTGTGGTCTGCCCAAGCGTATTGCGTTGGAACTGTTCCAGCCGTTTATTATCCGCAGGCTTAAGGACCGCGGCTACGCCGATACCATCAAAAGCGCCAAACGAATGCTGGAACGGCGGGAAGAATACGTCTGGGATATTCTGGAAGAAGTGATTCATCAGCACCCCGTTATGCTGAACCGCGCCCCGACGCTGCACCGTATGGGTATTCAGGCGTTTGAACCGGTTCTGGTGGAAGGCAACGCGATTATGCTGCATCCGCTGGTCTGTCACGGCTTTAACGCCGACTTTGACGGCGACCAGATGGCGGTACACCTGCCGCTGAGTATCGAAGCGCAGGTCGAAGCCCATACGCTGATTCTGTCAACCAACAACATTTTTTCTCCGGCCAGCGGTTCGCCAATGCTGGGGCCGTCCCAGGATATGGTGCTGGGCAACTTCTATATTACCCATATCGCCGACAAACAAGAGGGCGAGGGAATGGTTTTCCGCGATATGGCCGAGGCGATTACAGCTTTGGATATGCGCAAGGTCGGCGTTCACGCTCGCGTCAAAGTGCGTCTGCCCGAAGGCAAAAAAATCGTCGGCGAAAGCGGCCCGGAAAAAGGCCCGGTCGTCCAGACGACGCCCGGCCGATGTCTGTTCAACGATATTCTGGATTCGCGGATGCCGTTCTACAATATGACACTCGACAAGAAGTGGCTGGGCAGCGTGGTTCAGGACTGTTATGAATATGCCGGGGCCAAGGCGACGCTTGACCTGCTGGATAATATGAAGGAGCTGGGTTTTAAGCGTGCGACTCTGTCGGGAATGAGCTTTGGGCTTCTGGACCTGCGGATTCCGCCGGAAAAACCGGCCATTATCGAAGCGACCCAGAAGAAGGTCGATAAAATTATGAAAAACTTCCAGATAGGCATTCTGACGGAAGGCGAACGGTATAATCAGATTATCGACATCTGGACACACGCCCGCGTGGCGGTGACCAACGCGATGATGAACGCGATGAAAAACGACACGCGCGACGGTGTTCCGTATCTGAATCCGATATGGGTGATGCGTCATTCCGGGGCTCGCGGCAGTATCGACCAGATTCAGCAGTTGGCCGGGATGCGAGCCTTGATGGCCAAACCGAGCGGCGAAATTATCGAAACGCCTATTAAAGCAAACTTCCGCGAAGGCCTCAACGTGCTGGAGTATTTTAGTTCGACCCACGGCGCCCGCAAAGGACTGGCGGATACGGCGCTGAAAACCGCGGATTCAGGGTATCTGACGCGAAAACTGGCCGACGTGGCACAGAATGTGATGATCAGCGAACAGAACTGCGGTACGCTGCAGGGTATTACCAAGAGCACGGTCTATAAAGGCGAAACGGTCGATGTGGCGCTGAAGAATTTGATTATCGGCCGCACGGCCCGCGACAATATCCGCAACCCGATCACCGATGAAATGATCGTTCGGGAGAACGAGGTCATTACTCCCGAAACGGCGGAGAAGATTAAACAGCTCGGGCTGGATGCAATTCGCGTTCGCAGTCCGCTGACCTGCGAAAGCAAGATGGGCATTTGCGCCAAGTGCTATGGATGGGACCTTAGTACCAGCCAGTTGGCCGAGGAAGGCCTGGCGGTGGGTATTGTGGCGGCTCAGTCTATTGGCGAACCTGGAACACAGTTGACGATGAGAACTTTCCACACCGGCGGTATCGCAGCGGTGTCGCTGATTGAGACTGACCAAAAGGCAACTCGCGATGGGACTGTCAAATTCATGGAAAGTTTACGCTGCGTTGATGAACCGAGTAATGCTTCCGAGGGCTTCCAAGAGCAAAAAGGGCAAAAGTTACATAAAGATGTTCTTCCACAAAAGGAAGATCCCAGCGGTTCGCGTAAGGTGACATCAAATCGTATCGCATTAAGCAGAAACGGTGAATTGCAGCTAATTGACGATAAAGGACGAGAACTCGATAGATTCAAAGTTCCTTACGGTGCTGTCGTTCAAGTTTTGGATGACAAAACGGTAAAGAAGGGACAGAGGCTGTTTTCCTGGGACCCGCACCGTGTATCCATTCTTGCCGAGGTGGCTGGCCTTGTCCGTTTGGTGGATGTGATTGAAGGCGAAACCATGCGTGTCGAGGAAGAACGCAAAGGCCAGCGGGGCAGACCCGTGGTCATTGAACACAAGGGCGACAAACACCCGCAGATGATTATTGAAGACGCCGAAGGCAAGATTCTGGACGTTCATTATCTGCCGGCCAAGGCCCGTATTGAAGTGGATGAGGGCCAGCGGGTTGTGGCCGGAGCGTTATTGGCCCGTTTGCCTCGCGGCGGCGGCGGTACGCAGGACATCACCGGCGGTCTGCCGCGTGTGACGGAGATTTTTGAAGCCCGAAAACCGAAAGACCCGGCGGCAATGGGGGAAATTTCCGGTGTGGTTGAACTCAAGAGCGACAAACGCCGCGGCAAAATGACTATTATTATCCGCAACGAAAGCGGTATGGAAAAGGAACACCATGTGCCGCGAGACAGACACTTGAACTTCCATACCGGCGACCGCGTCGAGGCCGGCGACGCCCTGACCGATGGGCCGCTGGTGCCGCACGATATTCTTCGCATTAAAGGCGAAGAAGCCCTGCAGCGGTATTTGCTTCGGGAGATTCAGAATGTCTATCGCGTTCAAAGCGTGACCATCAATGATAAGCACATTGAAATTATTCTGTCGCGGATGATGAATAAAGTCGAAATTGAATCCGTCGGCGACAGCCAGTTTCTGCCCGGAGAAGTGATCGATAAGGTTGGATTCCGCAGGGCCAACGCGGAACTGTCCAGCAGTCTGCGGATTGCCGAACCGGGCGATACGGATCTGAAAGTCGGACAATTGGTGACCAAAGAACAGCTCGAAGCGGCCAATGAAAAGGTGGAGGCCCTGGCGGGAACGCCAGCCAAAGGTAAAAAGCCGCGTCCGGCAACCGCAACGGCACTGCTGTTAGGCATTACCAAGGCTTCACTGCAGTCGAACAGCTTTATTTCGGCGGCCAGCTTCCAGGAAACCACAAAAGTCTTGACGGAAGCGGCACTGGCGGGTAAAATCGACGACTTACTTGGTCTGAAGGAAAACGTGATTTTGGGTCATCTGATCCCCGCCGGTACGGCATTTAAACGGTATCTGGACGCCAAAGTCAAGCATATGGGTGAACCTCCGGTTCCTAAGCAGCTTGAGGAATTGCGGCAGGCCAAAGAGGCTGAAGCCGCAGCCGACAAGGCGGTCAAGGTGGCGCTGGGTCTGGAATAAAACCCGGGGAAATGAACGTAACTTGTTGATATGAAAATGTTTAACAGAGGATTGGAGAATTTATGCCGACCATTAATCAGTTAGTACGCAATAAACGTAAAAGCAAAAGCAAAAAACGCATTTCCGATATCAGCGGTTCTCCGCAGAAACGGGGCGTGTGTCTGATTGTTCGCACACAAACGCCCAAAAAGCCAAACTCGGCGCTGCGGAAAATCGCCCGTGTGCGGTTAACTAACGGCACGGAAGTAACCTGCTATATTCCGGGTATCGACCACAACCTGCAGGAACACAGCACCGTGACGATTCGCGGCGGTCGTGTCCGTGATCTGCCTGGCGTGCGATATCACATTATTCGTGGAACACTGGATACCGCCGGTGTCACGGGGCGCAAGCAGGGTCGCAGCAAGTACGGAGCCAAAAAGTCTTAATCCGTGACGGCCTGATTTCGGCCGGGTGAGAAATTTGCTTTTCACAGACAATTTAGTCAGAGAAAGTGGAAAACAGAACAAGGTGTTCGAATGGGAAGAAAAAAGTTCGTAGAAGCCGACCGTCGGTTTTTAATTCCGGACCACAAGTATCAGAGCAAACTGGTAGCCAAATTCATCAATTGTATGATGTGGGACGGCAAGAAGAGCCGTGCGCAAGACGTGTTTTATGAGGCGATGGACACGATTTCCAAACAGATTTCGGATACCCCTCCGATTGAAGTGTTTGAAACGGCCGTGGGAAACGTCAAACCGGCACTGGAAGTCCGCAGCAAACGCGTCGGCGGCGCCAGCTATCAGGTTCCGATGCAGGTCCGCCCCAAGCGGCAGCAGTCGCTGGCATTCCGCTGGATTTTGGCTGCGGCCCGCGGCAAGAAAGGCAAACCGATGGCCGAGCGGCTCGCCTCTGAACTGCTGGACGCCTTCAAAAAAGAAGGCGCCGCAATGACCACACGCGAAAACGTTCATCGTATGGCGGAAGCCAACAAGGCCTTCGCTCATTTCGCCTGGTAAGAATTGTTTTTAAGCTGCCACGGATTGTGTCTTTCAAAACCGTGGCGGTTTTTTTCTATAGGCAGCCGGGCTCGTTACGACAGGTTAAGCAATCGTCAAAACTTTAACGAGCGGAGCTGTTTTTGTTAGTAGTGCCCTTTCTAAAAAGTAAGTGTCGTTTTTTGTCATTCCGGGCTTGACCCGGAATCCAGCAATTTCGACTGGATTCTGGCCCCGTGCTTTCGCCGGGGCAGGCCCTTCGCCAGAATGACAAAAGTGAAGCTTTTTTATTTGAAACGGCAGTAGAAAAGTGAAATCGGAGTGATAAGGCGGCGAATAACGCCGGGTTTTATGGCGGAAAATTTATCCAAAGTACGCAACATCGGCATTATGGCGCATATCGACGCGGGCAAAACCACCGTCTCGGAGCGTATTTTATACTTCACCGGCAAGACCTACAAAATGGGCGAGGTACACGATGGAACCGCAGTGATGGATTATCTGGAGGAAGAACAACAGCGGGGCATTACCATTACCTCGGCGGCGACCAAGTGCCCGTGGAATAGATACGATATCAACCTGATTGATACCCCCGGCCACGTGGATTTCACCGCAGAGGTGGAGCGGTCGCTGCGTGTTTTAGATGGAGCGGTAGCAGTCTTTGACGCCTCGGAAGGCGTGCAGGCGCAGTCGGAGACGGTCTGGCGGCAGGGACAGAAATATCACTTATCCTGTCTTTGTTTTATTAACAAGATGGACAAAATCGGCGCCGATTTTGAGATGTGTATGCGCAGCATTTGCGACAAGCTGTTGGCCCATCCGGTCGCCGTGCAGATTCCCATTGGCGCCGAATCCGGTTTCCAAGGACTGATTGATTTAATTACAATGAAGGCGGTCTATTATCAGCCGGAAGAAATCGGCGCCAGCTTTTGGGAGGAGAAAGTTCCGGCAGAACTGAAAGCCGCGGCTAAACAGTGGCGTCATGATATGGTTGAGGCCGCGGCGGAATTCGACGAAGAGCTGATGGATCTTTATGTTCATGACCGGCCGATTCCGGAAGAAGTCGTTCGGCGTGGTATCCGCAAAGGAACACTGGCCAATAAACTTCATCCGGTTCTGGTCGGCTCGGCACTGAGGAATATAGGAGTGCGTCGGCTGCTGGATGCGGTGGTGGACTATCTGCCGTCGCCTATAGATAAGCCGGCGATAACGGGTCTTGCGCCGACGGCTCATAACAAGAAGGTCAATGTGGTTTGTGACCCCGCTAAGCCGCTGGTGGCGCTGGCGTTTAAAATTACCGGCGACAAACACGGCGATTTGTATTTCCTGCGGATTTATCAGGGAACACTGTCCAGGGGAACACGGGTTCTGAATACCAATCGCAGTGTCAAGGAAAATATTACGCGGCTTTTTCAGATGCACGCCGACAATCGGCAGATTATCGATTCCGCCTCAGCCGGCGACATTGTGGCGGTTCTGGGGCTCAAGGGCACACTGACGGGCGATACCCTGTGCGATACGCGACATCCGGTGGTGCTGGAAAGCATTACGTTCCCGGACACCGTCATCAGTATGTCGATTGAGCCGGTCTCGGCGGCGGAACGCAATAAACTTGGCGAGGCGCTGGCGACGCTGCGCAAGGAAGACCCGACGTTCAAATCCAAATTCGATGCAGAAACAGGCCAGACGATTATCAGCGGAATGGGCGAACTGCACCTGGAAATTCTGCAAAATAAGCTGATTCGGGATATGGGCGTCAATGTTCGCATCGGCAAACCGCGCGTGGCGTACAAAGAGGCGATCAGCCAGTTGGCCGACGGAGAAGGCAAATTCATCCGGCAGACGGGCGGACGGGGACAATACGGACATGTGGTGATTCGGATTGAACCGCTGTTCACTGAAGACGGACATTACGCCAGGGAAAATGAATTTGTCAGCGCCATTGTCGGCGGAGCAGTCCCCAGAGAATATATCCCGGCGGTGGAACACGGCGTTCTGGAAGGCCTGACCAGCGGAGTGCTGTCGGGTTACCCGGTAATCGGAGTCAAAGTGACGCTGACAGATGGTTCTTTCCATACAGTGGATTCGTCGGAGCTGGCGTTTGAACAAGCCGGCAATATCGCCGTGCGGGATTTACTACCCAAAGCCGGACCGATTCTTCTGGAACCGGTGATGCGGGTTCAGGTGATTGTGCCGGAAAATTATTTCGGCGCAGTGCAGGGCAATCTGATTTCCCGCCGCGGCGAAATTACCGATTCGCATGTCCATGGCGGCGTGCGGGTCATTGATGCCAAAGTGCCGCTGGCGGAAATGTTTGGTTATGCCGGCCAGCTTCGCGGCGCAACAGCAGGCCGGGGAATCTTTACGATGGAACCGCTCAGCTACGAAAAGGCTCCGGACCAGATTTCTGAAAAAATTCTTTCGGGAGGCTATTGACAAGGGAAATATCGGTGTAGTATATTCTTATTTTTCCAGCCGAGCGAGCACGGCAAATAAGGATTGCGTGCGTGTCGAGTTGGGCTGTTCATCTCAGAATGAGATTTCATGGACGGCAGAAAAGACCTGTTGGGTCGTTTTGCCAAAGCCGTGCGGGATAAGGAGTTAGGAAAAGACTTTGAATCCGGCCAACGGCTTTCGGAATGTCGGGATGTCCGAAAAGGAGTCATCCATAATAAGGTAAGGCGAATCTGAAGCCTTTCCTGCCTTGATTGAAAGCGAATAAATTTACTCCGGCGGACAACCGGTGGAGAAGTTGTCTTTTGGCCGGAGAGGCGTGTATTTTTGTTTTTTGCTTGTTTTTGAAGGGTTAAATGGGTATGTTCGTAACTCTCCTGTTTGGGTATGTAGATACCAAAGGTACAGAATAAGGGTTGACCATGACGGAAACCGAACGCATCAGAATCAGAATGGAAGCATACGACCATCGGGCTCTGGACAGTTCCGCCAAGGAAATCGTGGAGCAGGCCCGCCGTACCAACGCGCGCGTCAGCGGACCGATTCCGCTGCCGACACGCATCGAGCGATATACGGTTCTCCGCAGTCCGCATATTGACAAAAAATCGCGTGAACAGTTTGAAATGCGCACGCATAAGCGTCTGATTGATATCTATGATGCCAATACCCGTACGGTCGAAGCCTTAAACCGGCTGGTCGTTCCTGCGGGCGTTTTTGTTAAAATCAAGGCATAGGCCGATAATATCGAGGCGGACAATGCTGTTTATACGATGAGCGAAGATTAAATTGCGAGAAAGACTCCAGGGATATACGGAATATGATGTTGTTGGGTAAAAAGATAGGGATGACGCAGGTGTATGACCAGGCCGGTCGGATGACCACCGTCACCGTGCTTCAGGCCGGTCCCTGTACGGTGATGCAGGTCAAGACGCCTGAAAAAGACGGCTATATTGCACTGCAACTGGGCTTTGACGACAAGAAGGCCTGCCGGATACTCAAGCCCGAAGAAGGACATGCCCAAAAGGCCAACGCCACTGCCAAGCGTTTTGTCCGCGAATGGCGGCTGAAGGGTACGGAAGAGGCGAAATATAACGCCGGCGATACGATGGATGTGAATCTTTTTACGGATGTGAAGTACGTGGACGTTGCCGGTATCAGCAAAGGTAAAGGATACCAGGGCGTGATGAAACGGCATCATTTCGGCGGCTTTCCCGCTTCGCACGGAACGGAGCGTAAACACCGTGCCGGAGGGTCCATCGCCAGTCACGCCACCAACCGCGGTAACAGTGGTAAGATCAAGAAGGGTAAACGGATGGCCGGTCACATGGGCGCGGTTCGGGTAACCGCCCGCAATCACAGGCTGGTTTCGATTGATTCGGAAAATCATCTGCTGGTGGTCAAAGGCAATGTGCCTGGACCCAACGGCGGATATGTGGAAATTCACACGGCCAAAACCAAAAAGTAATTTCGCAACTTATTGCGACGGAAATAAAGCATGATTGACATTGCGGTATATAATCGGCAGGGTAAGGAAATCGAGAGCCTGAAAGTGGATGAAAGCATATTCGGCGGCGTGATACGTCATGCCCTGATTAAGCAGGCTGTCGTGATGTATCAGGCCAACAAACGGACTGGCACGGCTGCCACCAAGAATAAAAGCATGGTCGAAGGCTCTACCCGTAAGCTGTATAAGCAAAAGGGCACCGGCAACGCCCGTATGGGTCAGGTTCGCACGCCTTTGCGCAGGGGCGGCGGCGTGACATTTGCCAAAGCGGTTCGCGATTTCTCCCGGGCGATGCCAAAAAAACAGCGCCGGCTGGCCTGCGATTCGGCGATTCTGGCCAAACTGCAAGGCGGCAATGTGATTGTGGTGGATGAGCTGAACTTCGCGGCGCCAAAAACCAGGGAATTCGCCGAGGTACTGAAAAATCTTAAGATTGACCGCAGTTGTTTAGTGGCGGTTAGGGAACGCGATGAAAACCTGTATAAATCCGCGCGGAACGTTCCGAAAGTCGGCCTGATGCAGGTGGCGGAACTGAACGCCGGAGATGTTTGTGCCCGCCGGAAAATGCTGTTCACCAAAGAAGCGTTTCTGACGCTGCTGAACCGGGGAACGGAAAACTAAACTGGCGCAAGGGGCGACGATAATGAACGAATACAGCATAATCATTCGACCGATTGTGACCGAGCAGGGAATGCACCTGGCCAACACGAAGAACGCCTATTCCTTCGAGGTCCGCCGGAACGCCAACAAGATGCAGATTCGCGACGCGGTGGAAAAGCTGTACAACGTCAAGGTACTGGATGTTCGCACGGCCAACGTCAAAGGCAAACTCCGCCGGCGCGGGCGTTCCTTTGGAAGAATGGCGAGCTGGAAAAAGGCGGTTGTCGCGCTGCATAAGGACAATCATATTGATTTGTTCTAAGAATATAGGCGGGAAATCCAAAAAGGATTCATAACTCATGGCCATTAAAATTTACAGACCCACCAGTCCCGGACGGCGAAACGCCTCGGTGATTGATTACAAGACGGTGTTGACCACGACTCTGCCGGAAAAGAGTCTGTGCAAACGGATTAAAAAGACCGGCGGGCGAAATCATCACGGTATGACTACGGTACGATTCCGCGGCGGCGGAGCCAGGAGACTTTATCGAGTCATCGATTTTAAGCGGGACAAAGACGGCGTCCAGGCCAAAGTGGCGACCGTCGAATACGATCCGAATCGCAACTGTTTTATCTCGCTGTTGCACTATGCCGACGGTGAGAAGCGGTATATTCTGGCGCCGGAAGGCATTCAGGTCGGCCAAGTCGTGGAAAGCGGTCCGGAGGTGGAGCCGAAGGCAGGCAATGCTCTTCCGTTGTACGCCATTCCGGTTAGTGTGGGAATTCATAATATCGAAATGAACGCCGGGCAGGGCGGAAAACTCGTCCGGACCGCCGGCGGCGTGGCCCGGCTGATGGCCAAGGAAGGTGACTGGGCGACCATTATCCTTCCCAGCGGCGAAACGAGAATTATCCGCCGGGAATGCCGGGCGACTATCGGTCGGCTCAGTAATTCGGATTATCAAAATGTCAGCATCGGCAAAGCCGGGCGGAAACGTTACATGGGGTTTCGTCCGCACGTTCGCGGCAAGGCCCAGAACCCGGTGTCGCATCCGATGGGCGGCGGCGAAGGACGGGCCAACGGCGGCCGTCATCCGTGTTCCCCGACCGGGGTGCTGGCCAAAGGCGGCAAAACTCGAAATCCGAGGAAGGTCAGCAATTCGAAAATTATCCGCCGACGAAAGAATCATCGCGGCATTCAGTTGGTGATATAAGGAATGGAAAGAGAAAAGTTTCCGCAGTCAGGTTGAGGATAATGTATGGGACGCTCGCAGAAAAAAGGGCCTTATGTGGATGAGAAGCTGTTTTTGAAGGTTCAAAAACAGCTTCAAAGCGGCAGAAAAGAGCCGATTAAAACCTGGGCCCGCGCCTGCACGATTGTACCGGAATTTGTCGGTTATACCTTTATGGTGCATAACGGCAAAATGTTCCACAAGGTGTTTGTCACGGAAGATATGGTCGGCCATAAGCTGGGCGAGTTTTCGATGACCCGTACCTTCCGCGGCCATTCCGGCAGTAAGGCGGAAGCGAAAACAGTCTGACGGAGACCGGAAGAAATAAGGATTTCTCAACCGCGGAAATCAGCGGGATTTGAAGGTAAATAATAATGTTGAGTGCGAAGAAATTTTTCAAGGCGGCAAAACGAAAAGGCGTGAGCGTTCAAGCTCTGGCCGAGCATTTGGTGCGAGGCGGAATGGATCGAGATTCGGCCCTGACAGCGGTAAGGAACTGGCAAAAGGGTTTGTTGACCCCGGCCCCCGCCAAGAAAGACGTGGAACACCTGGCCGGTGCGCTGGGCGTGGAGGTCTCTGAGATTTCCGAATGGAAGTCTATTTATCGTTATGCTCCGATGTCGCCGCGCAAGGCTCGGCTGGTGACCCAGTTGATTACCGGCCGTGATGTGCAGGATGCGCTGGATATTTTGAAATTTACCCCCAAGCGTGCCGCCGAGGCGGTTCGCAAGACTCTCAAGGCCGCGATTGCCGATGCGGATGAGCAGGAAGCGGATGTGGAGAATCTGTATGTGTTCGAGGCCCGCGTGGACGGAGCCGGCAGACGCATTGCAACCAAAACCTGGCGAGCCAAAGACCGCGGACGGGCGCACCCGATTCGCAAAGAAGCCAGCCATATTCATGTGACCGTGACGGAATTTTAATTGCCTGAGACAGGGTTGATATGGGTCAAAAAACATCGCCAATCGGGTTCAGAACGGGAATTACGCTGGGCTGGCAGAGTACCTGGTTTGCCCCCAAGGCCAACTACGGCGAGTTTCTTATTGAAGACAACCGCATTCGAGAATTTATCGATGCGAAATTTAACCGGCAGCCTCCTTACGCAGCGGTGGCCAAAGTGGAGATTGCCCGGACCCGCAATGAAGTGAAAGTAACATTGCATACGGCCCGGCCGGGTATGGTCATCGGCCCCCGCGGCGCGGAAGTGGATAAACTGCGGGAGGAGCTGGAAAGCCTTATTGACCGCAAGGTCAATATCAATGTGATTGAAATTAAAGAGCCGTCGCTGGACAGCAAATTGGTAGCCGAGGGTATCGCCGAGCAGTTGAAGAAACGCGCGGCGTTTCGCCGGGTAATGAAAATGGCCTGCGAAAACACGCTGAATGCCGGGGCCAGGGGAGTCAAGATTCTTATCAGCGGTCGTCTGGGCGGGGCGGAAATCGCCCGCAGCGAATGTCAGAAGAGGGGTTCCGTTCCACTGCAGACGCTGGAAGCCAACGTGGATTACGGCACCGCCACGGCGGTGACAACCTACGGCTGCATCGGCATCAAGGTGTGGATTTACAAGGGCAGGTTCGGCGAAGAAATCGCCGTTGTGCCCGGTAAACCCCGCCGGCCTGCGCGAGGCAAAGGACATCGGTCCCGCCGGGAAACGGCCCATGGCCGTGTCGCACCGAGCCATGCTGAGGGAGGCGAGGCGGCTGAAAACCGTGATGGAACCAATACCGCCGAAACCAACAACTAAATGGAAGTGTTCGAACGAGGGAAGTGAATTATGGCGTTAATGCCAAAACGAGTTAAATACCGCAAACAGCAGCGAGGCCGAATGCGCGGCAACGCGTGTCGGTGCAATTACGTGGCTTTTGGCGAATACGGACTGCAGGCGCTAGAGAGAAGCTGGATTACCGGCAGACAGATTGAGGCGGGCCGCGTGGCGGCGACGCACTTTCTGCACCGGGAAGGCAAAGTGTATATTCGGATTTTCCCGAACCACTCTTATACCGCCAAACCGCTGGAAACCCGTATGGGTAAAGGCAAGGCGGAAGTGGAAGGCTGGGTGGCCCGCGTCAAGCCCGGAACGGTGATGTTTGAAATCGGCGGCGTCGATGAGCATGTGGCCAAACTGGCGCTGTCCCGCGTGGCGCATAAGATGCCAATTAAATGCCGTTTGGTCACGCGCCGACATACGGTCGGATAAACAGGGAACGGATATGAAACCTTCGGAAATTCGAGACCTGCGCAGCGATGAGCGGCAGGAAAAATTGCAGGAACTGAATAAGAAACTGTATGAATTGCGTTGTCAGGCTGTGACGGAAAATCTTTCCGATCGACACGCGATTCGAAATATCCGCAGAGATATCGCCCGGATCAGGACGATGATGCGCGAGGATGAACTCAAGGGCTGATAAACCGATATGGGAAACAAGACAGTGAAAACCCAGCGTGCCGTAGTGGTCGGCAAAAGCAGCGACAAGACTGTGAAAGTGCAGATTGATTACCTGATGCGTCATCCAAAATACGGCAAATATCTTCGCCGGCGGACGCGGCTTGCAGTACACGATCCCCAAAATATAGCCGGTGTGGGCGATGTGGTGGAAATTACCGGATGCAGACCGATCAGCAAAACCAAAAGCTGGCGTCTGGTGAATGTGGTTCAAAAAGCAGTTGTTGAAGAGTAAAGAGACAGTCGTGATACAACAGGAAACCATGCTGGAAATTGCCGACAACAGCGGCGTAAAGGAAGCGCAGTGTATTCGTGTGCTGGGCAAGAGCAGCGCTCGGCCAGGCAAATACACCCGTGTAACAGCCACAATTGGGGATATTATCTGCGTGGCCATCAAGAAATATCTGCCCAGTTGTCAGTTGGACCGCAAAAAAGTGTATAAGTGTGTGGTGGTGCGGACCAAGTTTCCGGTTCGTCGTCCCGACGGCAGCTATGTGCGATTTGACAGCAACGCGGCGGTCATCATCGACGCAGAAATGAATCCCATTGGGACGCGCATCTTCGGCGCAGTTCCGCGGGAATTGCGCGACAGGAATTTCATGAAGATTATTTCGCTGGCCAGCGAAGTGGTCTAAGGCCGGTCCGAAGCAGGATAACCCGATATGGCAATGCATGTGAAAAAAGGCGATACGGTACAGGTAATTTCCGGCGACAGCAAAGGCGTAACCGCCAAGGTGCTGCGGGTAATTCCGGATGAAAATTGCGTGGTGGTGGAAGGCATCAATCTGGCGTATAAGCATGTTCGTCCTTCGCGGAAAAGTCCGCAGGGCGGCCGAATTCGGATTGAAAAACCCGTTCACCTGAGCAATGTTCTGCCGGTCAGTCCCAAAAGCGGCAAGGGCGTTCGTGTTCGATTTGAGATGGACAGCAAAGGCATCAAGAAACGCATCGGCGCCGACGGCGCGGAAATCGGCGTCGTGACCAAAGCAACTAAAAAGAAGTAGCGTGAGGAATTGGATTCATGGCTCGCTTGAAAGACTTATATAAGAGCAAAATCGCCCCGGCGATGAAAGAGAAATACGGGTACAGCAGCAGTATGGCGGTGCCGCGGCTGCAAAAGATCGTGGTGTCGATGGGAGTGGGCAAGGCTGTTGTGGACAAGAAGTTTATGGAACTGGCCGCCAAAGATATGACCACCATCACGGGGCAAAGGCCGCTGGTCTGCAAGGCCAAAAAAAGCGTTTCGAACTTTAAAGTGCGTCAGGGTGATAAGACCGGCCTGAAGGTAACGCTGCGCCGGGAAAGAATGTATGAATTTCTGGATCGCCTGATTAACCTGGCGATTCCCCGCGTCAAGGACTTTCGCGGTCTGGACCCCCGCGGTTTTGACGGCAAGGGCAATTATTCGATGGGCCTGGACGAACAGAGCGTGTTTCCGGAAATCGACCCGGCCAGGATCGAGCATCAGCAGGGAATGAATATCACGTTTGTAACCGACGCGCAGACTAACGACGAAGGCCGCCAGTTGCTGCAGATGTTCGGAATGCCCTTCAAGTCGTAAGCGGCAGGAACAGGAAATCAGGAGTTCGGAGTAAAATATGTCAACCAAGGCACTGGAAAACAAGGCAGCCAAAAAACCGAAATACCGGAGTCGCGTCTATACCCGCTGTCAGATATGCGGGCGCGCAAGAGCGGTGTATCGCAAGTTTAAACTCTGCCGGATTTGCTTTAGAAAAATGGCCAACGAAGGCAAAATCCCGGGCGTCAGGAAAGCCAGTTGGTAAAACCCAGATCAAAGTGAAAAACGTTTTGGAGTGGAATGAATGAGTTTGAGTGATCCCATAGCGGATATGCTGACCCGGATTCGCAACGCCGGCCGTGTTGACAGGCGGGAAGTCACAGTTCGGTCTTCCAAGGTCTGCCAGGGGGTGGCCGCGGTATTGAAAGAAGAAGGTTTCATCGCTGATTTTGACCGTATCGACGACGGCAAACAAGGGTTGTTGCGGATTCGCTTGAAATATGCGCCGGCCGGTGAGCATATTATCAGTGAGATTAAACGCGCCAGCACCCCCGGTCGGCGGATGTATTGCGGCGTGGACGACCTGCCCAGAGTGATGGGCGGGTTGGGGATTTCGATTCTTTCCACCAGCAAAGGGATATTGAGTGACAGACAATGCCGTAAGGGAAATATCGGTGGTGAATTGATTTGCACGGTGAGCTAAATGAGTCGCATAGGAAAAAAACCAATTGTCATACCGTCCGGCGTCAAAGTAGAACAGCAGGGTCAGGCTGTGAAAGCGACCGGCCCGAAAGGGACGCTGGAAATGAAATGTCACCCGGCGATCACGGTGAAAGTCGATGGCGTCCGAATCGTGGTGGACAATGCGGAGCCGAATGACCGCATAAAAAGGGCCATGCACGGTACAATGCGGGCGTTGCTGAATAATATGATTCTCGGCGTCAGCCAAGGATTCCAGCAGGAGATGCGGATTTTCGGAACCGGTTATAACGTCAAGGAACAGGGCGGCAAGCTGATTCTGACCGTAGGGTACTGCGACCCGGTAGCGTTGCCGATTCCCAAGGGAGTGAAGGTGGAAATCAAGGTTCCCGCGACCAAGGGTAATGAAGTGCCTGCGGTATTTTCCATTTCCAGTGCGGACAAGCATATTCTGGGGCAGTTCGCGGCCAATATTCGCCGCGTTCGTCCGCCTGAGCCGTACCAGGGCAAGGGAATTCGGTATGCCGATGAACATGTTGTCCGCAAGGAAGGCAAGGCGTTTGCTTCCGGTTCCGGCGCATAATCGGCGGACTCGGCGATGGGATTGCACTGGACAGGCTGCCTGAGGAAATAAACAGGATAAACGCAATTATGTTAAAGGAAAGAATACAACAGGCCCGAATGCGTCGGAACTGGCGTTCGCGGCGGAAGGTTTTTGGAACGCCCGAACGGCCTCGGCTGGTGGTCTTTCGTTCCGCCCGGCATATCTACGCCCAGATTATTGATGACGCGGCCGGGGTGACGCTGGCTTCGGCCGGTACCACAGCCAAAGGCGTCAAAGAGAATCTGAAAAAAACGGGTAACAAGAAAGCGGCCGAGGCGATTGGCGCGGCGCTGGCCAAACGAGCGCTGGAAGTCGGTATCAAGGCGGTGTGTTTCGACCGCAACGGCTACAAATATCATGGCCGGATTAAATCGCTGGCCGACGCGGCCCGCAAAACCGGGCTGGTGTTGTAAACGGTGGAAGCAATTGCGAAACCATAGACAGATTTTTGAAACGGAGACTCAAGTTGGCTGAGGAAACAATCCGAACGGAAATGTATGACGAGCAGCTGCTGGAAGACGCAGTGGTGAAAATCTATCGCAACGCCAAGGTGGTCAAGGGCGGAAGACGTTTCAGCTTCGCGGCGCTGGTGGTCGTGGGCGATCGTAAAGGGATGGTGAGTTACGGCTACGGCAAGGCCAATGAAGTTCCCCCGGCCGTGGAAAAAGCGATCAAGGATGCCAAAAAGAATCTGAAACGGATTACCCTTGTCAACGATACCCTGCCCCATGAAGTTCGCGGCAAGTGCCGGGCGACGGATATCATTATGCTTCCGGCCGGCGCGGGAACGGGTGTCATCGCCGGCGCCAGCGCCAGGGCGATGCTGGAATTGGCCGGGGTGCGGAATGTGCTGACTAAAGTGTACGGCAGCCGTTCGCCCAAGAACGTGGTCAAAGCCGTGATGGACGGGCTGCTGAAATTGCGTAACAGGGAAGCTGTGGAGGCACTTCGCGGCGTACAGATTGAAGCTTAAAAAAGGACGTAAGTGCGATGTATATACATGAAATTACATCTGTTGCCGGGGCGTATAAAAAACGCAAACGGATAGGGCGCGGTAAAGGAAGCGGCCACGGGAAGACCTGCGGCCGCGGCCATAAGGGCGCCCTCAGTCGGTCGGGCTGCTCGATTCCGCTGACATACGAGGGCGGCCAGATGCCGCTGTTTCGGCGTCTGCCCAAGCGGGGATTCAGCAATGTCAATTTTGCCGTCCGTTATGAGGTGGTGAACGTATCACAGTTGGATCGCGTTTTTGCCGACGGGACCGATGTGGGGTTGGCGGAACTGGTCGGGGCCGGGCTGGTGGACAGCCTGAACAATCGGGTCAAAATTTTGGGCGACGGCGATTTGACCAAAAGACTTATAGTCTCAGCCCATAAATTCAGCAAAAGCGCCGAACAGAAAATTTCCGGCTGCGGCGGAACGGTCAAAATTGTGGCCTGAAAACCATCACAGAAAAGGATTTTTAGATGCTTGGAACGTTTGTCAATATCTTCAAAATACCGGATTTGAGAAACAAAATTCTGTTCACAGCGGCGCTGCTGTGCATTTACAGAATCGGCTTCTATATTTCCGTTCCGGGATTTAATCAGGAAGCCATCGCAGCGCAAAGTCCTATGAAGGGTTCCGGATCTCCGTTCAGCCGGGCGGCCGATTATCTGGAGATGTTCACCGGCGGAACGCTGAGCCGGAGCAGTTTGTTCGGCCTGGGGATTATGCCCTACATTTCGGCGTCCATTATCCTGATGTTACTGGGCGAAGTCGTTCCGTCGCTGCGGAAATTACGGCAGGAAGGCGCGACCGGCTATAAAAAGATTCAGGAATATACGCGGTATTTGACCGTGCCGCTTTGTATGCTGCAGGCGATGATGTATATGCGCATGACAGCGATGGGTGGTTTTACTTATCCGGGGATGTTTGTTCAGGCCATGTTGATGGGTGTGATTGGAATGACGGCCGGAACGATATTTCTGATGTGGCTGGGCGAACAAATCGACGAGTACGGCATCGGCAACGGCATCAGCCTTTTGATTATGGCCGGGATTCTGGCCCGGATGCCCAGGGCGATGATGGATGTCTGGCGCAATACCGAATTTCAGGTGGGGGCCTCGGCGGGCAAGTATGGGCCGGGAACGCTGATATTCCTCACTGCGGCGTTTGTTTTTGTCGTGGCAGGCACGATTTTGATTACGCAGGGACAGCGGAGAATCCCCATTCAGCAGGCCAAACAGATGCGCGGCACTCGAGCCTACGGCGGACAGCGGCACTATCTGCCGCTGCGGGTCAATCACGGCGGCGTAATGCCCATCATTTTTGCGTCCAGTTTGATGATTTTCCCGTCGGTGATTACCGGCTGGTGCAAAAACGCGTTTCCAACGTTGCGTGCTGTGGCGATGATTGACGAG
>CAZWMN010000030.1:0-33982 GCA_964635075.1 uncultured Pirellulales bacterium | reverse complement strand
CAATACTGGATACCCGCCTGCGCGGGTATGACACATCGAATCGGTCAGTATGAGTATTATACCCACATGCACTCCCTATTTCAACGCAGAAGCGATGCAATTGCTTCGACGCTCTTTTTTGTTGCGCCCTGGTTTTGGCGGATGATTTTCTGACCTGCGACAGCTATCGCGGCGGCAAAGTCGGGGTTGCTCAGACATTTTTTGGTGATATCGTAGAGTTCTTCTTTGTCGGCAACCACAACGGCGCCGTTGCCTTCCAGCAGGGCATCGACCGTCTGCTTAAAATTAAACGTATGCGGACCAAACGTGGTGCATTTACCCAGAGCAGCGGGTTCCATCATATCGGAGCCTCCTATCGGAGCCAGCGTGCGTCCGACGAAGACCACCGCCGCCAGGGCGTAAAACTTTTTCAAATCGCCCATCGTATCGGTCAAAATTACAGCCGGTTTTCCCTCGACGCGGCTGTTGTTTTCCTTGAGCCTGCTGAAACGCACATATTCAAAGCCGGCTTTTTCAATCAACGCCGCCACCTCGTCAAACCGCTCCGGTTTTCGCGGCACAATCGCCAGACGCAGGTCTTCAAAACCGGTCTCCTTTTTTAGTCTCTGGAATACCTCCAGGCCGATTTGTTCTTCGCCCGGCCCGGTTGCGCCAAGAACCCATAAGCGGTCGCCGCCAAGGCGAAGCTGTTCGACCAGGCGGTCGGCTCCGGGTACGGCGACTTCGGTCTGGGCGGTATCGTATTTCAGAGAACCGCTGACAACCACACGCGACGGGTCGCAGCCCAGCGCAATGAACCGGTTGGCGTATTCCTGAGTTTGCGCCAAAACCAGCGAAACTTTCTTAAACATCCAGCGGATGACTTTACGAAACTTGAGATAGCGCGGGAAACTCCTGTCGCTGATGCGCCCGTTGACGACGATAATGGGAATATGTCTGCGTCGGGCGATGGTCGCCAGGTTCGGCCAGACCTCCAGCTCCACCAATAAAATCATGTCCGGACGCAGCCGGTCAAAGGCCCTTTTCATAATCCACGAAAAGTCCAGCGGAAAATAAAACACCAAATGTTGTTTTTCATACAGACTGCACGCTCGCGTCAGTCCGGTGTCGGTGGTAGAACTGATGACGATTTCATAATCGGTCAAAGTTTGTTTGAGGGCGTCAACGAGCGTGCGGACGGCGTTGATTTCGCCGACGCTGACGGCGTGAATCCAGATGCACTTTTTGCCCGGCGATTTACGGCTGACTCTGCCGAACCGCTGCGACCAGCCGGTCCTGTACCGGTTCTGCGCAATCATCCGCCAGACAATCACCGGGCTATACAAGGCCAGCGTCGCTGCATACAATGTATTGATGAGCCAACTCATATCCATTTTCGGAGGAACATCCTCGATTTCAGCCGGGAATTGCCGTATCATACTTCTGTGCCGGCGGTTTGTAAAAGCAAATCCCCCCGCCGACGGCCCGGAAAACGCTGGACATTTTCGGCTTGGCGCGGATAATAGAGGTTCCGTAATAAGTGAGTTTTGTCGTTGTCCCCGTAGCTCAATGGATAGAGTGTTGGCCTCCGGAGCCAAAGGTTAGAGGTTCGACTCCTCTCGGGGACGGTTCAAAGTAAAAAATTAAAAGTCAAAAAGTAAAAATGAGGCAGGCCCTGTGGGCTGAACTGAAAGAAACAGATTTTCTGCTCGTATCCCAAACTTATTTCCGCATCTTAATCAAGCCAGTTATCGGCAAAGATTGAAAAGTCCTGGTAATTCACAACGCAATCGCCGTTGAGGTCAAGCTCCAGCGACTTCGCAATATTTGCCTCACAGTGGTTATCCGCGGGAGTATAAGCGATTTGGTTAGTGTGGATGTATTTTATAAAGCCGGATTCAGGGAGGAGTCCGGCTTTTTTTATTGGAAGAAAGAAAATGGGGAAATTATCGGATTTTCCCCTTTTGTTGTTTGCCCTCTGTCAAAAATGCGGAACGAGACAAACCATCTATGAATAAAACATTCACTGCGCCACTATTGTGACAGGTGTACCTCATTATCACTATTTGACCAGAGCCGGCTGTTTATCCATCGGTTTTATGTAATAACAGGTTTTTTGACGCTTTGTCATTGTACTGGCGTTGGAAGATACCCGCGAACCATCCATGCTAAATCTACATTAGTCTCAGGATGTGGGTCAGTAGTTCCATTTTTCATCAAATTGATCGTATCGGGGTCCTCCCAGCGGTGGCGTTCGGAGTGGCCGTCGGCAAATCCAAGCGTACTGCTGTCATTATGGAAATAGGCCGGTCGATCCCACCAAGTGTACGCACCACCAATCAGCAGTACAAAACCGCCGAGATTAACATTTTGTGGCGGTATCCTGGTGACAACATCTTCTTCCACAAAAACATATTTATTGCCCGGGGACTTGATTTCACTGCCTTTAATCACAACATACAGTTTCTTGCTGGTGCCGCCCGGCGAAGTTATGGCATATCGATAGGTTAAGATCGGAGAATAAAGTCCGGAGACTCGATTGATAAAATCTTCCCCATTCATCAGGCCGGCAATGGCATAACTGCGATACTCGGCCGTCGGTTCAGGCTTTGTAAATCCTTTGTCCCCGGGACAATGGTACAGGGCCTCATTCTGGGTGTAGGGGAACAACCTTCCTGCGCGAATGCCGTTTTTCCGTGTATCGAGGGAGTATTGGGCCACGGGGGCAGCTACCACTTCAGGATTATCGGTATCTTTCAGTAAAGGAACTTCCACCCACCGATACGGAGTTCCATTTGCTCCCGAGTAATAATTGGACCCCCCGACAAGCATCGATTTATTATCTTCAGCGTATGAGGTCCAGGCCAGGCTAAGATTTTTCTGATTGGACAAACACACTGAACCGGAGGCCAGCTCTTTGGCCGCTTTAAGGGAGGGAATCAGAACCGCCAAAAGCAGTGCAATAATCGCTATCACCACCAATAGCTCAATTAAGGTAAAACCTCGATTTGTTTTTTCCATTTCCTGAACCCTTCCTGATTTAGCAATTGCATCACTTTTTACCAAGTTTCGAGGAACCTATTTCTAAGTTTAATACTTTTATCCCTACCAAGCAAGCCAAAACCCGCGTCGTTTATGAAAAATATGATGAAAAAGTTGTCGGATATTTTTCGAAAAATTGCAAGCTATTTACAGAAAACAAGTTATGTTTATTTTCAGCAGGCGGCTCCGCGGCAATTTTTTGGCGCCTATCGGACCTGCCAATCGCAGAGAGCCATCCACAAAGAGGACATTGACCATTCCTGCCTGATAGAGTAAGGCGGGGTATTTACAACCGGCCGATTCTTCATTCCAGAGTTTTGGATTGGCCGCGATTCCTGCGTTATTCCTGGCCGAAAATGACTGCGGTCTGCGAAGTCCATACGCATCTGTTCGGCGGTTGTATCGTGACTCGGGGTCCCGACAACGATTCTCCGCAATTCATTCCAGCGATGAAACAGGCCAGCGCCTTGGTTTCATTCATTGCTGTGGCAGCCGATGCCGGCTACGACGGAGAGCATAACCATCGTTATTGTCGTGAAGCACTGAACATTGAGCAAACGATGATTCCTCTGAATCGTCGCCGCGGCTATAAATGGCCCAAAAAACCGTATCGACGGCAGATGAAAACCCCATTTGACAAAGGGCTTTATAACCAACGTGGTCAGATCGAGAGTGCATTCTCTCGAAATAAACGGCTATTGGGTTCGGCTTTACGAAGCTGAACTCCGGCATCCCAAAAACGGGAATGCCTCTATCGAGTCTTAACGCACAACCTGATGATTCTCAGGTGTGCCTAAATAGGGTTTCAACACAGCAACCGGTCATTAAAAAATCCGTTTTGTTGGGACTGCACTCTCTTGCAAATTGGAGGTTTTCAGGTACACTATCTATCCTTGTCGGCGTTGCTGGTAGCGGGTAGGTAGCTCAGTCGGTAGAGCAACGGACTGAAAATCCGTGTGTCGGCGGTTCAATTCCGCCCCTGCCCATAAACGATAAAGCCTTGTAAGCAATTTACTTGCAAGGCTTTTTTTGTTGGCGTTTTTCAAACCCTGTAGGCCATTGTAACTTTTTTTGTAACCAGAAAAGACTTTTTAACCCTGGTTATAAGGAAAAAAACAATGGCAAAGACAAACTGCAAAACCAAAACTGCAACCGGCAAAGGCACTCTGCCGGGAACCATCTACCCCCGCAATGGCCGCTACTGGTACAAAGTACAACTCCCAGGCGAATCTAAACCAGTCGCCCGGCCGCTCGTTCCCCTCGGCTCAAAGTTCGCTACGACCGACTACTCTGCCGCCGTCGAGATCGCTCAGAATCTCTTCCAGCAGGCTATCTACAATAGCCAAACCGGAATAGCCACCGCAACCATCTCCAATATCGCTGCCTTGACCGCTGCATACCTGGATTATGTCAGAGGATACTATGTCGATGAACAGGGAAATCCTACACGCGAAACAACAGATATTCGCTATTCCCTTAAACCGCTAACCGATTTGTATGCTGCCCTGCCGGTCAATGAATTTGGGCCGCTTAAACTTATTGAGGTTCGAGATCATGTAATAACACTTAACTGGTCACGCAATCTAATCAATCAGCGGGTCAGCAGGATCAAACGGATGTTCAAGTGGGCAGTATCGCGGCAATTGGTCTCTGCCATCATCTATCATGGGCTGGCAACTGTAGAAGGTCTTAAAAGAGGCCGCTGTGCGGCCAGAGAAACAGAGAAACGAAGGCCAGTAGAGGAAAGATACGTCTTTGCCATCCTGCCCTACACAACGCCAGTAGTGGCGGCTATGATTGAACTGCAACTTCTAACCGGAATGCGGCCGGGGGAATTGGTCATCATGCGGCCATGCGATATAGATCGCTCAGGCAAGGTATGGCACTATACCCCAGCCCATCATAAGACTCAATATCGCGGGGATGAGCGGATTATCTCCATCGGTCCCAGAGGGCAGGAACTATTGAGGCCGTTTCTGCTGCGGCCTGCAGAGGTGTTCTGTTTTTCCCCTGCTGAATCTGAAAAACAGCGGCTGCAAAAACTTCATGAACAGCGTGTAATCCCGCTGCATTATGGCAATCGCCCGGGGACAAACCGTAAGGACAATCCACTGACAAAGCCTGGCGATTGTTACGATACCGCCAATTATGGACAGGCAGTACGACACGCAATCCATGCTGCAAATAAAGCTATAAAAAAAGAAGCTGAGAAAAAAGGGATTGAAAATCCGGAACTGATTCCACAATGGACACCCTATCAAATGCGGCATACGGCGGCGACGAAAGTCAGACGGGAAATAGGGTATGAAACCGCCGGGGCAACCTTAGGCCATACGAATATGAGCGCTACGGCAATTTATGCCGAACGGAATCAGGGATTGGCGGATGAGGCGGCAAGACGTTTAGGGTAAAATCCTGAGCGGAATGTTGAAAAGGGTACTATAGAAACAGCTTGGTTAATTTTGTCTTGTCATGCTTCAGTTCTTCCGGCGCTCCTTCAAAAGCCACCTTGCCGAGCTTGATTGAGTAAATTTACACGGGTTTTAACCCGTGGAAATTTACTCGCAATTTATGTTTAGGGATCGGATGTTATCATGGATCATATGTTAATCGGTTCCAGTACAATTTTGTCATACCCTAAAAGCGTACCCGTAGCACGGGCCAAACTGATTTGAGCAATTTCATAGTCAACAAAGGCACGTATGCGGGCCAACTGGGCATCGGCTAAACGGGTTGCAGCTAAAAGTACATCTGTGCTCGTGCGGACTCCAAGTTGAAACTGGGATTGTTCGACCCGGTAATCGCGGTACGCCGCTTCTACACCCTGTTGGGCTGCCAGGATACGATGCCAGTTGCTTCCAAGGTCGCTGATTGCTTCCTGTACCTGCTGTCGGACATATTGTTCGAGTTCGTCTCGCTGGGCTTTGTGCAAATGCTGGTAGAGGCGATTTCGATGAAGGCGGGCCTGGGCTGCTTCATTACCCAGCGGAATGCTCAATGACAAGCCTGCATAGACATCATCCGATGGCGAGCGAGCAAAATTGTTGTAACTCCTGGAAAATCCTCCTCCTTCGCCGCCTATGCTATAACGGCCGGTCAAAGCCAAATCAGGCAGCGCGGCATTGCGGGCATACTCTATATTCAGCTTATCAATGGCTAATTGCTGTTCGAGTTGAATGACATCCATACGATTGGCAAGAGCATATTCGATAAGCTTCTTGTCATTCAGCTTCAAACCGAGAGGATGCGGTTCGGTCTGTGGAATAATCCGGGCGCTATCATCAAGGGGCAAATCAGGCCGATTCATAATACGGCGCAAATCACGTTCGCGGTTTTCCAGAGTATTCTCAGCGCTGATGACGGCTTCAAGACGACTCGCCACACCAGCCTCGGCCCGTACAATTTCGATCTTGGCCGCCGCGCCGGAAGCCACCTTTTTTCTGGCGTGTTCAAGCTGGTCCTGGGCCAGTTTGTATTGTTCACGGCGAACTTCAAGCTCTTTGCAGGCGGAAAATAACTGCCAATAGGCTTCATCCGCATTTGCCAATAAGTCAATTGCATTAAGTTTTGTTGCGGCATCCACGATATTACCTTCCATACAAGCAATGCGAATGGATTGGGTATTAATGGAATTACCCGCTCCACGAAGCAGGGGCTGAACCAATGAAACACTTATACCTGCCTGGGCCAGGCCATCATCATCTGTTGCATCACTGTCACTAAAGGGATGTTCCACCACCAGCGTTCCACCGGTCGGCAATGGTTTCTCAATACCCGCATTGTAAGATGCCGTTTGGGTCACAGAGGTCTTGTCGCCTGATTCGCTGCGCTGATAAGAAATTGTACTATTAAACACGGCTTCAAACTTGGCTCGCTCTTCATCCACAATTGTTTTGGCAATAGAAGGAGAAATCAACTCGACTTTCAGTCCTAAATTATTAGCCAACGTTGCTATCCGCACCTGCTCTGAAGTCAGTTCGAATTGCTTTTGGAAATCATTTGGTTCATTCAACTGTTGGGTGAGTTCCGTCGTCGCCTGTTCTACTGTCGCCGGCTTGGAATGCGACAACTCTTCCAGTTTGACGGTGTCAATATTTTTCAGCTTTTCGCGCAAACCAACCGGCGCTTCATAGGTGTAGGTTTCCTCACAGCCGGCGTTAAATATCACGGCTGCGACAATCACAATTGTAGTAAATAGTTTCATTCGCATCGCAATGCCTCCATCGGATCGACCTTCGCCGCACACCGAGCTGGTAGCCAACAGGCAAACAACGCCACCGCCATCAGCAGGAGAGCCACTCCGGCAAAAGTGACCGGATCTCTGGGAGTTACTCCAAACAGAAGATGCGAAAGGACGCGCATCAGAGCGAATGCTCCGACAAGCCCAACAGCCACGCCCAGAATAGTGAGCTTCAAACCCTGCCTCATGACTTGGAGAAGCACATCGCCGTGTTGCGCCCCCAAGGCCATCCGGATTCCGATTTCGCGTGTGCGTTGCGAGACGGTATAGGCCATCACGCCGTAAAGTCCGATTGCGGCCAACAATAAGGCCGCCTCCGCAAAGAAACCGAGAAGAATGAGCATCAGGCGGCGATCGGCAAAGGATTCTCTCACCACCTGCTCCAAGGTGCGGAGGTTCAAAACCGGCTGGTTCGGATTGAGGGCAAGGATCTCATTGCGAATGGCATTGGCGAGCGTAAGAGGCGGAACCTCTGTCCGCACAATAACGCGCCGGCTGCCCGGTCCGGAGAAGACCTGTGGCAGGTAGATGCAGTCCTTGACGCCTTGGTCGATTCCGTGTTGTCTGACATCGCCGGTCACACCAACGACCTCCCAGCGTTCTCCGAAGACTCTTATGCGCTGCCCCACGGCGTTGTTATCGGGAAATGCTCTTCGGGCCAGCGACGCGCTCAAAATAGCCGTTCGGGACGAATGCTGCGAGTTGTCGTCCGAGCCAAAAGCACGGCCCTTTAACACAGGGATGCGAAGCGCGTGAAAGTAACTTCCCCCGACATACTCGTAATCAACGCTGTATGGGGCCTCAGATTCCCCCGTGTTTTCGCTGACGAAGATAGTGGTGTTGTTCCACTCATTCATGGGCAGCCCGCCGGCCATGCCGACTGACTCCACGCCAGGCAGAGATTGCAGGCGCTGGGCAAGTTCATCCCAGAAAAGCATGCGGCATTCGCGATCGGGGTACTTTGTACTATCCAGCGAAATGGACATCCCCAGCGTGTCTTTCGCATCAAATCCCGGTGACGTCGTCGTGAGTTGCCATAGACTTCTCACCATAAGTCCCGCGCCCATCAAAAGGATCATTGCAATTGCAACTTGGGCGACGATCAAGCCACCGCGAAGTCCGAAAACAGAAGTCACACGCAAAGTTGCCGCCTCCTTGGTGATCACGCCGCGCAGATTCACTCGACCTGTCTGCCAGGCCGGCGCGAAGCCAAAGAATACGCCCGTGACCAGCGATGTCATGAGCACGAACAGCAGCGCCCGGGAATCGATCCCGATTTCCGCGGCACGGGGCAGATCAATCGCGATTCCGTGAACCAATATCTGAGTGCCCCAGAACGCCAGCAGCGTACCAATCACGCCGCCGAACAAGGAGAGCAGCAGGCTTTCCGTCAGCAGTTGCCGCACGATACGCCAGCGGCCTGCTCCGAGCGCCGCACGAATCGCGATTTCATTCTGCCGGGATGCGCCTTTCGCCAGCAACAACCCGGCGACATTGGCGCAAGCGATCAGAAGCAGGAATCCCACGGCGCCAAACAGTATCCATAATTTGGGGCGGAATTCGTCGGTCATCTGCACGTCCAGAGGTACAACGCTCACGGTTTCGTTGGCGCTCGCTCGAGGATTCGTTGTTCCAGCCCGCTTTTCCATCACAGTGCTCAAGGCGACACGAGCTTGTTCAATGGACACACCGGATTTCAGCCGTGCAACGACGCACAGCCAGCGATCGCCAGGATTCCGAGCGCGGGTGTCCCCGTCCAATGCCAGCGGAACGAGAAACTCGTGCTCGACCAGGAGAACAGGCTTGGCGGGCAATATTCCGATGACGGTTCGTGGCTCACCGCCGAGTTGAATCGTATGACCGACCAGGTCCGCGGCGCCTCCAAAGTTTCGTTGCCAAAGCCCGTAGGTCAGAATGACAATTTTATCGTTTCCCGGTTGGTCTTCCTCTGGCCGAAAGCCACGACCCAGTATGGGGTTCAATCGGAAAACTCGCAGGTACTCCGCAGAAACTCGAAGTCCCCGTAACCGTTCGGGCGTACTTCTGCCGGTCAGATTCAGCGCGGTCGGCGAATATGCGGCCAGGTTTTCGAGCACTGTGTCAGCTTTGCTCCAGTCGGAAAATGTTGGGCCGGAGGCGCGGATTTCGGCTCTTGGGGCGCCTTCCCAGAGTTGAACGAGTTGATCGGGTTGTTCGAAGGGCAACGGGCGCAGGAGCACGCCGTTCACGACGCTGAAAATGGCGGTGCATGCACCAATCCCCAGCGCGAGCGTCAGCACGGCCACGGCCGTGAAGCCGGGACTTTTTCGTAGTTGTCGAAAGGCATATTTAATATCATTTAAAAAATTATTCATTGCAGTAATCCTTTCTTTTCAATTATTCGCATCGCAATGCCTCCATCGGATCGATTCTGGCCGCACGGCGCGCCGGTATCCAACAGGCAACCGTGGCGGCGATAAGGAAAAGGATGGAGGCACTCAGGAACGTGCCGGGGTCCGCAGGTTTTACTTGGAAGAGCTGGTTTGCCAACAGACGGCCCAACGTAAAAGCGCCCAAGAGACCTGCCAACACGCCCCCAGCCAAGAAGGGCAACAGCTGGCGCAGGGGCAGCAGGGCCACCTGGTGATTCTGGGCACCCAAGGCCATTCGCACTCCAAATTCCTTAGTGCGCTGGGCTACGGAATAGCTCACCACACCGTAGATGCCCACCAGACAAAGGGTCATGGCTAACAGAGCGAAAGTTCCGTAGAGCAGCGTGTTGAGGCGGTCCTTGGCCACGAGCTCGCCCACCAGTTCCTCCACGGAGCTGATGGCAAGGATGGGCATCCGTGAATCGTAACCACGGACAATGGCGCGCACATGGCTGACCAGAAACCCCAGGTTGTCTGACTGCGACCGCAGAATGATGTGCGTTTCGCCGTTCCATCCTGCCTGTCCTGCCGGGTAGTAGATGGTGGGCCAGGCAGGTTGTTGAGGCGCATCCTGGGCATCTTTCACCACCCCCACGATGGGACCGGATGTGTCCTGGTTGGCTTTCACCGTTTTTCCGATGGGATCCGTCCCCTGGAAGAAGCGCCTTGCGAAGGCCTCGTTCACAATGATGGAATTCGCACGGTCGTCCCCCGCCTGGAACCCTCGGCCCGAAACCATCCGCATCCCCATGGCCGCAAAGTATTCCGCCGTCACGACCGGGGTAGAGGCCAGCAACTCGAATAGATTATTCTCTGGAGGCGTAAAGCCCTCAACTTGAATCGGACCTTTCACGTTTCGCATTCCAGAAAACGGCTTCGTATCGGTGGCGGCCACGGCGGCGACGCCAGGCAGGGTTCGCAGACGGTCCAGGATTTCGCCATGCCCGGCCACCCCATCCCCGCCCAGCGAGACTATCAGGGTACGTCGTGGATCCAGACCCAGGTCTGTTTGCCCCAGGAGGAAGAAGCTCCGCATGAGGAGCCCAGCCCCCAGAAACAAGGTGAGTGAAAGGGCGATCTGGGCCCCGGCTAGGCCATAGCGTAACCATCGATGTCCCGATATCGCGCCAGAGATTCCTGCGGTCCCATGCTTGAGGTTTTCCACCAGGTTCATCCGGCTCGTGTGCCATACCGTGAGCAGTCCGAAGGTCAGAGCCGTCACGAGAGAGAGCAGGAAGGTGAAGGTCAGTACTGTGCCGTCCAAACTCATCTCTCCCGCCCTTGGGATCACCTTGGCGGCCTCAGCCGCCAAGGCCCTCAGGCACAGGAGTGCCACGCCCACGCCTACGGCGCCCCCCAACAGACTGATAATCAGATTTTCCGAGAGGAATTGCCGCAGCAGGCGTCCGCGCGTAGCGCCCAGCCCCATACGAATGGAAATCTCCCACATCCGGCCGGCAACCTGTACCAGTTGGAGATTGGCCACATTGGCCACGGAAATCAAGAGTAGCAGGCCCACTGCGCCAAAGAGAAGTAGTAGCAATTCACGGTGCCTTCCTTCTATGTCCTGAAGCAAGTGACCCTGAAGTTCTGCCCGGCTCGTGTTGCTCGATGATATCAGCTTGGTTTGCTGCTGAGTACTGAGGGTCTTCAGTTCTGTGTTACATTGTGCCAGCGTGACATCCTGTCCCAATCTGCCAAGAATATTGAGATTACCGCTCGTGTAGTCGCTGGAATTAGCCACGTCCAACTCCAGGGGCATCCATACCTCACATTTTTCGGGATATGAGAAAGAAGGGGGCATCACACCGATGACAGGTATCGATACCTGATTCATTTCCACGATCCGGCCGATGACGCTGGGATCTTCCCCAAAGACCCGTCGCCATAAACCATGGCTGATGACTGCCATGGGAGCTGCGCCGGGTTTCGCATCCTCAGGTCCGAGGGTCCGGCCGAGTTGGGCCGACACACCCATAAGATCAAAAAAATCGCCCGTGACCAGAGTTCCTGCAACCTGACAGGTTTCCTCGGCTCCCATAATCCGCACCTTCTGGCCTTGCCGCAGAGCGCTCATCTTCGAGAAGCTCCGACACTGTCGGCGGACCTCAACATAAATAGCAGGCGTCACCCCGAGGGTCATGCCTGGCATTTTTTGGTCCACCTCATAGACGGTAACCAGCCTACCCGGATCTCGGTATGGAAGTGGTCGCAGCATCACTGCGTTCACGACGCTGAATACCACCGTGGCGCCACCGATACCAAGAGCCAGCGTAAACACAGCCATTATGGTAAAACCCGGACTCTTCCGCAGCATCCGCAACGCGTATTTGATATCATTTAAAAAATTATTCATTGCAGTAATCCTTTCCTTTCAATTATTCGCATCTCAGCGCCACCATCGGATCGACCTTCGCCGCCCGGTGGGCGGGAATCCAGGCGGCGACAACGGCAACAATAACCAGCGACAATGCGCCGCCGGCAAGCGTAAGAGGATCAGACGGCACAACGCCATAAAGCTGACTCTTAATGACTCGGCCGATGGCGAGTGCTGTAGGTACACCAACGGCTACGCCGATACCGGTGAGCAGTAATGCCTCCCGCAGGATCGGTCCGGCAATATTGCGGTTTGTGGCTCCGAGAGCAATACGGATGCCGATTTCATTCGTACGGTGTTCCACATTGTAGGCCATCAAGCCATAAAGGCCGATACACGCCAGCAGCACAGCCAGCAATGCCAGCGTACTACAAAGAAAGGCAAATAAGCGTTCCTGACTGATTTTTTTGTCGCGTACCTGCTCCTGGGTACTGATATTGGACAATGGGACATTGGAATCAAGCGTCGCCATCACCTTGCGGACTGCTGTGACCACAGCCAGGGGCGGCAGAGAAGTTCGCAAAGCGAAAAAAGTGGAAACTATTGGATCCTGTCGGAATGAAAAATATACCGTTGGCGGCGCCTCAGCTTTAATATCCGTGTATTTCGCATCACGGCATACTCCTGCGATTTGCCAATCTACGTTGTCGGCGCTCAGCGTCTGACCAATGGGGTTTTCGCCGGGCAGATATTTGCCGGCGAATGTCTCATTGACGACAACCACCTTCGGTGCGCCATCAACGTCAGCGGCAATAAAACCGCGTCCAAGCCGTACGGGAATACCCATCGTCTCAAAGAAGGTTTCACTAACTGTCAGCCGATGGGCTTGCGGCTTGAGTTCTCCTTCAAAAGAATGCCCCGGAACTGTAAAGAAACCGCCGCCTGACATCATGTCCCCCAGCAGTGAAAACTGAGTAAGTGTTACTGAACGTACACCCGGTATCGCGGCCAGCGACCGTTGGACACTGTCGTAAAATTCGGTCATTCGCTCGCCTTGATATCCCGCATTGGAGGGAGTTACCTGAAACAGCAAGAGGTTTTCCACGGCAAAGCCAGGATTGATGTGGACCAGATTGACAAGCGTACGGACATAAAGGCCTGCTCCAGCAAGCAGCACCATCGAAAGGGCAATCTGTGCGGACACAAGGAATTTGCCCATACGCAGACGCGGCGATCCAACGGTGGAGCGGTCTTTCATCGCAATGTATGGATTTGCGCCGGCAGCCCGTATGGACGGCAGCAGACCGGATAATAATGCAGTAATAAGTGCTATGGCCAAAGTAAAGCCCAGTACAGTAAGATCAAGCGAGGTGTCGTAATGCAATCCTTCCTGTGACCCGCCAAGAAGATGAGAAATCATAGTCTTGCCCCAGATTGCCAATAGAATACCAACTCCTGCGCCGAGTAGCGAGATTAACATGCTTTCCGTCAGCGATTGCCGCATGAGTCGCCAGCGGCCGGCGCCGATGGCCGCCCGCACGGCCAGTTCGTGTTGGCGGGTGGCGCCGCGAGCCAATGACAGACCGGCAACATTCGCACACGCAACAAGCAGAACAACACTGACAATACCGAGGAGCAACAAAAGCGGTTTGCGATAGTAGCTGCGATCGTAACTCGGACCGGCTCGGCCGTCTTCCACAAGGACTTTGGGGTACTTCATAATAGAAACGGTTTCGCGGGCAAATATCACATCTATGGCCGCCTGAAATTGCGTGTCACTGGTTTTTGGCTTGAGGCGCGCCATAGTTTGTACCCACCAATGATCGGATGATATGCGAGGGAGGGATGGCTGCAATTGCGGCTGGGTTGATGTGGAGACATAGAACGAGATGTTATCCGCCCGACGTACCCCCGGGAACTCACGCGGCAACACGCCGACAATGGTATAACTATTACTGTTTAGTGTAAGCAACTGACCAAGCACAGCCGGGTCAAGGTCAAATTGCTGCTGCCACAACCGATAAGAAATAACCGCCGAAGGCATAGCCCCGGCCTGTTCGTCCTCAGGCCCGATCAGGCGACCCAGAAGCGGGCGCACCCTTAGCCCTGAGAAAAAATTGTCTGAAACCATTGTTCCGGTGGCTATGAACGCTTCATGCCGTGCACGTATGGTAATATTATGCAGCGGCGTATACCCAAAGATATCCGCCAGTGCATCACTATTCTCTCGCATGTTTAAGAATAACGGATAAGTAAATGCATCACCTGTCGAACGTTTGGCGGCGTCACTGGTCATGCCTCCACAAAAGTAATTGATTTGGGCGTCATTTCCAGACCATTTCAGCACGCGCAGTTCGTGCGGATTCGGCACGGGCAGCGAACGCAGCAGGATGGCGTTGACAAGTGAGAATATCGCCGTATTGGCGCCAATGCCCAGGGCCAGTGAGATCACAGCCACGGCCGTGAAGCCGGGACTTTTACGCAGTTGTCGAAAGGCATATTTAATATCATTAAAAAAAGTATTCATTGCAGTAATCCTTTCTTTTCAATTATTCGCATCGCAGCGCCTCCATCGGCTTGATTTTCATCGCTCGTCTCGCCGGAATCCAGGCAGAAACGAACGCGACGGCCATGAGTAAACCGCTCGCGCCGATGAGCGTCATAGGATCGGTCGGGGCAACACCATACAATTGACTTTTAATAAGTCGCGCCAACGCGAGGGCAACGGGCACACCGGCAGCTAAGCCGATAGTCGCGAGCACAACAGCTTCGCGCAGAATTGGTCGCACCACATTTGCCGGAGTGGCTCCCAGCGCCATGCGAATGCCGATCTCACTTGTCCGCCGGGCAACGTTGTAGGCCATCAGGCCATAAAGGCCGACACACGACAGCAGCACCGCCAATAAAGCAAGCGAGCCGCCCAGCAATGCAAACAATCGGTCGGGTGCTATAGACTTGTTGAGCACTTCTGCCTGCGTTCTGATGACGGACAGTGGAAGTTCGGGATCGACTTGAGCGACGGCCTGCCGTATCGCGGGCATCAGTGAGTATGGCGGCACTACCGAACGCACCGCAAAACTGACTCCCCGGCTGGCATGTTGTCGCAGAGAAAGATATATAAGCGGCACAATGTTCTCTCGAACCCCCTTATATTTCACATCACGAGATATGCCGATAATCTGGACCGTATGGCTGGTCGGATGATGCATAATAAATGTTTGCCCGATGGGATTCCTGTCGGCAAAATAACGTCGAACGAATGTTTCATTGACGATGGCCACCGCCATACCCGCTGCCGTGTCGGCCGTGGTGAAATCCCGCCCCAAGAGGAGCGGAATATTCATAGTGCCAAAGAAATCCTCGCCTACTTCGAGATAGTTAGTGAGCCACTTGCGGCCGGCCTCATTTTGACCGCCTTGAAACTCAATATCGTCTGATGAGGATGTGCCGCTGGCAAGCGGAAAACTCGCAAACGAAACAGCACGCACCCCCGGGATTCCAGTAACCGCTGTGCGAATGCGATCATAAACATCGATGTATTGCTTTTCACCGTATCCTGCATCGGCCGGCCGAACTCGAAACAATAGCACGTTTTCAGGATCAAAGCCCGGCGCAACTCGCGCAAGGTTAGCGAATGTGCGGACCATGAGTCCCGCCGCCACCATTAACAAAACCGACAGGCAAACCTGCACGGCCACCAGCACCTTACCCATGATCAATCGCGGCGCACCCAATGCCGAACGATTCTTTAATGCCTTTGCCGGATCGACACGTGAAGCACGGATAGCCGGCAGGATTCCAAATATCAGCGAGGTCAAAAGCGATATGACAAGTGTGAACATAAGAACGTTCTTATCCGTCCGTAAGTCAAATGTGAAGCCTTCTGGAAGAGATGCCATAAATCCAAGCAGTATCTGCTTACCCCACGCGGCCACAACCACTCCGAGGCCGCCTCCGATCAGCGAGAGCACAAGACTTTCCGTGAGCGATTGCCGGATAAGCCGCCAGCGTCTGGCGCCGATGGCGGCACGCACGGCCATCTCGTGCTGGCGGGCGGCGCCGCGAGCCAGTAACAGCCCGGCCAGATTTGCGCAAGCGATTAACAGCACCATCCCCACCGCAATCGTAAGCATGAAAAACGGTTTTGCCAGTTCACGGCGGAGCATCAATTGTCCACGGCTCCCATCTTCCAGCATAATGCCGCCTTCGTCCATTGTTACTTTAGACATGTTTAGGGATTGCCGGAACAGGACTGATAAACTCGCCTGTGCCTGTGTTTGGTTAGCTCCCGGAGCTAATCGCCCCATAATCTGCACCCACCATGTGTCCGGCGAGTCCAGCGGCTGGGTCGGACGCAATCGCGGCGTCACCGACATAGGCACATAAATATTGGCAGAATCGCCGGCCACAGGACCGACGTAATTACGAGGCAGAATGCCGATTACCGTAAAACTGATTTTACTTATGGTGACGGCCTTACCAACCACATTCGGATTAGATCCGCAATGCTGCTCCCACCAGCGATAAGTTATAACGGTAACGAGTTCAGCGCCCGGCTTGTCATCTTCTGGAGTGATTGGACGACCGATGAAAGGCCCCGCTCCGTAGCCTGCAAAATAGTTGCCGGAAACGGCCATCGCCGATGTAGTCGCAGGCTCGCCATGTCCGACCACGATGGCACTCATGGGCGAAGAAAATGCAAAGATTTCGGCAAAGCCCGTGCCGTGTTCTCGCAGAGTACAGTATGCGGGATAGGAAAATGACGTGCCCATTTCAAATCCACCCGCCACGTCGCTCCAACCCGGACCGTTGTAGCCGCTCAACTTAGGATTACGTCCGACCCAGTTGATCAATCGTAAGTCATGCGGACTACGCACCGGCAGCGACCGCAGAAGCACTGCATTTAGCGCTGAGAATATTGCGGTATTAGCGCCAATGCCGAGCGCCAGTGAAATCACCGCCACAACTGTAAAGCCGGGGCTCTTCCGCAGTTGTCGAAAAGCGTATTTGATATCGTTCCATAATGTCATTATTTAATTCCTTATAAAATCTTTCTTCTGTCTTATTTCTCCATCCAGCCGTCTTTAAGGTTGATGATCCGGTTGCCGTAGGCCGCATAGCTGTCGTTATGGGTAACCTGGATAATGGTAGTACCTTCTTTGTTAAGCTTTTTTAAGAGTTCCATCACGTCTTTTCCCTGCGACGAATGCAGATTGCCCGTCGGCTCGTCGGCAAGAATCAATTTGGGACTGGCCACCACGGCCCGTGCCACACCCACAAGCTGCTGCTGGCCGCCGGAGAGTTGGCTGGGGAACAGGTCTTTCTTACCCACAATGCCGAAACGGTCGAGGGTGTCGCATACAATACTGGCACGCTCGGAACTTTTGATGTTGCGATAGGACAGCGGAATATCGAGATTCTCATAGACTGTCAGCGTATCGAGCAGATTGAAGTTCTGAAATACAAAACCGATGTATTGCTTATTCAAAGCCATCCGCTGCTTCGGCTTGAGCGTATGGACTGCCTTCTCGAAGAGGTGATATTCGCCTTCCCAGTCGCCGTCGAGCATACCGAGGATATTGAGCAGCGTGCTCTTGCCGGCGCCGGACGGCCCCATGATGGTCACGAACTCACCCTCACGAATGGTCAGATTGATTTGCCGCAGAACATAAGTAAATCCTGCCCGGGTGTCATAGCGTTTTCCAACATTCTTCAGATTTATCATTTTAGCTTCTCACTTTACTCAAAAAATTACACTTGCTGCCGACTCTAATTCACATTACTCACACCTCAACGCCACCATCGGATCGACCTTGGCTGCACGACGAGCTGGAATCCAGGCAGCCAGGATGGCTACGACCAACAGCACCATTACTGAACCGATCATCGCGACTGGATCAAACGACGGAATACCATAGAGAAAGCCACGCAACGCAGCGAATAGCGCAATCGCAACCGGCAGACCCACTGCAATCCCACTGCCGGCAGCAACCAGCGCCTCACGGAGAACAGGACGAAAAACCTGTTCACTGGTTGCACCCAAGGCCATGCGAATGCCGAATTCATTCGTCCGGTGTGCCACATTGTATGCCATTAGCCCGTACAGACCGATCCAGCAAAGCACAAGAGCCAGCACGGCCAGCGATCCGCAAAGCCGGGTAAACAGGCGCTCTGCCATAATAGATTTTTCCAGCAGTTCGGTTTGAGTCGTGATCTCCGCCAGCGGAATTGTAGAATTGATCGCTCCAACCACCTTACGCACTGCAGGCGCAAGTGACTGCGGTGGCAAAATGCTGCGTGCGGCAAAGTATAAAGACCCTGGCAAGCTTTGCCGGTAGGAATAATAGACCGTTGGGGGTATTTCTTTGCGTAAACTGTCGTATTTTGCGTCCCGACAGACACCCACGATTTCATAATCAACCATGCCGCAACGGATTGAGCGGCCAATCGCTTCCTTTCCCGGCAGGAGCAAACGGGCGAAAGTCTCATTGATAATAACGACCGGGCGGTTTTCCTTGACGTCTCCCTCGCTGAAATCACGCCCGTGCAACAATGAAATTCCCATCGTGGCAAAGTAACCATCGCTTATCACCAACTCATGTGCCTGTAAGTCGTTTTTCTCGTCGCCAGCCTGTTCGGAAATTGAAAAAGTGCTTTGCCGGGAAGATTGGCCAAGCAAAGTCAGATTCGACATGGCGACCGAGCGCACACCCGGAATTGCCGCGACGGACTGCCGCAAGTCCTCGTAGAAATTGAGAAGCTTCTGGCCCCGATATCCCGCCTGCCCGGCATCAAGTCGAAACAACAGCAGATTTTCCGTATCGAATCCCGGATTGACTTGCCGCAGATTGATGAGAGTGCGTACCAGCAGGCCCGCTCCCATCACCAACAGAAGTGACAACGCAACCTGCCCGATGAGCAGCGCCCTGCTGAGCCGCAAGCGAGGGGTAAGCGATGCCCGGTCGCCCTGCAATGCCCGCGCCGGATCAACGCGCGAGGCGTGCACTGCCGGAAGCAAGCCACATAATAGGGCCGTAATCACCGTGGCAACGAAAGTGAACAGCAGCACATTCAGGTCGGTCTGTGCATCAATGTGGAAGTTGGCATCAAAGTGTGTCAAGAACCTCAGTAGCCCCGCTTTGACCCACGCAGCGAAGAGAAGCCCTGCGCCCGCACCCAGCGACGCCAGAACCAGGCTCTCGGTTAGTGACTGGCGGATCAGCCGTCCGCGTCCGGCGCCGACCGCCGCGCGCACGGCCATCTCACGCCGGCGTACCGCGCCGCGCGCCAGCAACAGGCTCGCAAGGTTGACACACGCGATGAGCAGCACGAGTATAACTACCCCTTGGAGCGCCAGCGCGGGGACAAAGAGCCTCTCTATGACCGGGCCGCAGCGGCCATCTTCCAGTAAAATGCCGGGATTCTCGATGCTCGCATCCGTGGCGTCCAACGTCCGGTGGAACAATACTTCGAGCGACGTCTGAATCTGTACTTCCATCGCATCCGGGGTCAGCCGTCCCATGATCTGCACCCACCAATGCTTAGGTGATCCGAGTGGATAATACGGCAGAAGCTGTGGTTGTGCCGACATCGGCACGTAAAAACCGGCCTTGTCTCCTGTCAGCGGACCGATATAACCGCGTGGCAACACGCCGATGATTGTGAAAGCAGAATTGTTGAGTGTGAGAGATTGGCCGACGACCTGCGGATCGAGGCCGAAATACCGTTCCCAAACGCGATAGGTGATGACAGCCACAGGTGGTGCGCCAGGCTGATCGTGCTCGGGAAGTATCGTCCGGCCAAGAAACGGCGGCGTGCCGTAACCTCGGAAGAAATTTCCCGATACCATCAATCCTTCCAGCGTGGCAGAGCCTCGGTTTGTCACCATGGTGCAGTCGGGCAGCGCAGCAAAAGCAAACACATCGGAAAAACCGGCAGCGCGATCACGGAAATCGCAATACGCCGGATAAGGGAACGATCCGAAGGCTCGCGCACCACCCGATATCTTTTTACTCCTTCCACTGAAGTTTGAAATCGAGATCTTATACCCAATCCAGTTGATCACGCGCAGTTCGTGCGGATTGGGCACGGGCAGCGAACGCAGCAGAATGGCGTTGACAAGTGAGAATATCGCCGTATTGGCGCCAATGCCCAGGGCCAGTGAAATCACCGCTACGGCGGTAAAGCCGGGGGATTTAACCAGTTGTCGAAAAGCATATTTAATGTCGTTTAATAGCGATGTCATACAGTCTCCTTCTTTTGGGCAAGCTTGTCATCAATAATCTGGCCGTCGAACAAATGCACGGTTCGCTGGGCATGGTGAGCATAACGTGAATCGTGCGTGACCATACAAATCGTTGCGCCTTCCCGGTGCAGTTCGGTCAACAATTTCATTACGGAGTCGCCATTGGTCGAATCAAGATTTCCCGTCGGTTCATCAGCCAGCAATATTGAAGGATTGCCCGCCAAAGCCCGTGCCACGGCGACTCGCTGCTGCTGGCCGCCGGAAAGCTGGTTGGGATAATGCTTCATGCGGGAAGACATGGCGACACGCTCAAGGGCATTGCGTACCCGTGCGACTCTGTCGGTCCTGGACATCTTGCGATAGGTCAGGGGCAATTCAACATTTTCATAGACGGTCAGATCGCCGATGAGATTAAAACTCTGGAAGATGAATCCTATTTCCTGGTTGCGGATACGGGCACGCTGCCCGACGGAAAGATTCGCCGCGGGATTACCCTTCAAAAGGTAGCTGCCTTTTGTTGGAGAATCCAACAGGCCGATAATGGACAAGAGCGTGGATTTCCCGCAGCCGGAAGGGCCTGAGATGGCTACGTATTCGCCTTTTTGGATCTTCAGGTGAATACCCGAAAGCGCATGGGTCTCCACTTCCTCTGTAAGAAATATCTTATGCAAATCTTCAATGTGGATGAGGCAATTTTCTGATTCTATCATAATCATTTCTCCGTTTTTAATTCTTTTCGTTCAAGTTTTTGTAATTGTTGACGTCATATAACCAAATCATTTTATGCGTATCCTGTCGGCCGCATCAAATTGGGATACATCCGACAGGATTATCTCATCGCCAGGGACAAGCCCCTCAAGAACCTCAATCGTACTGACAGAAGTTCGACCGAACTGTACTGCCACTCGCTGGGCAAACCTGCTGTTGTCTATAACCTTAAATAATCTGCACTTGCTTTCGGCGTTGGCCATAACCGGCCGACCCACATACAGGATATCCACCAGATGATCGATTTGAATCGTCCCGACCACCGATAAATCCGGCCTGGCCCCTTTGGGTAACGGTCCGTCCAGGTGAACATCCACCGTCACATTGCCCTCCATAACCGTCGGTTCAATACGCGATACCCTGCCCGAGACAACACCGTTATAAGTATCTATTTCTACGGGCAAACTGATTTGTACATCACGGGTCTGACCTTGCGGGATTTGCAGTTGGGCTTTTAACTGCTGTGGGTTTGTAACCCTCGCCAGCATCTGTCCCGCCGAAACCTGCTGGCCAAGTTCCACCTTGTCCTGAATTGGCGCCAAAATGCCGGCAACACCCGCCCGAACCTGCAATGAATCGACCTGGCTTTTACGCAAGGCATACAGCGACTCGGCTTGTTTTACTGCTGCCTCTAACTCAGCCGTCAGGGCAGGCATGGTCTGCTTGCAAAAGACTTCATACCGCTGTTTTTCTATCTCCAGCAGTTTTGACTGATTTTCAACGCTATTCTGCGACAGC
Source organism: uncultured Pirellulales bacterium (assembly GCA_964635075.1). GTDB lineage: Bacteria > Planctomycetota > Phycisphaerae > Sedimentisphaerales > Anaerohalosphaeraceae > Anaeroglomus. The sequence goes on along the minus strand of CAZWMN010000030.1, from coordinate 12,242 downwards.
GTGATTTGCAATTCAGAAATCAAGCCATCCTCAAACTGTTTTTTTTCAACCTTGTCACTGAGCTTAGCCCTTTCATAATCCGCCTGAAATTGTGCGAGGTCTGCTTCCATACCCAGCAAACGATCCTGCAGATTTGCCTTTTCAGCATTGAGACGTGCTTTGGCGGAGTTCAACGCTGATTGTGCGTCGAGACACTGGAGCTGCAGCTCTGGATTGTTCAACTCGAGGATCACTGTATTGGGATCCACTACAGTTCCCGCTTCGACCAAAATCCTTGTAATCCGGCCGCTCACGACAGCCGGCACCACCAGCATATCTTCCGATACCAGCGTACCCACGCCACGGACTTCAAGAACCATATCCCCCTTATTGACTTTGTCAAACAGGAGGGTCTGACGTTCTACCGACGGAACCGCAGGCTCTAATCGCGACAGCCACAAAGTTGTAAAGGCTATTACAATCAAGATGAGAAGCAAAAGAGCGATACGAATTATTATCCGTTTCCCTTTTTGAGATTTTCTTGGTATATCCATACCTATATATTATAGGCAAGTTCTGTGCCAGAATCTTTTATTGGAATTTCGCTGCTGATCGTCTCAGAATGGGGATTTTTGCTTTAATAGTTCATTTTTGTGTCCGGTTTTGAGAATCTGCGCCCGAAATCGCACACATTCAGGCTCTGACTATTACTTTGTATAATCCGGATAGACTAAAATTTACCGTCTAAGGGGCAAACACAAGACGGCCCTGCAACCGGGCCTGTCGCGATGGTTTTCCAGTGTCAGATTTCCGCCATGGGCTTCGGCAATCTGACGACTTAGAGCAAGGCCGATGCCGGAACCTTCCGGTTTGGTTGTAAAGAATGGAACAAAGGGGGCCTGATCCGTCTTTATACCGGGCCCATCGTCATCAATCCAGACCCTCAGAACATTTTGGTCCGCATCCCAGCCGATGGAGACTTGCCCCGCTTTGTCTGGATTCGCCTGCACGCTGGCCTCGACTGCGTTAGATGTTATATTGATCAGCAATTGGTCTAACTGGCTTCGGTCAGCCTGTATAGTCATATCCGGCCCTGGCGATACTTTAACAGCCATTCGCTGCTCAAGACCGGCAACGTGCTGTATCCATTCGCGTACATTCATCTTATCAAAAGTGGGCTCCGGCAATCGAGTCAATTGTGAATAAGAAGCAATGAATTTACCGAGGGTTTCAGATCGTTCGGCAATAATTTCCAAACCATCCCGCAAATCATCCTTCCAAACCTCTCGACTTGAACCGTTCTTAAGATATGATTGTAAACTTTGCGCTACGGACTGTATCGGAGTCAGCGAATTATTGATTTCATGGCGCAGAATCTGTATTAATCGCTTCCAAGCCAGACGTTCCTGCTCATGCAGCGCCCTGGTTATATCCGAAAGAAACAGAAGCTGGTGCGACTGACCTTTTTCCCGATACGTTGTTCTGCGTAATTCCCAACGTTTTGTGCCTGACGGTAAAGGCAAGTCAATGATTCGAGGACTTGAGCCGCTAAGACAATCTGCCAACCCCAACTCGATTGAACTACAACCCAATAACTCCTTTTCACTTTTACCCAGTAATGCCTGGCCGCTTTCATTGATAAGCCGTAACTTTCCTTCAGGACCAAAACCAAACAATGCGATATCAATTTCCGCCATAATTTTTCGTAAGAGAGTGGTGGCTTCCAACGCTCCAAAACGCCGCCTCTGCAAACTCTGGGCTAAGGCGTTGACTTCCATAATCAACTCTCCCATTGCGTCATTTCGGTCAATTCCGCGAATTCGTAGTGAAAAATCGTTTTCGCGTATCGCTCCAACTAAATTCGATATCGTACGCAAAGAAAATGCGAGCTTGGATATGGTTGCCAATACAAATCCAAACCAACTTATTAGAATTGCCACTGACAATATTACACGGACATGAATGCTGAAATCCCCCCTCCACAGTAGAATCAGAGCTATAACAGAACCCAGCCCTCCGCTTAATAATAACAGAAGCAGGATTTTTTGAAAAAATCTCATCTTAACCAATCTGATATTTCTCCAAACGGCGATATAGCGCAGCCCTGCTGAGCCCAAGCGCCTGAGCGGTTTTGCTGATATCTGAGTCGTACCGATTCAATGCTTCGCATATAATCCGGCGTTCGATCTGGTCCAGCGTCATATTCTCCAGGCCAATAGCGACATCTTGAGCCTGTTCGAGGCTGAGGTCGCCGGAACCTATAAATTCCGTTTGAGCCATTAGAACCGCTCGCTCGATAGTATGGTCAAGCTGTCGCACATTACCAGGCCAGTGATAACTCAATAACATCTGCATGGAGTGATTGTCGAAACCTGCAATTTTTTTGCGATATTTGGCAACATATCTCTGAAGAAAGTATGAAGCGAGTAAAGGAATATCTTCCGGACGCTGGCGTAAAGGCGGGATATGGATATGAATGGTATTGAGCCGATAGAATAAATCACGACGAAAACGCCCAGCCTCTATTTCTTCATCCAGATTTGCATTGGTCGCAGATAAAACTCGAACATTGACATGGTACGTTTTGGATGAACCAACAAATTCAAATTCGCCGCTTTCCAAAACACGCAATAGCTTAGCCTGCAAATTAACAGGAATAGTAGCAATCTCATCCATAAACAGAGTGCCCTCATCAGCCAGTCTGAAACGGCCCAAACGGTCCGTTTTGGCATCTGTGAACGCTCCTGCTACATGGCCGAACAGTTCGCTTTCAAAAAGAGACTCCGGGATACCGGCGGTATTTATCGTCACCATGGGCTTGTTCTTTCGGTGCGAAGCTTCATGTATAGCCTGAGCGACAATTTCTTTGCCGCTGCCATTTTCTCCTGTGATCAGAACATTGGCATCGGATGGAGCAACATTGGAAATAGTTTCCAGTACCGGCCGCATGGCTGGCGATTCAGCAATAAACCTCCGCCGATTCCCATCTTTCAGACAATCAATTTCCTGTGAAAGTCTTTTGCTTTCGCGTAAAGCTCGGGCAAGGTCTATTTGTGTCTTTAGAATTGTCAGCAAACGCTCATTTTCCCACGGTTTGGGGACAAAATCCCGGGCTCCCCGTCGCATGGCTTCTACTGCTAATTCCACGCTGCTCCAGGCCGTCATTACTACGACCGGCAGTAAGTCATCCGCCTGCCTTATCCTGGTAAGCAAATCTAATCCCTGCTTACCGGATGTCTCACCCCGCACATAGTTCAGGTCCATTAAAACCACGTCAAAATCATGATTGCCAACTGCATGTATAACCTCGGCAACGCCTGAAGCGGTTTCTATCTCGTATCCATTGGCATTCAGCAGCAATCGCAACGCTTTCAATACATCCGCTTGGTCATCCGCAATAAGTATTTTAGGTTTCTGAATATCTGGCATTAACGTATCTTTAACTTAAATAGAATAAACAGTAAGTAATGTCGTTGAAATTTTACGATTTATTTTGTCACTTTCAAGAACTGTTTCCGACGATGCCGAGTGTTGTATTGATTCGAAGGATTTTGCCATCCAGTTTTTGCCAGAGTTCTTCTAATAACAGGAATGAACCTACTTCAAACACTCCAGTAGCAATATCCAGTTTCTCCAGCCCCGGCAGGAGAGCATTCAGAGCTTCCAGTACGGTGTTTTTCTCCCGGTTGTCGATGATGACTGGTATTTTTGACACTTCAATACCTCCTTAAAACCTTCATTTCGGGGGAGTCGGGAAATAACTGACTCCCGTAGGATTCTATATTACCCTTCCGGCTGGCGTTTTGCAACCTGAATTGTGGACTAACATTGGCGAAGATAAGAAGTTAAGAAATGACTGACGGATTGTCGCCTGCCAAAACGGCGGGGAAAGCCCCTGTTTTTGCCAAAATAAGGCTATATCTCAGATTCCTAAAAACCTATAATTCGCTATTTTAACACTTAAATGTCTGATTATAATAGAGTTAGGTGAAGTCCGATAAAATACTCTTGTTTTGGTATGGAAATTGCCACTATAATGTGGCTTGTTCGGGTTGATTAGTACCGAAACGGTGCCCGAGAAAACGTTTTCCCAGGGCTTAAACAGACTCCCGGTGAACCGGGGAAACTCTTGTTAAGGAAAATTGTATGAACAGAAACTACTCTCCGAGAAACTTCCTGCGAAAAACCCCCAATGTCCTCCTGAAACAGTACTTCGAGCAAAACAACTACCCTGTCAAAATTGACTGGGACAAGCTGGCAGAGACCGATGTTGAGCCAATCTTTCAAGCCATCAATGTCCTTGACGGTGATGCTCCCATCCTGATTGAGGAACAATTCCGGCAGATTAACGCAATGGCCTGTGACAAGGGCGTACAGTGCCTCCGTGAAGAAGGCGAATCGTCTTTTCATAATCTCAAACTGGCAGACTTATTTCGGAAGATGAAAGATCATTACGAGCGGGCATTCTGGATGTTTTTAAATCATCCCAAGGTGTTTAATATCGCCGAAAGCCTGTTTCGCATGGACAATGTCGGTACATGGAAACACTGTACCGTCTTTACGGGAATTAATCCGAAAATAGAACCCAAAGACCTGGACAAGCTGGCGGACCATATCAGCGCGTTTTACCAAAAACAAGGTCGCGGAAAACACTGTAAAGTGGATAATTATCTGCGCCAAATCCCCGAACGGCACTGTTATTTTGCCTACCCAGAGGATTATGCCAGAACCGAATTGGAATACGATACCAAAGGCAAACTGGAAAATCGGATCATCAAACCTGCCTTTGAAGTGATATTTGTCTATCGGCCTGAATCGGGGATATTAGAGACAAACGCACGCGGAAAAGCGGATGATGTGAAGAAACTGCAAGAGGCATTTTGCCAGACGATTCTGGGGCTGGATAAGATGCCCAGTCAGAACAGCGACACCTTCAACCTGGAAATCTTAAAGACAAACTTTACATTCCGGACTAAACCAGAAGATGGAATCAAGAAAGTTTATCTCCGAATGCTGCAAATAAAACTGCCGGGCGGTAAAAGACGCAGAATTACTTTCGAAGAAGATTCCAATGGGGCAAGACAGCCGATTTATTCCCTGATTGAAACCGCACTGAATCAGAAAAACATACCGCTGGCGGATGCCGAAGCCATAAAAGCCAAAATCCAATTTCAATTCGACGATGTTGACGGGAAAAAAGGCAAAACTATCACTTTTGAAATCACCACTCCGGACCGGTGCACCCTCAAGGACGATCCGATGCATCAGGTTGCCAAAAAATATCTGGAGGAATGGGGGATACTCAAAAAAGCTGAAATTGCAAAACCAGATAAAGCGGCGTAGAATACCACGATGGACGATGCGTTCTATCAAAGCCTGCAGAACCGCTGCATAATACCCGGCGGCGAAATCCTGACCTATGACGAGGTCATGCGATGGCCGCCGGGTTATCGTGAAGATTTTGAAAAGGCGGGGAAAATCAGGCAAATCGAGAATTCAGAGGAAATAATTTGCAACCAGTGTCCGGAAGGATGCCCGATTATCCCTCTTATCCGAACTAACCCCGCTACAGGAAAACTTACAGGAACCGCTGTATGCCAGGACAATCCGGACATAGGACGATTTGACGTTGACCTTGACCGCCGGATGCGATGGGAAGTTGTGGCGGAAAAAACAACGATAGACACAAAACCAATCGCAGAACCAGAAAATAAGAAGACGGTTGAGATTAACCTGCAAGATTTTAGCAACACAAAGAGCAAACAGTTGCTGAGAGATTTGATTGCTTGCCCGAGTGGTGTAACCTATAGCAAAAATAATCACGGTAAGGACCAGCCAAAGGCTTTTAAAAAAATACTCAAGATTAAATACCCGGATGTCGCAAGCGATATACACATTGATAACGAACGAATATATTCGGAAAAATTTACCCTAAAAGAAAAAAAATAATATCCCCTAAAATGTCCCGTAAGGGATATTTTCTACAAGTTTAACAGACCACAACCAAAGCCCTGAACCAAGGGCTTTTTTTATTTCTGTCAATTCAAAAATATCCCCTGAAATATCCCCTTTGAAATTATCACAAGTCTATTATATACAAGAACTTACATTGATATTGAGCCGAAATAATATATAGTAAAACAACATAATAATAACCCGGCACAAAATAAAGAATAGAAAGGAAAAATAGTATGGCTGAACAATTAATGACACCGATGGATGTGGCCCGGAAACTGAGAATCAGTCGGGCCACATTTTACCGCTTCCGGGGAAAACTAATCGCCGCTGGGCTTAAGATGATCGTTGTCGGCGAATATAAAAAATATTTGGAGTCCAGTCTGGACCGACTCATTCAAAAATCCGCAGAAGAGGGAAGGCCGCTTATCACATTGTAAATCACACCTTATCTAAAGTGAATCGAAAGGTAAAACATGCCGCGCAGAATTGATGACAGATACGTACATAAACGCTACCTCAGCGGGGCGTGCCGTATGGACCGCATTTGTTGGGAATGCGGGAGACAATTCATCGGAGACCGTAACACCTGCTCCATATGCCGTGACAAGAACCGGCACAGAAAGTTTGGGGCAGCCTATCATCGCAAGTATTACCGCCGCAAGTTGTCCAAAGCCGTAATACAGAAGGATAAAGACAAGCCGGTAAAGCAAGACCAGAAAGACCAACTGCGGAAAGCCGCATTTGAAAAGCAAAAGGCCCGCATCCGGGCGGAAATGGCGGCGATTGTCTGTGCCGGGCTGGACCCGAATGAAGACAGCATCGAGCGGATTGAGGCGGCAGGGGTGAAACTTTCAAACGAAATTACCCTATTGAACCCGCCAAAGGCGGAGGCTTAAAAAATCAGATTCCTCACCCACAAGGGGATTCGGAATGACGGACTAATACGAATGGGTTGAAAATGAAAAAAGATAAATTGAGGACGGCCAGACGGGCGGCAAGACGATTTTATCCGGTTCCTCGGCCTGTAAAAAGATTCGGAATAACAAGACAGATTACGAGTTGGAAAATGAAAAATGAATGATTACCAAGATCGGGTTTTAGAATGTGCATTGGAATATATCAAATTCGGATGGAAAGTCTTGCCGCTGCATACCATCCGCAATAGGCAATGCACCTGCGGTAAAAGCGATTGTTCCTCACCGGGAAAACACCCTACTACAGCCAACGGGGTTAAAGATGCAAGCGGCGATGAAGCGGACATCCGGCGATGGTTTAGTAACGGTATCGCATTCAATATCGGCATTGCCACCGGCTCAGCTTCCGGGCTGGTGGTTCTCGATATAGACCCGAAAAACGGCGGCGATGAATCTATCAAACAATTTACTATCCCGCCGACATTGGAAGTTGTCACCGGTTCAGGAGGAAAACACTTTTATTTTGCTCTACCCGAAAACACAGAAATCAGAAATTCACAAGGAAAGCTCGCCGCCGGCATCGATGTTCGCGGCGAAAACGGCTATGTCGTCGCCCCGCCGTCTATTCATGCAAGCGGAAATGAATATCGGTGGGCGGTTGATCCGAGGGCTGTCCGACCAGTGCCATGGCCGAAGGAATTGAGAATTGAGAATGCAAAATTGAGAAATGAGGATTTACCTGCGACAAAGCAGGATGATGAAATCATACCTGAAGGACAACGCAATGGGAAATTAACCTCTATCGCCGGGGCGATACGACGACAAGGATGCGATCAGGAGGCCATATTTGCGGCGTTAATCAACATCAATCAGCGGCAATGCAGGCCGCCATTGGCTTATGAAGAACTTAAGAAAATCGCCGCTTCAATCGTACAATACCAGCCGCAGGCCGAAGAGGGAATAGTCCTGGATGACGACCATCACGTCACAGTCGCCAAAGCATTTGAGGCGGCAAGCCCGGCCAAACACAGGCACCAAACTGAGACATGGATTGTCGTGCAGGATAAAAAGTATCAACTTCTTGACGAACGGGAACTTAAAAAACAACTCCGCACGTATGCCAACGAATGCAAATACCGTAAAAGAGTCCGGGTCGAGGGCGGATTTACCATACAAAATGAACGGCTCAAGGTAACGCCGCAATTAATCAACGGCATAATGGAAGCATTGTCGGCGTTGGAGGGCGTGTGGCTATCGCCGGAGATACATTCGCCGATGTGGATTGGTTCCATCAAAGACAGGCCCGATCCGGAACAAATTATCCCTGTGCAAAATTGCCTTTTAGATATATCCGGCAATGAACCCAAGACGCTGGACCTGACAGAGGAATTTTTTGCATTTAATTACCTGCCGATTGTCTATGACCCGAAGGCGGACTGCCCGAAGTGGATTGCGTTTCTGGGACAAATTTTTCAGACCAAACGGCTGTCCAGCGAAAAAACCGAATGGAATTCAGAAGCAGGCGACTTTGTGGAAGTCCCTGAAACGGTTCCGGATGAACTTTCGATCAGCATTTTACAGGAATTCATGGGCCTGCTGCTGACACAGATTACCCGCTTCCAGAAAATCCTCGGTATTGTCGGGCCCAAACGCAGCGGCAAAGGTACTATCGGGCGGATTATCCGGGTAATGGTGGGTAAAGACAATGTCGCCTCTCCTACCTTGATAGGGCTGACCAATGAACACGGACTGCAGGGCTTGTACCATAAAACCGTCGCTTTAGTCAGCGATGCCTCCATCAGCGGCGGTAACGCCGACACTGTCCGAGCGGTTGAACGGCTCAAGAGCATCTCCGGCGAAGACTCCCAGCAGATTAACCCCAAGTGCAAGGCATATATCGAGGTGGACCGGCTAAAGGTGCGATTCATCATCATGTCCAATGAGCTACAAAAGTTGACCGATCCGACCGGGGCATTGGCGGGCAGATTTATCTACCTGATCACAACACAGAGCTTCTTTGGCAAGGAAGATGTCCGCTTAGAGGAAAAACTACTGGCTGAAATTCCGGGCATATTCAATTGGGCAATAGACGGGCTGGTGCGGCTGCTCAAGCGGGGACACTTTCTTGAATCAGAAGCGGGTTTGGACGCCAAGGCGATGGCAGAGGAATTAGGATCGCCTGTAATCGAGTTTGTAAGGGAGTGGTGCGAAGTCGGTCCCAACCGGCAGATACGCCGCCAAGAACTTTACAATGCGTACAAACGCTGGTACCAAGAAGCGGGCAGAACACAGAAGGGCAGGACGCGATTTTATGAGGAATTTCAGCGGGCGTTTCCAGGGTGTACGCGTTCCAAGGTTCGTCAGGGAAAATCTGGAACAAATCCGGTGTGGGTGTTCGAAAACATCGACCTGCTGCCGGAGTACAGGACGGCGGGCATTTGAAAACGTGGAACACCGGAACTATGGAACGAACTTTGGAATAGAACAAACGCAGCAAAATAAACGAGTTACGAAAGATTGTTCCAATGTTCCAATACCTATTCTTATAGTTAATAAATAAAAAATAAAAGTATATAAATAAGAGTAAATAGAAGAATGAAAATGACTGACAGTAACAATGACACATCGACACTGACACAGATCGATGGTCGATGGCTGATGCGGCTGGGGCTGATGGAGTTGGTGGCGGCGATGATGATTTTGTCCGAAGAGTACAAGCTGGAGTGGGCGGCAAGCTGGAATGACCATCTGGACGACCCGGATTGGCTGCGGCGGGCGATGGCCAATACCTTCACGTGGTTAAAGCCTCACGATAAAGACATTATCAGGCCGCTGTATGAGGACTGGCTGTGGTATGAGAAGACCTTCGATATGAAGGGGCTGGTTGTGCCGGAATTTAATGCCCTGTGTTATCTGCTGGATAAGGGCGGCAAGCGGGTCAGCCGGATGGATGGGCCGGTGACTGTGCTGGTGGGACTTAAAGGGCAGGACAGAGAAGAAGCATTGGCGACATTGGATACAAGATGTTATGAGTTCAAGGAATGGTGGTGAGTGTACCCCCTCCCCCTGCGGGTACTCCCCCTTAAAAAAAGGGGGAGAGCCGCGGGCGGGATGATTATTATTCGGCCTCGGCCAGTTCGCCAAGGGCGGAGTCGATATCTTCGATGCGGTAATAGTCGCCGTCAAGCTCGTACAAAACGCCGTCTTCGGCAAGATTGTCGAGATTTTCCTTGGCTCCGATTTCAAAGGCGACAGGGTCGCAATTTTTCAGAATCTGCGACGGGCTGTAAGTGCCGCAACCGATAGTCACTTCGGGCCAGCATTCGTCAAGCAATTCCTCGTACATTTCGTCACCATCGACGGGGCTGCAATTGTTCTTGATAAAATGCTCAATGACCCAATCCGTCCCGTATTCGACGCCGACGCCGGACAGGTGCCGCATAAAATCATCGCTGCCGCAGGTCGGGCAATGGTCGGCTTTGACGACCTTGTAGCAGGAATAACAGAAATTGTCGGTCATACGATAAGCAGCCTGTTCAAGGCGAGCGTGGATTTCCTGTAAATGTGTCATTTGAAATTCCTTTCGATTAATTTTTGCCTCAGAGAACACAGAGGTCACAGAGGGTATAAAATCTGGATTCCCGCCTTCGCGGGAATGACAAACTCTGTGGGTCTCGGTGGCTCTCTGTGGCGATTGTTATTTTTTATTTTTTCGCATTTGTTCGATTTGTTTTGAAAATTCCTCGCGGAGCTCCTCTTGTCGCTGGTAAAACCGCTGCTTTTGGATTTCGAAATACTCATCCCAGAGCCTTCGCATACGGGCTTTTTCTTTGTCGTAAGACAAAGGGAAACGCCGTCTTCGTTTGCGGCCGTATAAGCGGTCGTAAAACTTTCGCTGTCTTTGCCGTTTGAGGATTTCGAGGGTCTGCGGCCAGAACCACACAGCCAGCGGAACCAGCAGGAGAAGAGCGAAAACCTTCAAGACAGCAAAAAACAAGCGTTTCCTGCCTCCCGGCAATTTGAGCCAGAGGCAAAACATCTTCCGGGAGGCAGGAAAATCCAACGGGTAACGCTTAGCCATTGGCGGTAATCCGCCGGCAGGGATATTTGTCAAACGGGCTGGAATCAGCGGCGGATTTGGTCGGATGGCCGCAGTTGTGGGCCCATTTGCGATGTCGGCGCGAAAAAACAAAACCGACCTCCCGCAGGGCTTTGCACATAGAACGGGCTGGCTTTTTGGCAAAAGTAACCCAAACCCACTTGCCGACCATTTCGGCATCGAGCTTGTGTTTGACACAGAATGAGACAACTTCGACGGTGGAAACTTTGGATTCGGCGGACTTCGACTCTGACATAAAAAACCCTTTCGATTGAGATTGTCAAAAAGGGACGGGTCCGGCCCAACGGGCGGGCCAATAAATCCCCGACCCCACGAAAGCCATGAATGGGGGTCGGGGATTTTATTGAGGAATTAGAATTTGGACGCGATAGCGGCCTATCCAACTATGGGCTGTCCGCAGGACGAATGCGGTCGGCGGTGGCCGATTATTGAAAGCAGACGGCATGACAGAACGTTTTTCTCTGGCGTGATGCCTGCATAATCGGACACCCTGCGAATAGCAGCAGAACTTGGGCGAAGTTCAAGAAATGGCCGACTGCAATAAACCCCCTATCAGGGGGGTAGGGAGGTGGAAAAACAGCCTCGCAGATGTTTGTCCGCACGCTTTACCGACACAGCAAGCGCAATACCATTAAACCCGGTTATTCAGTCTCCGACAGTTTAGCCCGAATGTACGGGACGCAAGCGCTCGCCGACTTAAGCGTAGCGGACTCCGGCCTGCTCCGAAAGCCATCCGCTAATCTAATTTTTCGCTTTCGGTGTTTGCAATCCGGCATTCCAAAACATTATTCAATCTATGGCGGATGAGCAAACACAGGGGGCAGGCAGACGCGGGAAGCGGCTAAGGAGCGGTCGAATCCAAAGTTGAAAAAAAATCAGTATCGACCGCCGTGCATTCGGGCGTTAAGAACCGAGGACTTCCACAAATTAAGGGTTTATTGGCATGAGGTTGCGGCGGTAATGGTGTGCGGATAATAAGTCAGCGAATCCAATAATGACAAAAAATTAAAATCAGTCATCCGCCTGTGGCGGATTCCATTTAGAATGACTGCCGCAGGTTCCCCTACGGCTACCTTGTTACGACTTAGTGCCAGTCACCGAACTTACCGTCGGCAGGCGTCTCCTTGCGGTTGACAACCCGACTTCGGGTACTTCCGGCTCCCATCACTTGACGGGCGGTGTGTACAAGGCTCAGGAACACATTCACCGCGTCATAGCTGATACGCGATTACTAGCGATTCCAACTTCATGCAGGCGAATTGCCAGCCTGC
>CAZWMN010000029.1:0-37738 GCA_964635075.1 uncultured Pirellulales bacterium | reverse complement strand
TTCCCGCCTGCGCGGGAATGACAAAAACCCATATCCGCAACAGGAACTAAATAGTGAATAGTGAATAGTGAATAGTGAATAGTTCAGAGACAAGAGACAAAAAGCAGGGAAATGAACAATAAGCGACTAAAAAGGTATAACTTACAGGACTTTAAAAAGTCAGAACTTGAAACCAGGATTAAAAATCAAAAATACAGCCGCTTTTATTGCGATGATTTGGACAAAGCGGGGGAAAAGTGGTATATTGCAACATTGAGTTTCGTCCGTTTCGGTTTAAAAAGAGATAGAAGATATGTTTGAACGTTTTACAGACCGGGCAAGAAAAGTAATGGCGCTGGCCAATCAGGAGGCGCAGCGTTTTAACCACGACTGCATCGGCACTGAGCACATTCTGCTGGGATTAGTCAAAGAGGGCAGCGGCGTCGGGGCACAAGTGCTGAAGAATCTGGACGTGGATATCAAGAAACTGCGTCTGGAGATAGAGAAGCTGGTGAAAAGCGGGCCGGATATGGTTACGATGGGCAAACTGCCGCAGACACCCCGGGCCAAGAAGGTGATTGAATTTGCCATCGAGGAGGCACGGTCGCTGAATCATAACTACGTGGGGACAGAGCATATTCTGCTGGGACTTTTGCGGGAGGCGGATGGGATTGCTGCGCAGGTGCTGATGAATCTCGGATTGAAACTCGAAGACGTCCGCCAGGAGGTGCTGAATCTGCTGGGAGCGGGTGTGGAGGATAATACCGGGACCTATCCGTCACTGGGGATGAAGATGAATCCTCCGAATGGCGCCGCCGCAGCGGGAGTCAAGCCCAAAAGCAAGACGCCGGCGCTGGACAGCTTTGGACGGGACCTGACTGAACTTGCGTCCAAGGGCGAGCTGGACCCGGTCATCGGCAGAATCACCGAAATCGAACGTCTGATACAAATTCTCTGTCGCAGGAGGAAAAATAACCCGGTTCTGCTGGGGGAAGCGGGCGTTGGGAAAACGGCGATTGTGGAAGGGCTGGCTCAGAAGATTGACCAGCATCAGGCGCCGGAAATCCTGAAGGAAAAGCGAATTGTGGTTCTGGACCTGGCGATGATGGTGGCGGGGACGAAATACCGCGGGCAGTTCGAGGAGCGCATCAAGGCCGTCATTAACGAAGTGCGCCGAGCGGGCAACGTCATTCTGTTTGTGGATGAATTGCACACCCTCGTCGGAGCGGGCGGAGCGGAAGGCGCTATTGATGCGTCGAATGTGCTGAAGCCCGCGCTGGCTCGCGGCGAAGTACAGTGTATCGGCGCCACCACATTTGACGAATACCGCAAATATGTCGAAAAAGACGCGGCGCTGGAACGCCGGTTCCAAACCATTGTTGTGGAACCGCCAAGCAAAGATGAGACAGTGCAAATCCTCAAAGGGCTTCGAGACCGATATGAAAAACACCACCGCGTGCGTTTTACCAACGAGGCACTGTACCAAGCGGTGGAGCTGTCGAGCCGGTATATCTCCGGGCGGTGTCTGCCGGATAAGGCCATCGACGTGATTGACGAGGCCGGGGCGAGAGTTCGCCTGAAAAATATGACACCGCCGCCGAATTTGGCGGAGTTTGAGGCGAAGATTGAGAAATTACAGACTGAAAAAGACGAGGCGGTTCGAAGCGCTGACTATGAGCGGGCCGCGGCGTTGCGCGATGATATCCAGCGGATTCTGGACGAAAAGGCCGAAATCCAGCGACAGTGGCAGGAAAAAAACGACAAAGTCGTCGGCGACGTCGATGCGGAAGTAGTAGCGGAAGTGGTCAGTAAAATGACGGGGGTACCGTTGACCCGATTAGAGAAGGAAGAAGCTCAGAAATTGCTGGAACTGGAAGCGGAACTGCACAAGACGGTGATATCTCAGGACGAGGCGATCACGACGGTAGCCAAAGCGGTTCGGCGCAGCCGGAGCGGCCTGAAAGACCCCAACCGTCCAATGGGCAGCTTTATCTTCGTAGGCCCCAGCGGTGTGGGAAAGACGTTGTTGGCCCGAGCGCTGGCTGAATTTATGTTCGGTGACGCCGATGCGATGATCCAGATCGATATGAGCGAATATATGGAAAAGCACAATGTGAGCCGGCTTATCGGCGCTCCACCCGGCTATGTCGGCTACGAAGAAGGCGGCCAGTTGACTGAACGAATCCGCCGCCGGCCCTACGCCGTGCTGCTGCTGGACGAAGTTGAAAAGGCCCATGCCGATATTTATAATATGCTGCTGCAGATTATGGAGGAAGGCCGACTGACCGACGCGTTCGGACGGCACGTGGATTTCAGAAATGTCATCTTGATTATGACCAGCAATATCGGCGCCGAACTGATTAGAAACCAGGGCGGCTTCGGGTTCGGCAAACGGACCGAACAGGCCAATTACGAAAAAATGAAAGAGATGCTGGACAAGGAGATTGAACGGCATTTCCGTCCGGAATTTCTGAACCGTCTGGATGGGGTGATTGTCTTTAGGCCGCTGACCCGCCAGGACCTGCAAACTATTGTGGATTATGAATTGAACAAGGTATTTAAACGCCTGCTGGAGCATAACCTGCACCTGGAACTGGAAACCAGCGCCAAGGAGTTTTTGATTAACAAGGGATACAATCCGGAATTTGGCGCCCGTCCGCTTCGCAGAGCCATTGAGCGGTATATTGAAGACCCGCTGTCAGAAGACCTGCTTCGCGGTAAATTCAAGGGGATGAAAGTCATCCGCATCAGCGTGCAGGATGAGGAACACCTGAAGTTTGAGGGTGTTGCGACAGAAGAGAAACTTGACGACAACAGCGTGATTGTACAACCGGCGAGCAGTACTATAGACGAACCCCTGTGACCGGAAAAGGAACGGTGTGCTTTGGGAATGCCAAAGCGGAATGATTCCGAGGCAGGGTGCGTAAAGGATTACCAGTGTGAAAAAAGGATTGGTATGCTCTTGGCGGCATTTCTTCAGCGACACGATTGAAATCTCCGCTCGACCCCCTCACTCTTCCCCGTAAAAACGCGGGGAATTTGCAGACCGAACAGAATTGCAACTCCCGGCGTATAACCTGGAATAAACCGGGGGCAAAGACCATTGTTAAAGAGTGGGGGTGTCGGAAAATTTGAAATATGAGATTGAAATTTTTGCAATATCGGGTAATCTGAAAACGTTTACTCATTAAAATAGTTCCTGTTGCGGAAAAATAAAAACGAAAATGTCATACCCACAAAAGCAGGTATTTGGTACGAATAACTGGATTCCCGCCTGCGCGGGAATGACAAAAACCCGTATCCGCAACAGATACTAAATGGGATTGTGAAACGGAAAAATTTGGTAAGGAGAAAAAAGCAATGAAGAAAGTATTTGTTGGACTAATGGTTGTTGTGATGCTGACGTATGCGGCTGCCGTTTGGGCGGCGGATGAAAGCCAGGCCAAGAAAGAACAGACGCCGCCGCAGCCTCAGGTGCAGGGGCCAAGACCCCCCAGAGAGCCGGGAATGGGAATGCGTGGCCGCGGGCCCACTGTTCAGGGACCTGCCGGGATGCAGCAGGCATACGAGGAAATGCAGAAGCGGCGGGAAGAGGAACATAAGAAGGCTATTGCAGAGCTGGAAGAAATCAAAAAGATAGCCGAGAGCGAAAAGGCAACTAAGACGGTGGAAGCTCTGCAGAAGATGATTGACAAGAAAAACGCCGACTTCAAGAAAAGCACTGAAGATATGGAAAAGAGACGGACGGAAAGAATGGAACAGGTTCGTCAGCGGCAGCAGGAGATGACGCCTCCGGCGACTCCGGCCAACCCTCCCGTGAAGGAAGGGAAAAAGGTTGAGAAAGAGGCCGCTGCCGAAAAGAGCAGCAATAAATAACGACCTGAATAAAAAACCGCAAGTGAATACAACGCCCGGAGGCGAAACACCTTCGGGCGTTTTTTGTTTCATAAAAGGCCTCCTGCCCCCTTTTATTCTCGACCGGGCGGATGCGTATGTCAATGGGCTGTATGCTTTGCAATTTGTCGAGGGGCAATTGGTTGGCGGTCGGGATGCATACAATCCAGCAGAAGAAGACTGCTTCCATGGCAAATTTAGTGCGATGGGGATGTGATCATGAAAACAAAATATTCTTTCAATAAATATTAGAAGTGGTAAATTTTTATAACTATCTCATTTAAACATAGAACGAATAAAAATAAACAAATAGACTACAAAAATAATAATAAATATAACAAGGGAAATCCAGGAATGTTCTTTAGTAATAAAATCATAATTTTTGACAAAGACACCATAACAAAGCAATCCTAAGATAATTAGACAAACAATTATATTAAAGACAAAAACAAAACCGCGTTTCAAAAAACAAGAATCACATCTATTATTAAATACAAGATAATGATCAATAACAAAAGGAGGAGCTGCTGACTGAGTGGTTGGTGTAGCCACTTGCGCAGGAACTGCTGGTTGAGTGGTTGGTGTAGCCGCTTGTGAAGAAATCCTCCGAATAATATCATGTCTATATTTTAAGACCGCTGCGAACAAAATACTTATGTTTTTTTCAAGAATCGACTTTATCATAGTGCAAAAAGAAAATCCCACTAAAGAAATCAAAAAAAGAATATAAAAGTTAATATTTGTAAAAATATCCCCCTTTATTCCACCTAAAATCTTAGGGATCAGTAATACTGAAAAAATAGATACAAATGGAGCTATAACAAAATTGATCCTTATTAGATCGTTCATTTCTAAAATATCCATTCTTCGACGGACCCATCCTGATGCTTCTGCTTCTAAATTTAAAGGCTTATTAAATATACTATCTCTTTCAATTGAAGAACATATTCCGCCTAAGAATGGAGACCATATTGTAAGCTCATTTTCAGATAAATCTACTGAAGAATTAAGTAAGAAACCTTGTGGAATAACGCCATTGAATCTTGAAAATAAATCTACACCCATTTTATGAACACCATTTTTTCGAAGATGATAAAACATACGGCCTATGATAGCTAAACCATATCCAAGGGGCAAAAAAGCCACAATTCCAATCTTGTTGATTGAATCAGCTTTAGGTAAACCATTTTCCCAAAAAACACACCCCCAGAGAATTATTGCACAATAAAATATTCCACCCGGAATACCATGTCTTTTGAACCAGTCAACCATATGATATCTCCTTAAGTCATGTAATTTTCAAACCCTGTAAAGAATATCATACTATTTGCCATGAGTGAAGTCAATAGATTAAATCTGGTCAAAGATTACTGGAAGCATGCCGATGAAGGTCTGCGGGATGAGTTTACGCGGATGCAGAAGGGATTTCAATTCTACGTGGGCGATCAATGGGATGCTGCGGATTTAGAAAAACTATATGTCGAGAAACGACCGGCGCTGACCATCAATCTCATCCTGCCGATTATTAACCTGATTTGCGGTATCCAGAGACAGGGTGTGATTGCGTCGTTGACTTTGGGGGATGAAGCGTCTATGATGAAAAGATAAAAGAGTGAATAGTTGATAGTGAATGGTGAATAGGAAAAAATCAGTAGGCAGTAGCCAGTAGCCTGGAATCAGAATAATGTCTATCGGTTCGCCTTCGGCGAACGTGCTGCCACCCGTTGCAAGCGGGAATTTGTATAAAAAACCTGCTTGTCGGAGACAAGCAGGGCACCCGACAGAAAAAAGTTTTTAGTTCCTGGTTCGTAGTTCGTAGAAAAAACCAAGGAAAGAAGTGAGAAGTTAGAAATTCGGGTGTTGAGTCGAGACATAAAAGGCACCCGGCAGACATATAAAAACAGGACACTATGACGGAGCAAGGGTTTGTCCATCTGCATCTGCATACGCAGTATTCGCTTTTAGACGGGGCGATTTCCTGCGAGCGGCTGTTTGCGCGATGCAAAGAGCTGGGGATGGATACGGTCGCAATGACCGACCACGGGAATATGTTCGGCGCGATTGATTTTTATACGTCAGCCAAGGCCGTGGGGATTAAGCCGATTCTGGGGATTGAAGCATACATCGCGCCGGCTTCGCGCTTTGAAAAGCAAAAAGGCGGCGGGATTAAGGAAAACGCGTTTCACCTGATTCTGCTGGCGGAAAACAATGCCGGCTACAAGAATCTGCTTAAGCTGAGCAGCATCGGTTATACCGAAGGGTTTTACTATCGGCCGCGGATTGATAAGGAAATTCTGGCTCAATACAACGAAGGGTTGATTTGTATGACGGCCTGCGTCAAAGGCGAAGTGCCGGTGATGTTGTTGCAGGGGAGCGAAGCGGCGGCACGACAGGCGGTAGAGGATTATCTTAAAATTTTTGGCATGAACCGGTTTTTCATTGAGATTCAGGAGCACGAAGACGGCGAACATCCGCAACTGGGGCAAATGCTGGCGGATTTGGCCCAGAAGATGGGTGTTGGGGTCGTCGCGACCAATGACGTGCACTTTCTTGATGCTGACGACCACAAGGCCCACGCTGTGCTGTGCTGTATCAGTACGGGCAAGAAAATCACCGACGCGGACCGGATGATTTATCCGCCGGATGTGTTTTTGAAAAGTCCTCAACAGATGCGTCAATTGTTCTCCTACGCGCCGCAGGCGTGCGATATGACCGTCGAGATTGCCCGGCGGTGCGATGTAGAACTGGATTTGAAGAGCCGGCACGCCCCGACGTATCATCCCGCCGACGGCAGCGGAGCCGAAGAATTTCTGAGTAAACTGGTTTATGAAGGGGTCAAAAAACGCTACAAGAAAATCACGCCGGAAATCCAGGAGCGCATCGAACGCGAACTGGAGGTAATTTTCGGCAAAGGGTTTGCCAGCTATTTTCTGATTGTGTGGGATTTCTGCAATTTCGCCCGCGAAAACAACATCCCCGCCGGTGCCAGAGGCAGCGCCGTCGGTACGGTGGTGGGATACTGCTTAGGCATCTGCGACGTTGACCCGATTCGATATGACCTGCTGTTTGAGCGGTTTATGGACCCGGAGCGTAACGAGATGCCCGATGTGGATATTGACATTTGTCAGGACGGGCGCGCCCGGGTACTGGAATACGTCCGCGGCAAGTACGGTCATATCGCGCAGATTATCACGTTTGGAACGATGAAGGCGCGGGCGGTGATTCGGGACGTCTGCCGGGTGCTGGATGTGCCTCTGGCCGAGGCGGACAAATTGGCCAAGCTGGTGCCCAGTGAATTGAAAATGACGCTGGACAAGGCGCTGAATGTTGAGCCGGACCTGAAAAAAGCATACGAGGAAAATGAACGATATCGGCAGGTCATCGACATCGGCAAAAAGCTGGAAGGTCTTGCCCGGCACGCATCGGTGCACGCCTGCGGCGTCGTGATTGCCGATGAGCCGCTGACGAACTTTCTGCCGCTGTATAAGCAGACCGATTCGGACGACATCATTACGCAGTTTGAAGGGCCGATGGTTGAAAAGGTCGGTCTTTTGAAGATGGATTTTCTGGGGCTGAAAACGCTGAGCATTATTCAGCGAGCGGTGGACCTGATTGAACAGATTCACGGCAGGAAAGTCGATATTGAGTCGATAGACATCACCGACCAGAAGGTTTTTGGGGACATTTTCGCACAGGGTCGAACCAAAGGGGTGTTCCAGTTTGAATCCGGCGGAATGCAGGATATGCTGATGAAACTTGAACCGGACCGGATTGAAGACCTCATCGCGGCCAACGCGCTGTATCGTCCGGGGCCGATGGGTCTGATTCCCGATTATATTGAGCGCAAACACGGGGCCAAGTGGACGGCGCCGCATCCGATTATGCGGGAGGCGCTGGAAGAGACCTTCGGCATTATGGTGTATCAGGAACAAGTGATGCGCATCTGCAACCGGCTGGGCGATATACCGCTGCGGGAGGCCTATACGCTGATTAAGGCCATCGGCAAGAAAAGTCTCGACGTGATTGCGGCGGAGAAAAAACGATTCATTGAGGGCTGCGTCAAGAAGGGGTTGACCGCTATCCAAAGCGAGGAAATTTTTGATTTGATTGAGCGGTTTGCGGGGTACGGTTTTAACAAAAGTCATGCGACGCGGTATTCGTTTATCGCATATCAGACGGCGTGGCTGAAGGCGTATTACCCGGTGGAGTTTATGGCGGCGCTGCTGACATACGAGATGGGCAATACCGATAAGGTCGTCGAATATATCGGCGAATGCCGGGAAATGGGCATCGAGGTACTGCCGCCGGATATTAATGAAAGTTTTGTCGATTTTACCGTCGTCTATAACAAGGAACACGGCGGCAAAACGGGGGGAGTGATTCGTTTCGGTCTGGCGGCGGTCAAGGGAGTGGGGGCCAAGGCGGTTGAACAAATTATTGCGGCCCGGCAGAAAGCGGGACGGTTTAAGAGTCTGTTTCATTTTTGCGAAAGCGTTGATTCGCGAGCGGTCAACAAGCAGGTACTGGAGTCGCTGATTAAAGCGGGAGCGTTTGATAATTTAGGCGGCAGCCGTGCCCAGATGATGGCGGCGCTGGAAAAGGCGATGCAGAGCGGGGCTTCGAGGCAAGTCGATAAACAAAGGGGTCAGATGAGTTTTTTCGGACAAGCCGGCTTTGACGGCGACAAGACCGATGCGGAAACACTGCCGGATGTACCGCCGTGGGCGGAGATGCAGATGTTGACATACGAAAAGGAGGTGCTGGGGTTTTACGTGACCAGTAATCCGCTGAGCAAATATGCCGACCAAATCGACGCCTATTCGACTTGCAATACGTCACAATTAGCTTCCATCAGAGAAGGGGCCGAGGTCGTAATCGGCGGAATGATAAGCAAGGTGCGAACCCTCGTCACCCGTAACGGACGAACGGCGGGACAAAAAATGGCGGTTATCGTACTGGAAGACCTTCAGGGCAAATGCGAAGTGGTGCTGTTCCCCAAGGCGTATGAACAGTACGGCTCCATGATTGAGGTGGATAAAATCCTCTTTGTTTGCGGCAAAGTGGATACCCGTAGAGAAAACCCCAACGTTCTGGTTGATAAGCTGATTGGGGTTGACGAAGCGGCGGATAAACTGGCTGCGAAGGTCTGGATACAACTGGCGGGCGATGAAATTACCGAGGAGAAAATCAACCGCATCCGCGGCCTGTGCAGCAGCCATCGCGGCAAAAGCCCCATTCACATCAGCGTGCAGACGGGAAGATATAAAATCGTGGCCGTGGCGGATAAGAATTTGTCCGTGCGTCCGGACGCTGAATTTTACCGTAAGCTGGAGGCGATTGTCGGAGCGGGAAAGATACGGCTGAAGTCCAATTAAATTTTCGATTTACGATTTACGATTTACGATTTTAAAAAGCGGGCTGGAAAGACAATCAGATATTATGAAACTATTTGAAATTCTTAAATCGCGTTGGGCGGAGGCGATGATGGTGGCAGGTCTGCAGGCCTGTTGTCTGGTTATGCTGGGGGATTTTCAGCATTTGGAGGAGCAGCCGCCGTCTTTCGGAAGATTTTTTCTGGTGGGTATCGGAGTTGCGGTTTTCGGCATTGTCAGCCAGATGCTGTTCTGGGGTTTTTTGCGCACAGCGGCGGTGGGAGGGGCACAATCCGCTCAGCCGATGGAATTACTGCGGACGGGGAGGAATTATTTCTGGAAACTGCTGATTTTTCAATTAGCCTGGTTTGTGGTATTTCTGTTTCTTGTCTTAATGATTCAGTCCGGCGTCAGTTTTTTTCTGCATCTGGAAATAAGTCCGGAGAAGACGCCTGTGTGGCTGGGTATTCTCAGTATGCTGGCGGCAAGCGTCGTGCTGGTCAAGCTGACCTATTTTGTTCCCGCCGTGATGCTTGTGCAGGATTGCGGGATGTGGGAGGCGCTTCGGCGGCTGAGGGAATTCTGTGTCCTGAAAATGGGGCAGTTTTTATTGTTGTTTGTGGTGGTTTTTGGAGTGTTGTTTGCCGTGGAATATGTTTCCAGTCTTGTGGATCAGAAGCATATTTTGTATTATCCGGCGCTGGCGGTACAGGCGGTTTTGTCGGCTTCAGGAATGCTGGCGCTGTTTCTGGCGGCGGTGCTGGAAGTCGGACGGCAGACGCCGATTGCAAAGTCGGAAGAGCCAGCCGAAAATGAAGCGAAGGAAAAAGGGAAAATCAAAATATTAAAGAAGTGAGGGAAATTTTGGCTGAGATTAAGGAAAAACTCAAAGGGAAATTTATAGTTTTTGACGGACCAGATGGTTCTGGAAAAAGCACTCAGATTAAAAAGCTGGCAGAATATTTTGAGAAAAATGGAATACCCGTTGTAGCTACACAAGACCCAGGTGGGACCAAGATTGGAGAGCAAATTCGTCAATTGCTGAAATATGGTGCAAAAGGGAAGATGGATGTAACCACAGAAACGTTCCTATTTATGGCTTCAAGATCTCAATTGGTTCAGGAAGTAATAAAGCCTGCGAAGGAAAATGGGAAAGTGATTCTATGTGATAGATATATCTCGGCAACTTGTGCTTATCAAGGAGCAGGGGGATATTCCGTTGATGAGATTATAACATTGGGGAAATTGGCTGTTGGAGATATATGGCCGGATTTAACAATAATTTTGGATATCTCACCAGAAGAAGGCAGAGCAAGAACCGGCCAACAGAAGAATCAAAAAACGAAAGATAAACATAAGGACGCCCAACAACTCCATCTTATCTCAAATGTTATACCGGATAGATTTGATTCGCGTCCGTTAGATTATCATCGCAAAGTTCGAAAAGAGTTTTTGAAGTTAAAAGAATATTATCCGTCAAGAATAGAGATAGTTGATGTTAGTAACAGTGATGAAATTTCTGTACAAGAAAAAATTTTGAACTTATTGATGGAAACTGATTTTTAAGATGTTCTTGAACGAAATTTTTTGTCAGGATAAGGCCATTGGCGCGTTGCAGCGGGCTTTTGGGGCGGGCAAGATGGCACATGCCTATATTTTCGCGGGGCCGGCCGGCGTGGGACGCGCAATGACCGCCAAGGCCTGGGCCAAAATGCTGCTGTGTCGGAATCGCGTTGAGAAAAAAGGGCCGGACGGCGTATTTTTCGACAGTTGCGGCAGATGTTCTTCCTGCCTTTTGTTTGACGGGGACGGCCATCCGGACTTTGTGCCGGTCTATAAAGAATTACGGCCGTTTACCCGGAAAGGCAAAGAAAAAAAAGGGACTCCTGTCGAGTTGCCTATCGATGTTGTTCGAGAGTTTCTGATTGAAAAAGTTGCAAGCCGACCTCAAATGGGTGAGTTTGCGGTATATGTCGTTCATGAGGCCGAAAAGCTCAACCCTGAAGGCCAGAACGCCCTGCTCAAGACGCTGGAGGAGCCGCCGGTGTTTTGCGTGATTATTCTGCTGTGCAGCCAGCCTGAGTCGCTTTTGCCGACGATTCATTCCCGCTGTCAGACGGTTCGCTTCGGGCCGATTGACAGGGAACATATTCTTACTGTTCTGAAAGAGCGCAGCGTTTTGGAATCCTCTGCGGCGTACTGGGCTGGATTCAGCGAAGGTTCGCTGGGTCAGGCGCTGTTATGGGCGACGCTCGATTGCGGCGGCAAAAGCGTCTATGACATCAAGAAAGAGCTGATAGAAAGGCTCGGCAATTTTCAACTGGCTGATACAATTGAATTGGCCGAGTGGTTGTCGCAATCGGCCAGACAAGTCAGCTTGGCTCTGGGCAAAGTCGCGGGTGATGTCAGTACCACCGATTTGAACCGCCGGGGACAGAAGCTGATGATTCAAATGATGCTGTGGACTGTTTCCGATACTATGCGACTATCACAGGGGCTTTGCGATGGTCTTGTCAACTCCGAGCAGACTGCGGCGATAGAAAAACTGGCTCAAAAACTGGATTTCGACCAGGCGAGGGAACTGGTTTGGCGGGTCTATCAGAAGATGCAATGGGTTGATGACAGCGTTAATGAGAAACTGATTTTTGAGGGGGTGTTGTTAAATCTGGCGGGATTGGATATACTATCGGCCGTACCGGCCTAAAGTTAAAAATTAAAGGTCAAAAGTCAAAATTATGGAATCCGCCGCAGGCGGATAGAATTTAACGAGAATAAAGAATGACACAAGCAGAGAGTACCGCCAAACCCAAGGGGCAGCCGAAGAGGCTGATGCTGATTCGGTTCGGCAAAATGGGGGCGCTTGGCTGGTTTGAACATAACGAAAACCAAGTACCTCATACAAAGAGCCACGCCATTATCAAGACCAGCCGGGGGCTGGAACTGGGACAGATTGTGGGTCTGGGAAACTATCGCGGGGGGCATTTTCGCAGTGCGCCGGAACAGGTGGCCGAATACTTCGGCCCCACCGAGACAGGACAGCCGGTGATTACCGAGATAGGCAGTTTTGTCCGTTTTGCCACTCACGAAGACATCCGCGAACAGGAACATCTTGAACAATCGGCCGTTAGCGAGGCACAAACCTGTGAAAAATTCGCCAAAGAAATGAACCTGCCGATGAAAATTGTCGATGCGGAACATCTATTCGGCGGAGAACGCATCATTATTTACTTCGCCAGCGAAGGGCGGGTGGACTTCCGGGAATTAGTCAAGCGGCTGGCCAGGGAATACCAGACCCGCATAGAGCTTCGCCAGATTGGCTCCCGCGATGAGGCGAGGCTGATCGGGGATTACGAAACCTGCGGGCAGGAATGCTGTTGCAAGCGATTTCTAAAGATTCTGGCGCCTGTAAATATGCGTATGGCCAAGCTCCAGAAAGCGACGCTGGACCCGTCCAAAATCAGCGGTCATTGCGGCAGACTCAAATGCTGCCTGCGATACGAAGACGCCGCCTATCAGGAATTGCGGGAGAGATTACCAAGAAAAAATGTCGTTGTCAGCACTCCCCAAGGACAGGGGTGCGTGGTGGACGTGCAGATTCTTACGCAGCTTGTAGTGGTACAGTTTGAAAACGGCGACCGACAGGCCTGGCCGCTGGAGGAAGTCCGTGTCCTTGACAATCAGGCGGCTGCCGGGGATTTACAGGAAACCGCCGCGGAAAGTCCAGAGGTGACGGAACGAGAACTGGAGGAACTGGAGCAGGCCGAGTCAGAAATGGAAGACGCGAGCCGGCGAGTCCGTTCGGATGATTCGCAAAAGAGTATTTCGGATAAAGAGGTTGCGGGTGCGGAGCCGGATGTGCTTTCAGAAGGACAAAGCGAACGTCAAGGTCATTCCGGTCAGAATGATCGGCAGAACAAAGACGACTTCAACAACCGCCGGGACAAAACCAATCGCCCGAATCCGGAGAATAAAAGGCAATGACGCGAAAGATTCTGGTGACCTCCGCTTTGCCGTACGCCAACGGGCCGATTCATATTGGGCATCTGGTCGAATATATCCAGACGGATATCTGGGTACGCTTCCAGAAATTGTGCGGGAACGAATGTTATTACTTCTGTGCCGACGATACGCACGGCACACCGATTATGATTCGGGCTAAAAGCGAGGGCATCAATCCTGAGCAGCTTATCGAACGAATGTATGGCGAGCACCTGCGGGATTTTACGGCGTTTTATGTTGTCTTTGACAATTACTATACGACGCACTCGCCAGAGAATCGCCAACTGAGCGAACTGATTTACAGCCGTGCGGCGGCGGCCGGTTCGATTGTCGAAAAGAAGATTCTGCAGGCCTACGACGAGCAGGAAAAGATGTGGCTGCCGGACCGGTATATCAAGGGGACGTGTCCACGGTGTAAAGCCGAAGACCAGTACGGCGATTCGTGCGACGTGTGCGGCTCGCATTACCAGGCCTCGGAACTAATTGACCCCATCAGCGCCGTCAGCGGCAGGCCGCCGGTAATGAAAGAAAGCACGCATTTCTTTTTTCGTCTGTCCGATTATGCCGAGCGGCTTCGGGAGCTGTTTGCCGCGGGCTTCGTGCAGGATTCGGTGCAGAATAAACTGGAAGAGTGGTTTGCGGCGGGCCTGAGAGACTGGGATATTTCGCGCGACGGGCCGTATTTTGGATTCCTGATTCCGGGCCAGAAGGACAAATACTTTTATGTCTGGCTCGATGCGCCGATCGGTTATATGGCGTCGTGCAAAAACTTCTGCGACCGCAAGGGGATGGATTTTGAGAAGGTCTGGAACGGCGGCGAATATGAGATTTATCATTTCATCGGCAAAGACATTATGTATTTTCACGCGCTGTTCTGGCCGGCGCTGCTGCTGGCGGCCGATATCCACAGACCCAACAAGCTGTTTGTGCACGGTTTTTTGACCGTCAACGGACAGAAGATGAGCAAAAGCAAGGGTACGTTTGTGATGGCCCGCACGTATCTTGAACATCTCGACCCGGAGTATCTGCGGTATTATTACGCCTCAAAACTGTCCGGCGATGTGGGCGATATTGATTTGAGTCTGGATGATTTCATCAGTCGGGTCAACGCCGAGCTGGTGGGCAAATTAGCCAACTTAGCCAGCCGCTGCGGGCCGATGCTCACCAGTCGCCTTGGCGGCAAACTGGGACGACTCGATGCAGCAGCAAAAGAACTGCTCGCCGGGTTGGTCGCGGCTAAGCAGGACATTATGGCTGACTATGAGCGTCTGGATACGGCGTCGGTGATTCGGCGGGTGGCTGCGCTGGCGGATATCTGCAATAAATACACCGAGGACAATCAGCCGTGGGTGGTAATCAAGACTGACCCTGAAAAAGCCCGTCTTGTACTAACCGCCGTGTTAAACGCCGTCAAAGTATTGACAATTTATCTAAAACCTGTGCTGCCGGCGTTTGCGGAAAAGATTGAGAAATTTCTCGATACTGGGCCGCAGACGTTGGCGGATGTGGGAACAATGCTGGAAGACAGGCCGATAAAGGGATTTATTCGATTAGTGGAACGTGTGGAGAAAGAAAAGGTGGACGCGATGATTGAACAAAGTAAACCTGCCGAGCCGTCGGCAGCGCCGACACAGGAACAACAGCCACAGGCCGTCGGTCTCGATGAGCCGCTGGCGCCGGAATGTACGATTGAGGATTTCGCCAAGGTGGATTTGCGGATTGCGCGGGTGGTCAAGGCATCGGCTGTGGAAGGAGCGGACAAACTCTTAAGTCTGGAACTGGATTTGGGCGGGATAACACGGAATGTGTTTGCGGGAATCGCCAAGGCGTATAAGCCCGAAGATTTGGTGGGACGGCTGGTGGTTTGTGTCGCCAATCTCAAGCCGCGCAGGATGCGATTCGGTCTTTCGGAAGGTATGGTCTGTGCCTCCGGTACCGGCGGCGACCAGATATTTCTGCTGACGGTTGACAGCGGTGCCAAACCAGGCCAGCGGGTGCATTAAGACGGAAGGTGAGGAGCTATGCAACAACCTTTAGCAGAGGTATTTGGGTTTCCGATTTGTAATGCAGGTTCTGAAGCAACTCGTTTCAGGAAAAATAAACTTTGTCCATTCAATAACAAAGTTCCATCCTGTACGAAGGATAAGGCGAAAGACCCCCTTGGGGTATGCAGTATATTTGCCAGTCAGAAACCAGTTATTACATGCCCGGTTCGCTTCCGTGAAGGCTGGATTATCGCGGGGGATGCGGCAGAGTTCTTTTTTTCTCCGGGTTCCAGGTGGACTTCTCTTTCAGAAGTAACCCTGTCAGACAAGGATGGTAAAACCGCTGGGAATATAGACTTGGTTTTAGTATCTTATGATAAAGCGGGGAAAATAGTCGAGTTTGGTTCGCTTGAAGTCCAGGCCGTGTATATTTCGGGCAATATTCGTTCTCCTTTTGAGTATTATGCCGAAAGTCCCGGAAAACGGCGGGATTTCAATTGGCAGGGCAAGCCGAATTATCCCAAGCCGGATTTTCTTTCTTCTTCCCGCAAGCGGCTGGTTCCTCAGATTCTGTATAAAGGCGGAATTTTGAAATCCTGGAATAAAAAACAGGCTATCGCTCTGCAAAAGAACTTTTTTGAAACCCTTCCGGAATTGCCGGAAGTCGAGAAAGACAAGGCCGATTTGGCGTGGCTGCTTTACGACCTCAAATTTGACACCAAAAACAAGAAATACAAGCTCTATAAAACAAAAACAGTATATACCCAGTTTACCCCGGCACTGGACAAAATTATTATACCACAGCCTGGCAACGTGAATGATTTTATTCAGATTCTTCAAAATAAGTTAGATGAAAAATTGGAAGGCCATCCTCCGGATACGGAGACATTGAGGGATATACCTCTTTCCTGAATCGATGAGAAAATTGTGAAACAGTTGAAATTATTTGAAATGGAAACTCTGCCAAAGCCCGTGAATGTGGCCAGTGTAAAACAGCGAAGCCCATTTCGGTATCCCGGCGGAAAGACGTGGTTTGTTCCGTATGCTGTACGGTGGCTTAAGCAGTTTGACGATGATATTACCTATATTGAACCGTTTGCCGGCGGAGCGATTGTCGGGCTTACCTGTGCATTTGAAGAATTGGCGGATAAAGTAATTCTGGCAGAAAAAGACGATGATATTGCCGCGGTATGGCAGGCCATTCTTGGCGGCGACGGGAAGTGGCTTGCCCGTCATATACTGCATTTCGAACTAACCCGTGAAAATGTGGAGAAAGCTCTGTCGAAACACACGTCCAACTTGCGCGATAAAGCGTTTGTTACGTTTCTGAAAAATCGTCTGCACCACGGCGGAATTTTGGCGGAAGGGGCTGGGTTGATAAAAAATGGGGAAAATGGGAAGGGTCTTGCTTCCCGATGGTATCCTGCGACGTTGAGCAGGCGGATTGAAGATATCGTTTCCGTCAAAAATAAGCTGTCGTTTATCCATGGCGATGGTTTTGAGATTATCGAGAAATACAGCCAAAATAAGAAAGCTGTGTTTTTTTTAGACCCGCCTTATGTTCAGGCTGCTCGCAGACTATATCGTCATTTTAATATTGATCATGAACATCTGTTTTCATTGATAAGCCAAGTTAAAGGTGATTTTCTGATGACGTATGACGAGTCGGATGATATCTTAGAACTTGCCGAACGACATGATTTTGAAGTGGAAAAAGTTATTATGAAAACGACGCTTCATTATCAAAAATATGAGTTAGTCATTGGGCGAAATTTGAACTGGTTGCGGGAGCAATTAGGCGATCAATAAACAGAAATAACGAGAATGGGCAAGAAAAGTATTGAAGAGGTCGCCAGAGAAGACGGGCGGTTCGACCCGCGTGCGCTGAAATTTGTCTTTGAGGGGTTAAGTCATACCATTGAGAAGCTGCGTCAGGAGGAGGAAGTTGACCAGCCCCGGCATATCAGCGGACAGGAACTGGCCTGGGGCCTGGCTGAGGTGGCGAAAAAATACTGGGGCCGACTGGCGGCGATGGTACTTGATTACTGGGGCGTCAAAACCACACACGACTGGGGGGAAATCGTTTATCTGATGATACGCAACGAATGGATGACCTCGCAGGAAACCGACCACATTGAGGATTTCGACGGCGTCTATGATTTTCCACAGGTGTTTGAGAAAAATTATCGCATTGAGATCAAGTGAACAACCGCGGTTTAACCGAGCACTTCCAGTATAATC
Source organism: uncultured Pirellulales bacterium (assembly GCA_964635075.1). GTDB lineage: Bacteria > Planctomycetota > Phycisphaerae > Sedimentisphaerales > Anaerohalosphaeraceae > Anaeroglomus. Next base: position 20,268 of record CAZWMN010000029.1, on the reverse strand, counting down.
CGCTTGCAGGCATTTTTGGCTTTTTCGAGTTGTTCGATTTCGATGTATTCGTCCGGTTTGTGACACATCCGGGGGTTGCCGGGGCCGAAAATCACAACGGGGGCGTTTAATTTGGCAAACCATGGTCCATCGGTAGTGAAACCGACGGCGCCGGTTTTTTTGGCGCCGACGGCGCTGCAAACCATTTTCAAGAATGGGTTGTCTTGTTCCGTTTCCATCGCGGGCACAGAGCGCAGGACGGTTATCTTTGCTTTGAAGTGTTTATCCTGTTGTCGCAGCTGCTCCAGCAGATGTTCTATACCCTGTGTAATGACATTGTGAGCCTGTCCGGGCAAAGTACGGACGTCGATTTGCACCGAGCAGCGGTCGGGAATGATGTTGGCGGCCTGGCCGCCGACGATTTTATTGACGCTGGCAGTGCATCCGCCCAGAAGCGGGTGCGGCTGATGGGGGATTTGATAACTTTTAAACGAATTCAGAAAGGCCGTCATTTTTTCGATGGCGTTGACACCCAGATGCGGCATTGAACCGTGAGCGGTTTTGCCGATGGCGGTGATTTCCAGCCACAGGATGCCGCGATGTGCGCGCACCACTTCAAGGGCGGTCGGTTCCGGTACGATAATGCCGGCAAGCGGGCCGATGGATTTTCGGGCGGTTCGCAGGAAGTGTTTAACGCCGGCGCTGTCGGTCTCTTCCGCGGCGGTGGCGACGAAGATCAGGTCTCCTTTAAGCGGGTGATTTTCCCGCTTGATTTGGGCTATGGCCTCCGCCACAGCCGCCAGTCCTCCCAGCATATCGGCTGCGCCTCGTCCGTAGATTTTCCCTTCCTGCTCTATGCCCTGGAATGCCGGGAAGGTCCATGCTTTTTGCTCGGCGGGTACGACATCCAAATGGCCGGCCAAAAGCAATGCTTTTTTTTGTCCCGTACCCTGGATGCGGCCTGTGAAATTAGCGTTTTTGTCGTCGAAACAATATATTTTAGTTTCGATATCCAAAGGGCTTAGATAATTTTGCAGGACCTGGGCGGTGTGAATCTCACCTGTATCGGACACAGGGGCTGTTTGTATCAGTTTTTTCAATAATTCCCGCATAAGGGGCTATTATAGGCGAAGATGGAGAAAAGGGAACCCTTTAGAAGAATGAAAAGTTATAAAAGATATCCAGTTTTGTGGCTCTTTGCTTCTCCAGTCTTTCATAAATTCCGGGGAAAATTTTCTTGCAGAAGGTGCTTTTTGGGACATAATGATTTGTTTACGCAAAATTGCGCGACCTTAACAAGTGAAAAAAGGATTGTCAATGGGACCGGTACTGCGTGGTTTAATCAAACTACAGCGGGTGGAAAATCGGCTTCGTGCTGTCCAGAACAAACTGGCGCGCTGCCTGCGCAGCGTTCTTTTTCAGGAAAATCAGCTTCGCACACTGCAAAGCAATTTGGAAACTAAACAGCAGGAAATAAAGCTGACTCGGATTCAAACGGATCGGCTGGAACTGGAACTCAGGTCCCAGGACGAACACATCGCCAAACTGCGGGCCGCGCTAAATACGGCTCGCACCAACAAAGAATACTCGGCCATTCTGACTGAGTTGAACATGTCCAAGGCGGACGATTCCAAAGTGGAAAGCCAGGTGCTGGAGCTGATGAAAAATGTCGAGACCGACCAGGCCCAGTGTCAGGAGATTCAAAAGCAAATTGACGAGCAGAAAGCTCAATTGGAACAGATTCGTACCGAATCCGAAGGCAAGGCGGCGGAACTGCAGAAAGAGATTGACGTCATCCGGAAGGAATGGGATTTATTCGCTCAGAAAATTACTCCCGAAGCGATGAGTATTTTCAAGCGTGTGGCTGAGACTTATGACGGCGAAGCGATGGCGCAGGTCGAGCAGACGGATGAGAACGTCGTCTCGTTCAGTTGCGGCGGCTGCTTTATGGGCCTGCCGACCGAGGTGGTGAATATTTTGTCCAACAAAGACGAGATTCTTCGCTGCTCCAATTGTACGCGGATACTGTATCTCAAAGACGAAGAAGAATAGGGCCGTCATTTCGTACAGGAGCGTCCGGACGTGGGAAAACTGGTTTTGTACACCGACGGAGCCAGCCGCGGCAATCCCGGCCCCGGCGCCGCCGCCTATATTCTTAAAGACGTCAGCGGCAAGACCCTGGCCGGCAAGGCGGTTTTTATTCCCCAAACCACTAATAATGTTGCTGAATATGTGGCCGTCATTCACGGCCTCGAAGCCGCTCGCCAGGCCGGCACAACGCAAATTGAGCTGATAAGCGACAGCGAACTAATAGTTCGCCAGATTCACGGCCAATACAAGGTCAAAAGCGACAACCTGCGGGATTTATTTATGCGGGCTATGGAGCATTTGGCCGCATTTCAATCCTGGCAGGCGGTTCATATTCCGCGTGAACAAAACAAACAGGCCGACCAACTGGCCAACCGTGCAATCGATTTGCAGCGGGACACGGAATGGGAAGAATCGTCCGCGGTAAAAAATGTTCAGCCTGTTCGTCTTGGGGCGCTGGTCAGCGGCAGCGGTCGGACGATGGTGAATATCGACCAGGCAATCAAGGCCGGAAATCTGCCCGCCCAAATCGCCGTGGTCATCTGCTCCCGCAAAGAGATTAAAGGCGTCGAGTCGGCTCGGCAGATTGGGTTCGAACCGGCGATTATCCGCGTCAAAGACTATCCCGACATAAAACACTTCAGTCAAAAAATCGTTGAAGCGCTCGATGCGGCCAAAGTCGATTTAGTGGTTCAGGGCGGCTGGCTGTGTCTGTGGCATATTCCCAAACGATATGAAAACCGTGTGATGAATATTCACCCGGCGCTGCTGCCCCGCTTCGGCGGGAGGGGGATGTGGGGTCATCATGTTCACGAAGCGGTACTGCGTGCCGGCTGCAAGGTCAGCGGCTGCACGGTGCATTTCTGCACCAACAAATACGACGCAGGGCCAATTATTATTCAACGGTGCTGTCCGGTGCTGGATAATGATACGCCGGGTACACTGGCGGCGAGAGTATTTGAACAGGAATGTATCGCCTATCCTGAGGCGATTCGATTGTTTGCCGAAAACCGCCTGATTGTTGCTGAGGGCACAGTTAAAATACTTGCAGAAAAATAAAACCTGGATTGGAAAGGAATTTCCGATGCTGAAAAAAGGGAAGTATTTTTGGGGCGGCTTATTCATAACAACTCTTATACTCAATGGCTTTAACCTCACCTGGGCGGAGCCTGAAGATATGAAACTCGCCGTTGAAAAACGTATTGAGTCTATTTTAAAACAGATGACTCTGGAAGAAAAAATCACACTTTTGGGCGGTGACCGCACTGGTTTTAACGGCTGCGGCGTAGAGCGACTGGGCATCCCGCCCATTCGCATGACGGACGGCCCGGTAGGCGTAAGAACCGGCGAGGCCACGGCATTCCCGGTATCGGTCAATATGGCCGCAAGCTGGGATACTGCGTTAATATACCGCTATGGCGTCGCATTGGCCGAAGAAACCAAAGCCAAAGGCAAAAACTGCATTTTAGGCCCCTGCGTGGGGATTCATCGCTTCCCTTTGAATGGCCGTAATTTCGAAAGTTTTGGGGAAGATCCGTATCTATCCGCTCGCATGGCTGTCAACTTTATAAAAGGTGTGCAAAGCCAAAATGTTATCGCCACGGTAAAACACTATGCCTGTAATGACCAGGAATGGGAACGCAACAACTACGATGTCGTGGTGGATGAACGTACCCTGCGCGAGATTCATCTTCCAGCCTTCGAATATGCCGTCAAAGAAGCCGGAGTCAAGGCGGTGATGTCGGCGTACAATATCGTCAATGGCCAGCATTGCAGCGAAAATAAGCATTTATTAACTGATATACTGAAAAATGACTGGAATTTCAAAGGCATCGTCATGTCCGATTGGGGGTCGGTGTACAGTGCTGATAAAGCCGCCAACAACGGCTTAGATATTGAAATGCCGCAACCCAAATGGTTCAAGGATGTGCTGCTGGCGGCGGTCAAGGATGGGAAGGTCTCGCAAGAAACGATTAACGACAAGGTTCGTCGTCACCTGCGTGTCCGCTTGGAAACCGGCTTGTTTGAGAATCCTTCGCCCAAAGAAGATGAGTCGGTGATTCGAAGCCAGGCGCATAAGAATCTGGCCCTTGAAATGGCCCAAAAAGGCATCATTCTCCTGAAAAACGACAAGATGCTTCCCCTGGCACAGGACAAGATAAAGACCATCGCGTTAATCGGCCCCAGCGCCAAAATCGCCCGCACCGGCGGCGGCGGCAGTTCAAAAGTACAGCCGTGGGAAGCGGTAAGTCCTTACGAAGGTTTGATGAATGTACTGGGCGATGATGTAAAAATTGAATTTAGCGAAGGCACTCATATTGAATCATTTAATGCCGTCTCTATCCCACCGCAATACCTCAAGACACCCGATGGTAAGGCAAACGGCCTGCTCGGCGCCTATTACAACAATCCGCGACTTGAAGGCCAGCCGGTGTTTACCCGTGTGGATACGAACATTAACTTCAGCTACAAAGACGGCAGCCCCGACCCGAGAATTAAAGCCGACAATTTTTCAATACGCTGGACAGGTAAATTTATCCCCCCGGTTACTCAAACCTATCGTTTGAGCGTCAGCAGCGACGATGGGTCGCGCCTTTATATCAACGATAAATTGATGATTGACAACTGGAAAGACCACGGCGAACAGGCCATGTCGTGTGAGATGAAGATGGAAGCCGGCAAGGACTACGATATGAAAATCGAGTTTTATGAAAGCGCCGGCGATTCCGTGATACGTCTGGGCTGGAAAGACCCCGCCAACAAAACCGTAGAACCCTCCGTCGAACAGGCCGTGGAAGTCGCCAAAAATGCCGATGTTGTTATTCTGTGCGTGGGAAATACCGCCGATAATGAGAGTGAAGGCAGGGATGTGGATGATTTCAAGATGCCCAGTGATCAGGATGAACTGGTCGGCGCGGTTGTGAAAGCGAACCCCAATACCATCGTTGTAGTCTATGGCGGCGTGCCTGTTTTGATGAAAAACTGGTTGAATAACGCGAAAGCCGTAATCGCCGCGATGTATCCCGGACAGGAAGGCGGAAATGCGCTGGCTCAAATCCTTTTCGGCAAGGTGAATCCTTCAGGCAAGCTGCCTTTTTCTTACATCCAGGAACGCAGTCAGTCGCCAGCGTTCAAGGAATATAAAGGTCCCGGTCTTAAAGTCAATTACAGCGAAGGCGTTTTCACGGGCTATCGTTATTACGACAAGAACCAGATTGAGCCATTATTCCCATTTGGTTACGGCTTATCCTATACCACGTTCGAATACAGCAACCTGAAAATTCAAAAAAACGGTGCTATGACTTATCTCGCAAGTGTTGCCGTGAAGAATACCGGCAAAGCGGCGGGAGAAGAAACTGTTCAACTTTATGTCGGCCAGAAAAAATGCTCGGTGGAACGTCCCGTGAAAGAATTGAAAGGTTTTGCAAAAGTTAATTTGATGCCCGGCGAAACCAAGACGATTGACATTAAACTGGATGAGCGCGCTTTTCAATTCTACCATCCCGAAAAGAAACAATGGACGGCCGAGCCGGGTGAATTCGAAATACTTATAGGCGCTTCGTCAAGGGATTTAAGACTGAGAGATACGATTAAGCTGTAATCCAAAACGTATGAATGTGAGCCGTTAAAACAGAGAACTTCTTTCTGGAACGTCAGCCTCTTCGGCTGGCGAGTCATTGTTTGCCAATTGGACAAAAAAAATCCCGCCCGATGAGCAATCGAGCGGGATTCATAAGTCGCAAGTCGGATTTATTCCATAGTTTTCCACGACCCATCCAGTGTACCATAGACGTCGCCGTAGATACAATCCGGGGTATCGGGCATTGTACAACTGAGCCATCTTTCGGCGAAGATGGCGAAATCAGACAAATCCACCTGACAGTCGTGATTCAGGTCTGCCAGCGAATATCCCCAGTCGCCACAATCGGATTCGAGGGTATCGCCGTAAAGGTCTGTTGTGTAGTGGTACATTTCGCCATCGTACCATTCTCTTTCTTCTGACCAGACGATGTTATTGTCGCTTACGTGGGCGGCATACGCGTGAATGAAGGGGTCCTCAATGACTTTCAGTATATTGGTCACCACCATGCCGTTGTTAAGCAGGGTAGCTCCTGCAATAACGGAAGCATTGTTGAATTGGAAGGTGGCCTGGGGAGAAGAGGCCTGACCTGCCGTTGAGCCTGTGCCGTAGGAGTTAATTGTCCAGACAGCGTAAGGCAAGTCGATAATAGGCTGGCTGGCATTTCTATAATACCCAGTTTCAGTCCAGAGGTCGGCAAATTTCCATTGTGTATTGTTGGGGTCTTTGAAGTGGAATATGCCGAATGCACCGTTTCTGTCCTGGTAATAGCCTAACGCTGTCAACCAATCCCCATCGATATCCAGTCCCTGTATCGTCGTATCGGAGGGGATAAGCGTTGTTTGTATTATCGGATTGCTCACGTCTGTGAGGTCCGCAACAGCGAGAGCGTAATAGTACATTTCCATTTCCTCATCATATCCCTCGTAAACCCACACGCAGGTTGTGCCATCCAGCGCCACATTGCTTTGAAGGTAAGAATTATAATCGGTGTATTCCGCAATCAGATGGCTTGGGCGATTGGGGTCGTTGAGGTCAATGGCGTAGATATAACTGAAACCGGAATAATCCTGAAACGAGTAAACCAGCAAGGGATTATCGGCGTCCAGAGACATCATATATTCGCCGCCAGTAGTTGGGATGTTGATATTTTCAATAATGGGGTTATTCGGGTCGGTGCAATCCGCTTTTCGTAAAATTTGCCTTCCGAGGTTCGGATCGAAGACGTTATAGAAGATAGTGTTCCCGCTGACCCTGACGATATCTGCGTTGAAGGCATTAGGGTCGATGAAGGCATTAGGGTCGATGAGATATTCGGTGTGGCTGGGGTCATTGACGTAAGTCATAAATATCTGAGGGATATAATTGACCTGGTCCCTGGTATCAATCCATGCCGTAATTGGGTTGTCGATGTGGAAACCGCTGTTCGAGGTCTGCGGCGCAGCATCAGGGTTAATGGTCAGTTCTGCGCCATTGGGGTCTGTCAAATGTAAAGCCAGACAGAAATTGGGAATGGTCCAAAATACAAAACAAACGGCCAGAAATAGAAGACTTGTCTTTTTCATGTTATCCTCCTGAAATTAAAGTTTTCGATATCGTTACCCCTATGTTTATTTGACTATGCGTTTTTTGCCTTTCTCCGGCTCTGTCCCGATGATATCGGACTGGGCGGTACAGGGCTCGAACCTGTGACCTCACGGGTGTGATCCGTGCGCTCTAACCAACTGAGCTAAACGCCCTTAAAACAGCTTCTTATATCTTTAGCATCGCTATCTGTCAAACTTTTTCCCCCACGGAAATCTCCATAACAGAAGACGTATTTCTTTCTCTGGGAAATAAAAAATCCGCCTGTAGGGGCGATAAAAACACGTAGAGGACGTTTTTGACCGGAGTTTTTGCTTATGGCAGGGGATTCCCGACGGCGGAATTTGAAAAAAAACAAGGGATTTGCTATAATCAGCTATGTAAGTCAGAAACACAAATTTCCTATGGGGGTATCCAAAGCATCTATTGTGGAGATTTACAGGCCGTGGGCGATTGGCGTCCTGGCTTCGGAGTATAATAGGGGTTTAACGGGGGTGAATGATGAGCCAATCCAGCTTTGAGGAAAAACTGGCTGAGTTGTTGAGCATTGCCGGCGATATTCCGACGCCGCAACGGGACAAAATTCTTTTTCTGGCCCGCAAAAACAGCGAACATTATGAAATACTGCAGGGGAAAATTTCGGGACTGCAGAACTCAGTGGATTATCTTCGGCTCGGGGTTAAGTATCTGATTTTTGATCTTGAGGCGACGCGACGGGAAAACATCGAGCTTCGCAAGCAAATCGAACAACTGCGGGGGCCGAACGATACCCCAGGTGAGAAGACGGAAAACACCGAATAAAGCAATCTGCGGGTCTTCGTAAAAAACGGGCAGAGAGGATAAGTGGTCTTTTATATTAACCCGTTTTAGAAAGGAGACAGCAGATGAACCGTATATTCCTGATTTGCACAATCGCGCTGCTGCCGAGCGCTATCACTTCAGCATGTATAACTCCGACTCCAACATGCCCGATACAGCCGTGGGGTGAATTTTCAATAACCCCGGCGACAAGCTGGCAAGCGGGCGTGGATTCCATCAACGAATGGTACGGCGCCGATTATAAGGATATGGGCGACTTCGCCTCACTGACCTATATCGGCAAGGGTACGAACCTGCGCCGGATGCGGCTTGACCAGCGGAGCCTGTTATGCGCCGTCAACACCGTGGCGGGAACATACCAGATGGAGTTTGAGACGCGCTTCGACAACTACGACAAGCAGTTCAACTACTGGCAGGTCTATCTGGTCAGGGACGACGCCGAAATCAGTCTGGTCGGAAACCCGAAATGGAATACGGGCAAAACCAATACGGCGCGTGTGGCGTATGGATTCGCCAAGCCACAGGATGACGACGGACTGTGGCACGATTACAGCATTGACTTCAATCTGACCCCGTGCCAGGCGAAGAAGTACGACTATGTGGTGTTTGTGTTCACCGGCTCCCGCCGGGCATGCGAAGTTCTCGATTACGGGCGGTTTGAATTAAAATCGCCGGCAGGATGCATTCCGGAACCGAGTACGCTACTTTTGTGCGGCAGCGGGGCGATGTTTCTGTTCGGCATAGCCGGCAAAAAACGATAACCCAAAATACGGGAGAGGATGCTTTCCGTCGGCAGGTCCGCAACTCAAGCGGACCTGCCTTTTTTATTGTTCCGATTTTAATACCACCCGTGGGACTGGTGGATGGAAATACCCGCCAAAGGCGGACAGGCAAAGCCTGAAACCGGCAATGCCGCCAGTTTTAACCGGCGGTTCTTTACTTTGATTATTCAGCGGTCGTAAATAATAAAATAGGAAGATTCGTAAATCTCCCTCCTTACAAAACGCACATCTTCGGAATGGAAGTTCATCTTGATTCTTCAGTATAGTCAAGAGAAAAACCAATACGCGATTACCCGTTTTAACGGGACAAACTTGCTTATAGTCGTGTAAAAATCCGCGGAATCGTTTGTAAGCCCCATCCATAGCGGTGTATAGGGGTAGTCAGTGAATTTTGGATTTTTTGGCAATTTTTTAAGCTGGTTTTGTGGTTTTGATTGGTTCTTTCCAAAACGCGTTTTCTGAACGAAAAACCGCGTTTTTGCATATCTGTTTCAAAACGGGTAATCGCGTGGAGGTTTTGGGGTTGACAGTCCGCGGATTTACGGATACGATTGTACCACTTTCAGTACAATAACCTCAGATTCCGGCGCCCGTAGCTTAGATGGATAGAGCAACGGATTTCTAATCCATTTTCCCGTTTGCAACTGTTCCCCACACAATGAGTTAGAGATGATTTTTAGAGCGAAAATGAGGTTTCGTAGTGGTTCACAAATGGTTGGCAAGTTAACTTACAGTGGCAAACCATTGGCGACTGACACTTTTTTGACATCAGAAGTTACCACCGAACCGACCTGCTCAGTGACCCACTTTTCTCCCTTGTTTTTTCCAAGTTTCTTGTTGGACTTGAAGAAATTCGCACCCGCACCCTTCAGACCGACAGTTCGTTATCGCCTCCATAACTGGCTTCTGGGCAATAAGTTATGGCGTATTTTTGGCTGAAACTGGGGATTACAAGTGGTTAACAAGTGAAACTTAATCAAATTCATAGGTGGTTTACCATTGACGACTGACGCAAAAATGACGCGGATTTTTCCTCATTTTTTGATTCTCTTGCTAAACCTACCTTCGGATTTTCAGTCTGAATATGTGGCTTGTAAGTATTTGTCAAATAATGAGATATGACGTTAAAGTAAAGACTTATGATGCAAACCGTAGCCCAACCGAAGCGTAACCGTAGCCGAACCGAAGGGCCGTGTTGCGCACCCCGGGTTCAGGTTGACCCAAAAAATTCTAAAAAGCCAACGTTCAAAGATCACAATTTCTTTTTATTTGGGTCTATAAATGTCTAGAAATATTCCAACTTAAGGGAATTCGAATGGATTATCATATTTGTTTATTTTCCGGAAACATTCCTTGTCGTTACCGGTAAGAATGATTGTCGCCCATTTATGTCTACATTGAGCTTGAAACATTACCTGAGTAGATTTTAGGATTTTTTAATAAAAAATACAAATTTTACGTCAATAAACAATAAGCGCTGTCCTAATAAGATAGAAGGTATAATTTTGGGAGCCGTTGAAATGAGGCAAGGTGGCACTATAGAGGAATTTGTAAGTCTGCTTACTTCTCATCAAGGGAAGATTAATTCTTATATTCTAACCCTGGTGCCTAATTATGCGGATAGTGCTGATATTATGCAGGAAGCTGCCAAGGTGATGTGGATGAAATTTTCCGATTTTGAGATTGGAACCGACTTTCTTTCATGGGGATTAACTATTGCTCATTTTAGAGTATTGGAATATCGGCGGAGAAAGAAGAAATCAAAAGAAATCGGACTGTCTGATGATGTATTCGAAAAATTAAGTGTGGCAGCAAAAAGCAGACCGGATAAATCAAGTGAGCAAATCTCACTTTTGAAAAAGTGTTTTAAGCTTCTCAATAAAAATGACCAGCGCATTATTTTGTTACGTTATCACGAGAACCTGAAGATTAAGGAAATCGCTGCAAGGCTGGGAAAAAATGTTCAGAACCTTTACCGGAATATTTCACGTATTCAGGAATCTCTTCTTCGTTGTATAAAAAGACATTCTCTTGAAGTGGAGAATGGTCATGCTTGATTCCCAATTAAAAAATGAATTGAGGTTGTTTGTAATATTATCTTTGGAAGGTCAAGCGACAGACCAACAATCCCAAGCTCTTAATGATTTGTTGAAATCAAATCAAGAAGCTTTTGATTATTATCTTGAACTTATTGAGATGCACCATGCTCTTCAATCTTGTGATTGGCGGATTGAATATGAACGCCTGTATTTGCTTCAAAGCGCATTAGAAGAATTTGCAGTTTACGAACAAATCGCTCCAGAGATTAAAATTATTTCAGAAAAAGTGAAAGATAACCATATCCAGCCGGTTCAGTCTCAGAAAGTTGTTCGCAAAATCAGCAAAGGTTCATTATTTACGCTGTTTGTGGCCGCCGCGGCAATCCTTTTGATTTTTGTGTTTGCATATTTTGCGCCGCCTGCAACGGGTTTTAAGGTAGCTGTTTTGTCAGACAGTATCCATGCCAAATGGGCGGATATGGATGGTACGATGGAAAAAGGCACGGCCATTTTTACCAGCCGGGAAAAACTTTTATTGCGGGAAGGTTACGCCAAATTGCTGTTTGACAACCAGGCGCAGGTTATCCTGGAAGGTCCCGCCGCATTTGAGGTTCATACCGAAGATCAGATTAAACTGTGGTATGGCAAGATTTATGCGATTGTGCCGCGGGAAGCGATTGGCTTTTCTGTTTATACGCCAAACACGAAGATTATCGATATGGGAACCGAATTTGGCGTGCAGTCTGATTTCAATAGCAACACGAAATTACATGTTCTTAAAGGTAAAACTGTACTGATGGCGGGAACGGCCGACAAGGTTCGTATGGAAGTCAGCGAGGGAACCGCCAAAAAGATTTCAGGTGATAAGGGAGAGATTTCAGACATTGAATGCCGATATGATTATTTTGTTCGTGATATCAACTCTAAATCAAACTTTGTCTGGAAAGGCCAGAAACAGATAGACCTTGCAGATATAGTCGGCGGCGGCAATGGTTTTGGAACGGGCCAATTCAATTTTGGCATAAATCCCGTCACAGGAGAATTCGGCGGCAGAAAAACATCTAACCGGCCATCAAAGAATGACTATAAGGTTACGCCGCAAAATCCTTTTGTGGATGGAGTTTTCGTACCCAACGGCAACAATAAACAGATTATCAGTTCTCTGGGACACATTTTTCAGGAGTGCCCGGTAACGCAAGGCATTTATTTCACGGAAATTATCAACAACCCTGATATTTTTGACGGACAAAGCATGACATTAAACGGTATCCATTATGGTACAGACGGAAACACCTGTCTTTTCATGCATGCTAATCTTGGAATTACTTTTGATTTGGATGCTATTCGCTCACGATTGCCCGGAAAGCGAATCGTCAGATTCCAATCCCTTATCGGCGTCAGTGACACGGCGCTGCGTGAATTCAACGCGGATTTCTGGATGCTGGTGGACGGAAAACTGCGATACAGGAAAGAACACGTTCAGCAAAAAGGCCTGCCGGATACATTCCAGATTGAACTTTCCAATACGGACCGCTTTCTGACCCTGGTAACAACAGACGGCGGAGATCCTGATGCTCGAATACTTCCTAATGGCTTTATTCGCAGAAGTATTGACTGTGACTGGTGTATTTTTGGCAGTCCTGTTCTGATATTGGAATAAGAAAAAAATATCTTCGGTTATGTAAAACCGATTTATATTCGCTATTTTTTGGAGGTGAAAAAAGTACTGTTAGTTTCAATGTGTGTGAGTGTGTGTGTGAGTGTGTGTGGCAGGGATGGAATAAAAGTGAAGGGATTTGTTGTACGATGTGATGTAAAAACAATAAAATTTTTTGTGGAGGATATTGAAGATTATTGGAATGCATGAGTGCTGTGGAAGTATGAGTATTATAACCTTAATGTTTCGGAGGATTTACAATGAAAAAGAAAATGTTTGTTGCAGTGGTTGTGTGTATCTTTGTGGCGGGTTTGTCCTATGCGGATGTCGTCGTTGTCGATGATCATTTCGACAATGGCGTGGTCACGACCAACCCCACGGGCATCGGTACGGGATTTAATTTTATGGACGGCCAACAGAGTTCCACCGTCACGGAAGCGGACTCAAAAGTAATACTTAATGGCCCGGTTCACGGTGCGTCCCGATGCTCGATTACCTCCAAAGAAGGCGCCGCCATCGGGTCCAAGACCTCTCGCTTTGAGTTTCATGGTGTCAGCTTTGCCGTGGGCAATACAAGCACTGGAGGGTGCGCTCGGGATTGTGTCGGTGTCAAGGAAGGTGATGCAGCCTGGGACTACAACAACGGGCTGCCGACCGGTTTCTGGATTCAGTTTGAAAACGATAATTTCGAGGGCAGTGGATGGAGTGGGATCTCTAAGTTGTCTTACGAATCCAGCGCCAACGTCAAAACCGTATTAGCGACCTGGACGTTTGATACACTGAACTGGAGTTCGGGAACACGGAACCTTACGCCGGTACTGGATATTACGCTGGATCTTACCAGCACCAGTTATTCACTGACCATTGAAGGCGATACAATTACCCTTATAGATGGTTCGCTGGCCGGCACATTTGCTTCGAACGAATTGACCAAGGGCTATGCGAGCGCTTATATCCAATCGGAAAACCCCGGTATCAACATTTTGATTGATCAAATTATTCTCGCCGAAAATGTTACTATTGGCAGTAGTAGTCCTTACGATCCGGCGGCTCTTCCGCAAAATCCCGACGGTACGGTTGGAAATTTAGACGGCTTGGACGTGATCGATGTGGACCTTACGTTCAAAGCGGGCGCCGATCCGAATTATCCGGATGATGGTTCTATCGTTAATTCGGGTACGGCTGGTTTTGTTATCCGTTTACAGACGGGCGCTCCGACGGACCCGAATCTGTACAACGTCGGTACAATGGCAGCCGGTTCCATGACGGATCCCAATCGAACGTTCTCAGTGCCTGGCGTATTACAAGACGACACGACCTACAAATGGCAGGTCGAACAGGTTCTGAAGGATCCGAATGGGAATCCTTACCCGGCCGGTAATCCCAATAATATCTCTGGAGGCGTCTGGTCTTTCACAACCATCAGCGCTGTCCCCAGTATTACGGACGATCCGGATCATACGCTGACTAATCTCAGCGGAAATGCAACCTTAACAGTAGCAGCCACAACATCGGCGAATGCCTACCGCTGGTTTAAAGAGGCCGGCGAAACGGATATTAAACTGAGTGACGGCGGTATTTATTCCACGACCCAAACGGCAACGCTGACCATCACAGGCATGGCGGACGATGGTTCAGAGGACGCCCAGTATTATGCGATTGCCTACAACGGTAATCCGGAAGGCGCTGGACTTGCTTCGGCACCTTCGGCGACTGCCTCGGTATGGTATCCGCGTGAAGTACACCGCTGGACGTTCGAATCTGCTGGCGGTGGTATCGTTGAGGATATGATCGGTAGCTCCGATATTCAACTGATCAGCGGTGACGGCGGGCCGGATCTGGCAAGTATCGTGAACACTCCGGCGGCGCCCGAATTGGTCGGTCAGTCCCTGTACCTCAATAATCCGAACGTCGGTGGTGACCCGAATATCGCTGATGGTCAGTATGGACGGATTAACGATACGATGGTCAGCGCTTATGCGGATATTACCATTTCGGCGTGGATTTACCACAAAGGCGGCGGATGGCAGAGAATCCTTGGCTTTGGGAATAGCAATGGTTCGGGTACCGGTTCGGTCAATGGTCAACACCTGTACTTTACGCCCGCTGGGAACGGTAACAACGGTCAACTGATGCTGAATATTCACGACTCTAGCGTCGCTGCACCGGCCGGAGGAGCCGTTCCGATAAACGAATGGGCCTATGTGACGGCGACCGTGTCGGGCAATACGGCCAAATTGTTTGTGAACGGCGAGTGGATTGCGACGAATACTAATTTCACGGCTGATCCGATTGCGGACGCTCCGGTGACGAACAATTGTATCGGACGGTGTCAATGGTACATCTGGGATTCGCTGTACAACGGTTATATTGCTGATTTGAGAATCTGGAACTACGGCCTTACAACCGACGAAGTCGGCAAGGCATACATGGCAGATACAAATGCCGCGTATGTTTGCGATACTGAGGTATATGACCTGTCGTATGACTGGAACGAGAACTGCGAGGTCGATTTGGATGATCTGAGGCTGTTTGCGGCAACCTGGCTGGACAGCTATCGCATCTATCCTGCACTGTAAATATCGAACAGGTTAACAGCTAAAACGGGTTCCGGGTATCTTTACCGGCGCCCGGAAACCTGGTTTTGAGTGCGTTTGCATGAGAAACAACGTGGTATTCGATGTGTATGGAGAAGCGTGTATTTAATTAAATTCGATTACTTTACAAGTTTTTCGGAGGTTTTAAAATGAAAAAGAAAATATTTGTTGCAGCAGTTTTGTGCCTCTTTTTAGGGGTTATGTCGCAGGCGGCGACAATAACGGTGCAGGTGGCAACCCCGACTGTCGGGGGTATGGATATTGCTCAGTTACTCAGCGCCACATCTGAGACCACCAATGTCACGGGTGTAGATGATGATGAATTCTCCTATGTAGCCGGCGACCGCGAGACCCAGGGACAGAGCTTTACGATTCAGTCGTCAAGTACGCTCAATGGGATCTGGGTTCGGCATGTTAATTACCCATCATGGTCTGGCACCTTTGTCGGAGGGAACACGATTACTGTCCGGGTCTGCTCCGTTTCAGGGACAGCCCTGACACTGAAGAGCTCTGAAGTCGCTACCATTGCCGCCGGAGTATCTTTAGTGGATGCTTGGCCGAGCCAGCAGTGGATCCACATTGCACTGGCTGCGCCGGTGTCATTGAGCCCCGGGACGTATGCGTTTGACGTGACCGGAGAGACTGCGTGTATTGAAATAACAGGTGTTAATACCAATCCTTATGCCGGTGGAAATGCCTATACAACGGGGGATAATCTACGGTATGAGCTGAATATGACAAGATCCCATCCTGTCGGTGACCGCACCTTTATTTTGGAACTTGAACCCGGCGACACGGCGCCTCATGCTCCACAAGCTATTCCGGAAAATCTCGACGGTTCGGTTGGAACTTTAACAGGCTTGACCGTGGAGGATGTGGACCTTACGTTCAAAGCGGGCACCGATCCGAATTATCCGGTTAATGGTGGGATCGTTCATTCGGATACGGCTGGTTTTGTAATCCGTTTACAGACGGGCGCTCCGACGGACCCGAATCTGTACATCATCGGTACAATGGGAGTCGGTTCCATGGACGATCCCGCCCGAACGCTCCCTGCGGGTGTATTGAACCATAGCATCACCTACCAATGGCAGGTCGAACAGCTTCTGAACGATCCGAGCGATCCGAACGATCCGAATAATCCTTACCCGCCCGGTGATCCCCATAATATCTCCGGAGGCGTCTGGTCCTTCACAACCGTCAGCGCTATCCCCAGTATCACGGACGATCCGGATCATACGCTGGCTGACCCAAATGATGCACCCTTACCAAACGCAACCTTAACAGTAGTAGCCTCGGCCACGGCAACCGACTACCGCTGGTTTAAGGTTGGCGATCCGGATATTAAACTGACAGACGGCACGATAGACGGCGTCGATTATTCCGACACCCAAACGGCAACGCTGAAAATTGCCGGCATGGCGGACGATGGTACAGAGGACGCCCAGTATTATGCGATTGCCTACAACGGTGATCCGGAAGGCGCTGGACTTGCTTCGGCGCCTTCGGCGACTGCCTGGGTATGGTCTCCGCGTGAAGTACACCGCTGGACGTTCGAATCTGCTGGCGGTGGTATCGTTGCGGATATGATCGGTAGCTCTGATATTCAACTGATCAGCGGTGACGGCGGGCCGGATCTGGCAAGTATCGTGAACACTCCGGCGGCGCCCGAATTGGTCGGTCAGTCCCTGTACCTCAATAATCCGAACGTCGGTGGTGACCCGAATATCGCTGATGGTCAGTATGGACGGATTAACGATACGATGGTCAGCGCTTATGCGGATATTACCATTTCGGCGTGGATTTACCACAAAGGCGGCGGATGGCAGAGAATCCTTGGCTTTGGGAATAGCAATGGTTCGGGTACCGGTTCGGTCAATGGTCAACACCTGTACTTTACGCCCGCTGGGAACGGTAACAACGGTCAACTGATGCTGAATATTCACGACTCTAGCGTCGCTGCACCGGCCGGAGGAGCCGTTCCGATAAACGAATGGGCCTATGTGACGGCGACCGTGTCGGGCAATACGGCCAAATTGTTTGTGAACGGCGAGTGGATTGCGACGAATACTAATTTCACGGCTGATCCGATTGCGGACGCTCCGGTGACGAACAATTGTATCGGACGGTGTCAATGGTACATCTGGGATTCGCTGTACAACGGTTATATTGCTGATTTGAGAATCTGGAACTACGGCCTTTCAACCGCCGAAGTCGGCGAGGCATACTTGGCAGATGATACAAGTGTTGCGTATGTTTGTGATATTGAGGGATATAATCTGCCTTATGATTTGAACGAGAACTGCGCGGTCGATTTGGAGGATCTGAAGCTGTTTGCGGCAACCTGGCTGGACAGCTATCGCATCTATCCCGATTAGTAGAATCAAGTTCGAAAAAGTTTAAAACGGTTTCCGGGCGTCTATTCAGATGCCCGGAAACCTGGTTTTGTGTTTGTAAGCCAAAAACGCGAAGTGTGTGTGCGCGTAACAAATCGTTTTGTAAGTGAATGGATTTAAGTGGAGGATCGAAAAAAGATGAAAAGCGTGCGGTTTACCGCTTCGTAGAAAGAAATAAGTACAGAAATACCTTTAAAAGTTAAAGTTCAGAGGATTTGGCCGGTTTACTGCCGGCCAAATCCTTTCCCGTATCTTTTCGGATTTGGAGTACAAAAAGGATAAATACAGTTGTTACAAAACAATCTAATTGAATACATAGCAAACAGGATGATTATTGCTCTTTGAATAATAAACTTAAACATTTTAAGACAAAAACCACCGTCTGTCATTCCTGCCTTGAGCCGGAATCCAGAGCGATTTAGACTGGATTCCCGCCCCACGCCTTCGCGGGGGCAGGCTCTGCGCGGGAATGACAAATTATGTTAAGCTATTTTTTCAATCGTCAGTAGTTCGGAAAACACCGCGGGTCAAAATAATAAATCAGAAATAGATTCAAGTCAGAAAAACTGGTTTAAACTTCAAATTGTTGGGGGATAAATATATGGTTAGAGAGACATCCTCTGTAAGTCGGTTTATGGTTGTGATTCTGTGTGCGTGTCTTGTGACGGTGGCGAAAAATGCCCAGGGGCGGCCCGCGGATCTGAGTCACTGGGGATTGTGGTATGATGAGGCGGCCGGCAGCGATTGGACTGCGGCATTGCCGATAGGTAACGGCCGGCTGGGCGGCATGATTTTTGGCAATGTTGTCACCGATAGAATTCAATTAAATGAAGATACATTGTGGACCGGACAACCCAACGATCCATCCCGTACGACGGCTAAAAATTATCTTGCTCAGGTACGCAATGAAATATTCTATGGTGACCGCGATACAGCTCAATCTATTTATAATAATAATATGATGGGTACACATCATGGTCAGGCGTACCAGACTGTCGGCAATTTATATCTTAACTTTGCCGGGCACAGTTCCTACTCCAGTTATACACGACAATTGGATCTGGATACGGCGGTTGCCAAGACACAGTATACCTCCGGGGGTGTGACGTACACTCGTGAATATTTCGCCAGCCCGGTCGATCAGTTGGTCATCATCCGAATCACGGCGGACCAGGCAGGGAGTGTTTCCTTTACCGCTTCAATGGATACGCCGATGAGCGCTACCGTGACAGCTGCGGCGCCGAATGTTCTGCGTATGACGGGAACGAACCATTCTCTTGAAGGGGTTCCTGCCGGAATGAGTTATGAATGCCGCGTAAAAATTCTTAACGAAGGCGGTTCATTGACTGTGAACAGCAGTACCATTTCGGTCAATGCTGCGAACGCCGTAACCCTGCAAATCGCAACGGCAACCAATTTTGTAAGTTACAATGATGTAAGCGGCAACCCGTCCGCACGAAATGATGCGACCTTTGCCGCCGCTGCAAGCCGCACGTATACACAGATGCTGGATGAGCATATTGCGGCCCATCAGGAATTGTTCAGACGCGTATCCATCGATCTGGGACACACGGCGAATGAAACCCAAACAACAGACCTTCGTCGGAATGCATTTGCCGCGGGTAATGACCCGGATTTCGCAGCGCTGTACTTCCAGTTCGGACGCTATCTGCTGATTGCCAGTTCACGTCCCGGTACCCAGCCGGCTAATCTGCAGGGTATCTGGAATGACAGCCTTTATCCGTCATGGGACAGTAAATATACAACCAACATCAATTTTGAGATGAATTATTGGCCGGCGGAGGTGACGAATTTGTCCGAACTGGCCGAACCGATGATTGAATTTGCTAAGGACGTAGCGGTGACCGGTGCAATTACCGCGAGTAACCACTATAATTGCAGTGGGTGGGTGATGCACCATAATAGCGATATCTGGGGGATGACAACGCCGGTGGACGCAGCTCAGTACGGTGCCTGGCCGACAGGCGGCGGCTGGCTGACATTGCACTTGTGGGAACATTATCTTTATACCCTGGATACAACATACCTGGCTGAAATTTACCCCGTGATGAAGGGTTCGGCACAGTTCTTCCTGGATTATTGCGTTGTGCATCCGGAATTTGGCTGGTTGGTGACTGCGCCGACAGTGTCACCCGAGCACGGTTACTGCGATGCGACCGGCTGTGCCTGGATGGCTGACGGGACGACCATGGACAGCCAGATTTTACATGATGTATGGGAACATACTCGCCAGGCCGCAGAAATCCTCGGCATCGACGCAGCCTTTCAAACGCAATTGAGCGATGCTGCCGCACAGTTGCCCCCAATGCAGATTGGCAATCGTGGTCAGCTTCAGGAATGGCTCAGAGATGTGGATGTTGTTGACGACCATCGTCATGTGTCACATCTGTACGGGCTTTATCCAAGTGATCAAATTACGACCGAACTAACTCCGGATTTGGCGGATGCAGCAAAACAAACGCTGATTGAACGCGGCGATCTGTCAACGGGCTGGAGCCTGGGTTGGAAGGTCAACCTCTGGGCACGGCTTAAGGACGGCAATCATGTTTATAACCTGCTGAAACTGCTGTTGCACTCGGATCGCACGTATATCAACATGTTTGATGCGCATCCGCCGTTCCAGATCGACGGAAACTTCGGCGGGACTTCCGGTATTGCCGAAATGCTTTTACAATCGCATCTCGATTTTATCGAACTATTGCCGGCCTTGCCGACGGTGACATTTC
>CAZWMN010000028.1:26863-38371 GCA_964635075.1 uncultured Pirellulales bacterium | reverse complement strand
CAAAACAAACCCGACCCACAACAAAAGAGCAAACCTTCACCCCCAATATCGCTTATGCTGATTTTTCCCAACCGCTTTAACGCAACCTGTTTTACAGAAAGAACTAACGTCATTTTCCATCGCAAGACCCAAGACCGGCCTGTCTCTTGAAATTTCAAAACCACCCCTAAAAAAATCGTAGACTTCACTCATCGAGAATTAACACATAAAATTTACTGGGGTTGCCTTTATTTTATGGCCGATAGTCTCTCTTTGCCGGATGCGCAGCCAGAAATTCCGTCAACAGCTTAACGCAATAGTCCATATCTTTGATGGAAATCACCTCCACCGGCGTATGCATATAACGATTGGGAATGCTGACTATACCCGTCGCCGCGCCACCCCGACAAAGCTGAATGGCATTGGCATCGGTACCGCTCGGCCGAGGTTCGGCGGTCAGTTGACAGGGGATTTTCCTGGCCTTGGCGATGTTGAATAATTCCCGCTCCATCACCGGGTTGATATTCGGCCCGCGGTGCAAAACGGGCCCTTTGCCGAGTTTGACTTCGCCGGTCTTTTTGGGGTCGGTATCAGGATGGTCGCTGGCAAAGGTAACATCGACGGCAATGCCCGCCTGCGGATGTACACGGTAAGCCGAAGTAATCGCCCCGCGAAGCCCCACTTCTTCCTGCACCGTCGCCACGCCGATGACGCAGATGTTTAACTTCCTTTTGGTCAGAGCCTTCATCACCTCGGCAACCACAAACGCCCCGGCCTTGTCGTCGGTGGCGCGGGAAACAATTTTATCGCCATATAGAGTTCTGCATTCCACGTCAATCACAACAGGATCGCCGATTTGAACGCGTTTTTTGGCCTCTTTTTTATTGCCGGCTCCGATGTCAATCCAGATATTGTCCATTTCAACACCCTTCTTGCGTTCGTCCGGCTGCATTTGATGAATGGCCTTGCGCCCAATAACGCCCAGAACAGAACCTTTATTCGTGACGATTGAAACCCGCTGGCCGACCAGCAGCGCCGGGTCCACCCCACCGATCTGCGCAGTGTAAATATAGCCTTTGTCGTCGATGTGCATGAGGGTCAGACCGATTTCGTCGATATGGCCAGTCAGCATAAATTTGAATTCTGCTTTTGGATTCAGTATTGCGATACTGTTGCCGTGGACGTCGGCGACGAGTTCGTCAACACTGTCTTCAACATACCGGCGCCAGAGTTTAGCCGCGGGCTGCTCATAGCCCGACGGGCTGGGCGTTTCAAGAAGAGCTTTGAGAAAATCCCGTGAAGTTTTGTTCATTGTTTGTTTCCATTAAGTCATTTTTGATTTTATGTTTATTTGTGAATGTGTTCACATTCTCTTTTAGTTATACCGCTTCCCCGCCGCGCAGGCCCATCCGCTCCGTAAGGCGTTCAAAATCGTCAAGCGAATAATACTCGATTACGATTCTTCCCTTATGCGCCCGCCTGCCCGCTTCGATGCGGACTTTGGTGCCGAGAATCTGCTGCAATTGTTTTTCCATGTCGATAATATGAGCTGCCTTTTCTTTCTTCTCCGGGGTTGTTTTTTGGCTGTTTTCGAGATACTTTCGCACGAGCCGTTCAATTTCCCTGACACTGAGCCGCCCTGCCAGAGCTTTATTCGCCAAGGTATTACGCAGTTGATCTGTGGGCAGCGCCAAAATCGCCCGCGCGTGCCCCATACTTAAACGACCGTCCATCAACATATCTTTGATTTCCTGTGGTAACTCCAGTATTCGCAAGAAGTTAGCAACAACCGACCTGTCCTCTCCGAGTCGTTCTGCCGCTTCTGTTTGGTTGAGATTGAAAGTGGCGATATAATTCTGATAGGCCTTTGCGCGTTCGATGGGATTCAAATCTTTTCTATGGATATTTTCCACCAAAGCCAGTTCGAGCATCTGCTGATCTGTAGCTTGGCGGACTATTACGGGAACGACCGATAATCCGGCAATCTGCGCGGCACGAAGTCTTCGTTCGCCAGCTATAATTTCATACTGCTCCCCTGCCGGCCGCACAATAATCGGCTGCAAAAGGCCATTATTCCGAATGGACTGGGCCAATTCATTCAGCCCCTGCTCATCCCGGGTAGTTCTCGGCTGATACGGATTAGGAATAATTTGGCTGAGGGAAAGTTCATTTTTACCTTTTTCAAGCTCTTTATCCGGCGGGAAACTTGGTTTTATTCCGGTAATTTCTTTTTCTTGTTCGGAAATTGTTTCCGTTGTGGAAAAGGAAATTGAGCCAAGTAACGCTTCAAGTCCCCTTCCGAGATGCGGTTTTTTGACTTTTTTATCCATATCGTCTTTCTCCCGAAAAAATCCCTGTTAATCTCATTTCGGATTTTTAACAGAAAGAACGTGAGAAAACCAGGAGAAATTAAAAATGTTTCACGTGAAACGTGATGACACGAAAAGGTGAGAAATGGGATGCAAAAAGGAAAAACAAAGAACCTGTTTCACGTGAAACAGGTTTCTATGTTATTTGGTAAGTTATGTTATATGAAAAACAACTATTTTATGTTTTCCATTTTTTGTATTCCATAGATTTTTGCAATTTGAGGGTCGTACATCGCCGCGATTTTCCTTGGAATGACAATTTTTGGGTTGTTAAGCTCAAATTCCACCACGTCAAAAGGTGAATCCGGATTGAGGGCCCTTGCTGTACGAATGTCCGCGAATTTTCTTATCTTCATTCCATTCCAGGTAGTTACGACAAGACGACCAAGCTCCTGATACCCCAGATTTACAGGAGCCGGCAATACATAGCTTAAAATCACAATATCTTTTCGGTCATCTGTTGGATTAAACGCATTATTCAGATAGTATTGGTACAAATGAGGAGGTACTTTGCCGGGCCAATTGTCGCCCCAGAGCGAAAAATACTCTCTGGTGAGTTTCTGAAACACATAACCGCCGACCACCAGATACTCAGGTTGCCGGTCATACTCATAGCAGGGCACTAACATCTCCGCCACGGAGAAGTTTTTCACTTCAACCTCAATGGAGAGCTGTGCTCCATCGCGAAAAATTTCAAAGGGGATTTTTTCTCCCGCCAGCCGGGTTATGATTAAATGGTCGAAAGCAAGGCGGTCGTATTTTTCGTGCAGATATCTGCCGTAAGGATTGAGCGTTTTTCCCTCGATGGAAAGAATCACATCGCCGGCTTTGAGCTCTGCGTTGCCGGTGCCGAGGGAATAAACCTTGTTGACATAGACGCCATGTTGAATATCCTGCGGCATTTTCAGGTGTTTGCGGACGGCCGGGTCCAGCAGGGTGGAGACCTCGAATCCAATCGCTCCAAATCCTTTGTATTTCCGAGCTTGCGCTTCTTTTAAAAACCGGTTGATGGACTCTGCCGGGATTACCCCTACTTCAGAGCGGTCCGACCAGCCGACCAGTCCCACGGTCTTTTGTCCGTCAAAGACCACTTCCGCCTGAGACGTGGCACGGGAAGGATTGGTGAGAACAAAGTAGAGATTCTTATTATAAGAGACCGGATTTCGCTCGCACTGCGCCCTGTCGAGAACCCCTCTGGCGGAGGTAAGGTGGCTTCCTGTGGAAAGCCAGTAAATTGACAGCTCGTTACCTTTGTTATATTCATCCGCGAACGTAATCGGCTCAAGCGGCTGGCCCGCAGCCTCTTTATCCAGTTCCAAGAGGCACAGATTGTATTCGTAATCCACGGCTTTGAGCGTCGCCGGGATAAACTCGTTTTTTTCGTATCTTCTTGCCTGAATTACCGTTGCGTCGGCGACGTTATCGGCAGTTGTCAAAATCAAATACGGGCCGACTGCACAGCCATAGGCGGTTTTTTGCGTAACGTCTTTTTGCTTCCAAGGCTGAAACTGTTCATAACCTCCTATGGAAATGCGCAAATTGACCAAGCTTTTTTTCATTTGCTCCGACATATCCGTCGCGGAAGATTTTTTAACGGCGGGGGAGCAGGATGCACAAACCACAATGCCGGCACTGATAACGAGTATCTGAATGAACTTCATAAATTACTCCTTGACAAACGCTTCGCTGGGAACTTCGTATTTTTCAAGAATGGCCTTTTGCTTTGCCCGGGTCTGAGCCGCATCGAGAATCATCGGCGTATCGTTGCCCCAGAATCTGATACGGTAAAATCCGCCGGGCGGCTCTTTTTGCAACTCTGTCATAACATCTTTCAAAGAATAAACTTGCGCGCCGTTGATTTGTTCGACAACCTCACTGAGAAAGCTATTGCAATAGGTATTGGCCTCGTCAGGCAGGATTTCAGAAAGAACGACATATTCCCTGAGATTCGGGTCGGTCGAAATCTGCAAGGAATTGTGAAACAGATACCGCAGGGGAAACGGCATTTCCGTAAGCCAGTTTCGGCCAAAGGTTTGCAGGTAATTGCGCGACAGGGGAGTAAATGTAAGCCCCGCATAGATATAATAATGCGGCCGTTTGTCGAATTGCAGGGTCCATGGCAATGCCGGCAGATTCATTGCGGCTTTCAGTTGTGCCTGTTGCGGTTTGCCGTCGCGATAAAAGGCCACTTCGATGGTTTGGCCGATCTGTTTTTGTTCAAGGGCCTCGGACCAGTCCAGTGACAGGCCATAAATTTTTATCATTCCGTCGTTATCAATATCAAAACCGCCGATTTGCGTCAGGACATCGCCGGGTTTGAATACCTCCTGTGCGGAGCTGTTTTGCTGAACGAACAGAATTACAACCCCCTCGGTGTTTGGTGGAAGCTGTAAATAGGCCCGGTAGGCTGGGTTGTGCAGGCCTTCAAAAACCGACACGGCGGTGGACGCAAAACCGTCGTAAGTCCCGTCTTCAATGTCTTTTAGGAAATGCTGGATTACCGTTGTCGGAATCATATAGCCGATGTTCTCAGCGGCCTGCAAACCCTGAAAGGCGACGCCGACGACTTTGCCATTTTGAATGACGGGGCCGCCGGAGTTACCGGGGTTGATGGCCGCATCAGTCTGAACCAGAAGGTGCATATCCGCCTGGGTATGACTGTAATTGCCAACTTCAATACGCGACACAACTCCTTCTGTAATTGAGACCTGGCGGCCTCCGACGGGAAAACCACAGGTGGTTACAGAGGAATTGACCTTGGGAATGCCGCCCAGTTCGAGCGGAATCATATCATCATAAAAAGACGCCTCTTCGACATCCACAATTGCCAGATCACAATCATGGCCGATAAAAGCAACTTTGGCGGTAAAGCGTTTGGCGACATTTTGTTTTTTTACCTCTAAGTAGCGTAAATTGCTGACATTATGAGCGTTTGTCAGGATGCGTTTGCCGGCGATGATGAAACCTGTGCCGACGCCTCGGGCTATTTCGCCCTGTTTCCAGGGGGTTTTGTAGTCCCATCCCTGTTGAACGACTTCCAGCATCACCACGGATTTTTCATACGTGATGTCCTGTGGCGAGGAAGGGGGGATGTTTTCTTCCTGTGATGGGTTAACTTCTTCGGTTACAGCCTGCTGGTCCTGGGTATTGGCATCTTCGGCCTTATTTACTGCGGGGCAGGGCGGCGGATACAGGTAAAAGGCGGCAACAAGGGCAATGACAGCCCATTTTGTGGGATGGATGGCCATAGAACGATTCCTTACCCAAATTAAAGGATTATTCGAAGTCGTAATGTTTTCTAACTGGCTGCGTGATGTGCCAGACGCATTTGAGACCTACCGGGAAGACCACGTAGTCGCCGGGACCGAAGCTGACGGATTTGCCTGTATCAGGCCGGTCATAGACAGTTACCCGACCCTCAAGAATAAGGCATTTTTCGGTTTCGTTGTATTCCCAGTCAAACTTGTCCGGGCCGTGAGTCCAGATGGGCCAGGATTTGCACGCCTCGGCCTGGGCGGCGGCGGGCCTGCGCACAATAACATCTTTCACTGTCGGCATAGTTGACTCCCTTCCAAAAACGTCTTTCTTTCCCAGGATTGTAAATCGTAAATTATAAAATGTAAATTGAGAAAAACTCCAGCGAATAGTAGAATGCGAAACTTTTGAACGATTCGATAATATGGAACCAAAACGATTTGAACAGTTGGTGCAATGGTTTGGCGGATATATTCAGCAGTTCTTCAGTCTGGCCGGCGATGAATTTCTGAATGACAATCTTCATTTGAAGGAAAGCCATACGCATCGCGTCTGCGGCGAGACGCATCTGCTGGCCGATGCGCTGAAGTTGAACGAAAACGATACCCGCATTGCCGAGACCGTTGCGCTGCTGCACGATATTGGGCGGTTTGAGCAATTCAAAAAATACCGCACTTATAAAGACACCACCAGCGAAGACCATGCGACGATGGGTCTTCGTATCCTGCATCAGGAACGCATTCTTGACGGGCTGGATGAGCGGGAACGGCTGTGGATTGAAAGGGCTATTGAATATCACAATAAGAAATCGCTGCCGGAAGGTCTGGATGAAAGAACGGCGATGTTTTCCAGAATCATCCGCGACGCCGACAAGGTGGACGTCTATTACCTATCTATAGAGAATTTTCGGCGGTATTATCAAAATCCGTGCACGTTTCAACTGGAGATTGAATTTCCCAATGAGCCGGGCTGTTCGCCGGAAATTTTGGATGCACTTGAGCAGGGCAGATTAGTGGGTTACGAAGCCCTGCGGACGATGAACGATGTTATTCTGCTGCAGCTTGGCTGGGTGTATGACATTTATTTCGATGCAGCGCTTCAGCGAATCGCCGAGCAGCGATACCTTGAGCAATTGATTAGCTGGCTGCCGGACACCAACGAAATCCAACGGGCAACAAACGCCGTGATGAGATACGTTCAAAAACGGCTGAAGAAATTTTAAATTGGCTTTGATTGGGTTTGTTTTGTGTGGCCAACGGCCACTTCCAAAATCAAAGATTAAAAATCAAAACCAAGGGACGCCTTCGGCGGCTGTTTTTAATAGACCCTTCGATTTGGTTCGACCTTGCTCACCACGGGTCGCTTCCGTCTTCGTTAAAACTTCGACGCGACAAGTGCGCGACTCCGCTTTTGTCATATCCGGATATGGGGGGTGCGGAATAAAATTTATTAAATTTTTTTTGTTTGACAGGATTTTACGGCACACTATATATAGAAGACGCTGGAGTATTTTCAGCTATATATTGATTGGCGACTACAGGGTGATGCTGTGAGATGCCCGTATTGCAAGGAAGACAAGGATAAAGTAATAGATTCCCGCTCGAGCGAGGGTGGGCGAATCATCCGACGGCGTCGGCATTGCCTTGCGTGCAGCCGGCGATTTACCACCTACGAAAAAATCGGCGAAAGCGTCAAGCTCAGTGTGATTAAAAAAGATGGCACACGAGTTCCTTATGAGCGCGGTAAAGTGATCGCCGGTCTGCAGAAGGCCTGCTATAAACGGCCCGTCCCGACTGAGAAGATTCAGGACATCGCCGACAGAATCGAGGAAGATATTTTTCGCAACTTTGACAAGGAAGTCTCATCCCGCTTCATCGGCGAAGCGGCGATGCGGCATCTGCGGTCGGTGGATAAGGTCGCGTACATTCGTTTTGCCAGCGTGTATCGTGATTTTACCGATGCCGGCGCCCTGATTGACGAGGTCCGTCAGGCCATTCTTGAATCCGACACCCCGGAGCAGCCGGGCCTATTTGGCGGCGCCGAGGCCCATTAGACGCGGCGATGTTAAAATGTTAAGCGTTGAACGGTTAATATTAAATTTAATTCGACATTTAGCAGTGAACATTTTTTAACACAGCCGCGCGGACGGAATGGTACCCGTTGGGTATGTTTTCACGGAGGGATATAGAGATGAAAATTCGGGTGTTCAAGTCTGACGGCGCTGTAGAGCCGTACCTGCATACCAAAATACTTGGGACATTTCATAACGCCTTGGCGGCGGTCAATGAGAACGACCTGACCACGGCGGAACAATTGGCCGAGGCCGTCACGTTTTATCTCTATCGCAGCGGCGCCTCGCAAACTGTTTCGGCGGACCAGATTCACCTGCTGATTCAGTCTGTGCTGACTTCGACGGGATTTTCCCGCGCCGCCGAGGCGCTGAACGAACATCGCTTACAGAGGAAACTGCGGCGTAAACGCGTGCTGGTGGTTTCTGTTCCTGGCGCTGTTCGAGGCGCCGAACCGCAGTTTTCGGTGTGGAACAAATCCCGGATTGTTCGGACCCTGATGGAAGACCGGAAAATGGACCGGCTGACCGCTCGCGCCATCGCGGCGGCGGTGGAAGAAAAGGTGCTCAAGGTGGGTATTTCCAAGGTGCGCAGCAGCCTGATTCGGGAACTGGTGGCCGAGGATACCGAAGCCATCCTGCGAGCGGAGAAACAATTGCAGACAGTACTATAGCATTAAGTTGAAAATCCTTGTTTTTATATTAAATCCGAAGCACGAAACTCGAAATCCTCCACAGGACACCTTACGGTGGAAACAAATTCAAATTACCAAAATTCAAAAAACCTATTTTAAAACATCATAAGGACGCATCGTGAAACTATTCGGAAGAAACATCGCCAATTCAAGAATGGTAGTGGTTATTTTGTTGTGTGGGGCGTTTCTGTTATTAACCGGCTGTCGGTCGGCAGTAAGTTCCAATCGGGCCGATGGCGTCAAAACTGACGACCCGCCGTGGGTATTTGTCAGCTCTCCGGATTTTTTTAACTTTGACATTGCGTATCCTCAGCCGAAGTGGGAAGCGACGATTGACTGGTTTCTGAAGCAGGTGCGCAAGGAAAATCCGGAGTTTGTTCTGGTCACCGGCGATTTGGTCAATGGGCACTGGTGGGACAGTCCGCAGGAGCTGGAACATCTGGCGGCGGTGTATTACGGCAACTGGGTACGCCGGATGCAGGATTATGGTTTGACGTACTATGCGGCGGTCGGCGACCACAAACTGGGCGACGACCCCTGGCCGGATGAAAAAATAAAACTTGTTCCGTTGTTTGATAAGGCGTTCTCAGAACATCTCGGAATGCCTGTCAATGGGCCGGCGGGAATGGAAGGGCGGGTGTATTACGTACTGCGTAAAAATCTGCTACTCATCACCGTCGAGACGTTTGAGCTTAAAGATAACCAGATGCACCTGACGGTCAGCGGCGAACAGCTAAGATGGCTTGAGCGGGTTTTGAAAGAACATCAAAACGCGGCGCATATCATTGTGCAGGGACATCTGCCGATTATACCGGGAGTGAAGAGCCGGTCGTCCAGTTTTTTGATGCTGGAAGATGGTACGGAATCTGATTTCTGGCGTGTGATGAAAAAGTGCGGCGTGGAGCTGTACCTGTGCGGGGAACACCACGCCGTGACCGTCAGCGAAAAGGATGGCATCTGGCAGATTGTTCACGGGGCGTCGTGGGGCCGTGTAAAGACTATCAATTATCTGGTCGTGAAGGTCTGGCCCGAAAAGATGGAGCTGGAAATCAAGGAATTTCCGGTGGAACTGAAGGGCGGCAATATCTGGAACATCAACAAACCCAAAGGTCCTCGGGAAATCGTGGAAATTTCCGAAGCGGTCAGGAAGAACGGGCCGCAGGTTGTCGGCACGATGGTCATTGACAAAACTAATGGCACAAGACAATTTCTAAACCGCCAAGGTGTCTTTGACCCGAAGGTTCAGGCCGAACAGGCCAGGCAGAATCAGGAAGCGGAGCAGGCGCGAAAATCGGTTCCCAAAAACGATGGATAGAAACCTCAAAACGGCCGGCAAATGGGGGAATTCAGACGGGCGGCGCGGCAAAAAATTTTTGCATTTTCCATTTTTCGCAATTTTCATAACCTCATTTATTTCAGCAGGTTAAGGACGATACAAAAGATTCAGTTGGTGATTTTTTACAAAATTTGTTGACAAGTTGTACATTTGTACGATATTCTATTTGTACAAATGTACAAGATGGCCGTTGATTTGTCACGAGTCATCGGCCCGGGCGTCTTAAAGAATAGAACCATGGACATTACAAGGAGCAGATATGGCTATCAAAAAAACGTTGTTGCCGTTAAGTCCGTCCGAGACGGAAATCCTGCGTCTGGTCTGGCAATTAGACAGCCCCACAGTCCAGCAGGTGTGTGATGCCCTGCCGCAGAAACGTACCATCACCTACGCTACGGTGCAGACGATGCTGCGGCGGCTGGAAAAGAAAGGATATCTGCGGCACGAAAGCCGCGGCAAAGCGCACGTCTTCATCCCGGCGGTGCGCAAAGACCAGGTGCTTGGCTCGGCGGTACGGTCGTTTCTCGACAAACTCTTCGGCGGCGACGCCGTACCGCTTGTTCAGTACCTGGCCGAAAATAAACACATCACCGCCAACGACGTCGAACAACTCAAGACCTTACTAAACGAATCTCACTCCAAAAGATAAAGAGGAGAGCATAACCCATGGAAACCTTAACCGTAAAAATACTTGACTATCTCAAAGGACAAAGCTTTCAGGTGGCCGTTGTTTTCGCCGCGGTGCTGATACTGACATGGCTTCTGCGAAATCGCAGCGCGCACGTTCGGTATCTGCTGTGGCTGCTGGTGGCGATCAAGTGTCTGACGCCGCCGATGATGATTTTCTCCGTGCCGGTATTGCCTGCGGAAGCGGCTCCTGTCATTACCCGGCCGCAGAGTCCGGATATTGAATATCCGCTGATGCCGACAGGTTATCAGCAAACCAAAAATACAGTCATCACCGTCACGCCGACCGAAATGCAAATTCCGATCGAAAATCAAAAATCGAAAATCGTCAATTTCCTTATAGCCCATCTCAACTTTACGCTTATCTCGGTGTGGGCGGCGGGTGGAGCTTTTTATCTGCTGTGGGCCGCGATAAAAGCCTTTCGGCTTCAACTGTGGCTCAAACAAAATCATCGTCCCGTCGGACCGCACCTGGCCGGGGAAATTGAAGAACTAAGCCGGCTCTGGAATCCAAACAAGGCCTTCACCGTCCGGCTGCTGGACAATATCAGCCAGCCGTTCGTCTGGGGTCTGTGGCGGGGAGCGATTTATCTGCCCAGCCGGATACAGAGTATCCAGACCGACCGGCAAAAGGCCGTCGTGATGCACGAAATGGCCCACGTCATCCGGTGGGATTCGCTACTGAACCTGATACAGATTCTGATACAGGGCCTGTTCTGGTTTCATCCACTCGTATGGCTGGCCAATCGTTTCATCCGGCAGGAACGCGAAAAATGCTGCGACGAAACGGCCATCGCCCGCCTCAATACCCAGCCGAAGGAGTACGGCTCGGCCATTATTGAAACCCTTGTGCAGGAATATCACAACGCGATACCGATTCCATCGCTGGCGGTGGCAGGCCCGATTAAAAACATCGAAGACCGCATCAAAACAATTATGCAGCCGGGCAGACGATTTTTCCGCCGGCCTTCTGTTATTGCATTATTGATTATTGGCATTCTGGCGGCACTGATAATTCCAACCACCATCGCCCTGACCCAGGCCGATACGCCGCCCAATCATATCGTCACCGGAACCGTCACCGATGCCCAGACGGGGACGCCTATCGCGGGTGCGGAG
>CAZWMN010000028.1:0-26763 GCA_964635075.1 uncultured Pirellulales bacterium | reverse complement strand
CCGACGGCTATGAATCGCAGCAGAAAACATTGCTGACGTTCCCTCTGGCCAACAACAAAAATTTTAATTTCCAATTAAAAAAAATATCGTTCGATACTTCATCCGCCGCAAATTCTACAAAGGATGTGCCGCCCAATCATACCGTCACCGGAACCGTCACCGATGCCCAGACGGGGACGCCTATCGCGGGTGCGGAGGTGTTTGACGACGGCTATAATGACAATAAAGCACATACCACCGCTGGCGGCGACGGCACGTTTGAATTAAAGACATGGAATGAAGAACACTTCATTTCAGCCGGAGCGAAAGGGTATGAATCCCACAAACAACTTCTGAAAACCTTCCCCTTCGCCAACAACAAAAATTTTAATTTCCAATTAAAAAAAATATCGTTCGATACTTCATCCGCCGCAAATTCTACAAAGGATGTGCCGCCCAATCATACCGTCACCGGAACCGTCACCGATGCCCAGACGGGGACGCCTATCGCGGGTGCGGAGGTGTTTGACGACGGCTATAATGGCAATAAAGCACGTACCACCGCTGGCGACGACGGCAAGTTTGAATTAAAGACATGGAATGAAGAGCACAACATTTCCGCCAAAGCCGACGGCTATGAATCGCAGCAGAAAACATTGCTGACGTTCCCTCTGGCCAACAATAAAAATTTTAATTTTCAATTGAAAAAAATATTCAATATTTCATCCAATGCAGGAACGACAAATTCATCATTTATCGCCGCGCTGTCAAATGGGGTAACAATCGAATTACTGGGAATTTGTCAATATACGGCCACGGGGATGGTTTGTTATCAGCCTGACGGGACACTGCTTAACCAAAAACTGCATATTGAAAAAGGAAGCAGGATAACGCCGAAGCCCGGGGATTACGGCATCATGCTGCGAACCAGCGGGCCTCAGGACTGGAATCTTTCCTATCACAGTATCGCCGGCAACAGCGGCGGGTGGGAAGGCTCCTGTCATGTTGTTGATGAAAACGGCACCCGGCTTGAACACTGTGAAGCCGCCTTAACCCGTTTCGAACCGGGACAAAAAACAACGACGGTTCAGTTCGGTGTTGCATCCGGGCCGTGGGAAACCATTGCCGAACACGACGGCAAATCAATAGACATTGCCAATGGTATCTCATTTACAAAGGCGAATGATACCGAACAGGGCGTACAGATTTTTGCAACGGACACGCGCGGAAGGAATGTTACGCAGCGCATCGTTGCGATAGATTACAATGGTATTCTTCACCCATGGAAAGGATACACCGGCTCTGTTTCCAACAGCGAAATAAGGCAATCCATCGGAACCTTTCCGGATTTGAAATTAGGACAGATCAAAAAATTCCAGTTTCAGACGCGTCCTTACGAATGGGTCATATTTGAAAACGTCTCACTTGAATCGGGCGCGAAAACGGATGTAAAAGTCGAAATACAGAAACCACAGGACGAAACAAAACAAATTCAAGCAAAAACCGCGACTGCTGACAACCCGAAATTCAAGAAGCGATTTTTTGTCACGCTGGTCGCCGACAAAGATAACAATATTTCCAGCGACGGCCAAAAAATGACCTCCGAACAGATCGAAGCAACGATGTCCAAAGTTCCCGACCCGTCGCACACGGTTCTGGAAATGGCCGTCGAGGCGGGAACCTTGCCGAAAGAGGCGCAGGATGAATTATCGCAGGGCAAGACCCCCTGGCAATGGCTGGGGCAAAATCCCGTCTGGCAAAAGGCCGGGCAACTCGTACAGAAATATCATCTCGAGTATCATTCCTTTATTGGCGAGAACAAACCCGAATCCCGCCGCCAACCGTTATCTATTCGGATAGAAGATGCGTTCGTAATGGATAAAGACATCACCGTTGCCATGCCCGCGCTGTCTTTGCAGGAAGATAAACCGCTGCTGACGGTAGATACCGTTCGTTTTGCCGGCGGCGACCCCGTGCTGGTCGCCAACCTGAATTTGACCGTTATCTCGCACCCGCAAAAACGCTGGCAGGTCAAGATGCGCCTCCTGGATAAAACCGGCGGCACGGTAGAAAGCGTAACAAAGTTCTATCAAAACTCAGGCGTCATCGCAGGCTTTGCGATGGTTTCAAAAGACAACCTTATTTTCAATTTCAAAAAACGCGACCTGTCCACCATCGCCAAATTCGAAATCGAACTCCGCCAGATGCAAAGCGTCCCCGCCCAAAAAACAGAAGCGAAAACTGAAACTCCCGCCGAAACGACCGACCCCAATCAAGCACAGATTGCCGTGGAGGCCCGGTTTATTCTGGCCGATGAAGCCGTACTTAAGCAGGCCGGTATTGACTTGAATAAAACGTATGGCACCGTCACCACCCTCCCCCCTGATTCCAATGACATCACAGACTTGTTCAAAAACAATACTCTCGAAAATATGACTGTCGAATCCTCCGAGCCGAATTTACTCATTGACCCCCAGTCAGAATCTTTGATGGAATGGGTCCGGCATAGCAAAAACAGCAAGACGCTTACCTGTCCAAAAGCCCTCGTGCTAAACAATGAATACGCCACACTGGAGGTACACACCGATACGGAATATTTCGATGCGGCGGAACAATTGGCCGAGGCCGTGACGTTCTATCTCTATCGGGCGGACGGTTCTCATACGATTTCCGTTGACCAGATTCACCTGCTGATTCAATCGGCGCTGGCATCCACGGGTTTTGATCGCGCGGCGGAAGCGCTGAACGAGCACCGCCTGCAGCGGAAACTTCATCGCCGGCGCGTGATGGTTCTGGCGGCTGAAGATGAACAGACGGAAGAGTCGCGGTGTTCATTATGGAATAAAACCCGTATTGTTGATACGCTGATGAAAAACAGAAGAATGGACCGGCTGACGGCGCGTGCCGTTGCGGCGGCGGTCGAGGACAAAGTGCTCAGGATGGGCGTCTCGAAGGTGCGGAGCAGCCTGATCCGTGAGCTGGTGAACGAGGATGCCGAGGCGATATTGCGTGCGGAACAGCAATTGCAGGCGGTGTTATAAAATCAAAACTCAAAAGTTAAAAGTCAAAATTAAGGACACGCCTTCGGCGACTGTTTTAATAGATTCTTCGCTGCGCTCAGAATGACCAATCACAGGGCAATTATTACGGCAACACTATGGCGAGTCACCCTGAGCGAAGCGAAGGGTCCCTTATCGTCAATAAAATCATATCTAAAATGAAAAAGCCGGGTTGATCCATCGGATCGGCCCGGCTTTAACTGTTATTAAGAAAAGGTTATTTCGGCAAATCCTCCGGCGCCACTTCCTTGACACTCAAATCGCCGTAGATCACGCGGTAGGTTTTCGCGTCTTTTGGGCGATACCAGAAGATTGCTTTGGCGGCATCGCCGAGTTTGACACCCGCTCCGGCATAATGAAAATCCATCTGGCTGGTATAGCATGTCTGGAGGAAAAACATACCCTGGAGGAAATATTTGCCCATTTGTTCTTTTTCAGCGTTCGGAATCGGCAGGCTGCCGATTTTCTCTCGGAAAAGAGGAATCTGTTTTATGAATTCCTGTTTGAGAAGCTCCGGCGGGAAGGTTCCATCATCCCTCAAATGGGTTGCCCACACACGGAGACTTTCGATCAGATCCTTATCCGATAACTTGGAAAGATCCATATCCGCCTTCTGCATCTTATAACCGGCGGGCGGGGTCAGACTGACATCTTCTTCGGGAACGGGGATATTGAATTCCAGATTCTTGAGAATAAAGATTTCCCGGCCCCATTCTATGTCGATTTGTACGGGTATGCCGGTTTTGGCGTCCGCCAGGATGGTAACCCGTTCGTGGTCATTGCCTTCGAGGTCGTTGTCGATCGAGTAGCTAACGACCTTGCGGTCGTCAATTTGGCGCTCGAATTGTTCCTTTGGCGCGACGTTCGGATCGGCTATGCGGCGGTTGATCTTTTCGCGAACAAAGGCGATGAAATTGCGGCCGCCTTTCTCCACCTCACCTGACATATTAATCAGAGCTGCATTTTTTCCGACCGTATCGAGTCTGAGTATTTTGCCTGCGCCTGCATCGATAATCAGCACCATACCGGGCATATCGGATATGGTCCTTCGAATCCGGTTGCCGCTGACCAGGTCGTGTATGACAGGGCCGTCTTCGCCACCGATATGCATGTCGTAGGCAAATGTCTTGGCCTCAAGGATAGGCTTGATAACGTTTGCAAATGTTACTCCGGGACAAACAAACAGGTTGAAAATGGCCACGCTTACGATTATTACGGCGGCGGCGGCCGTAGTTAGTTTGGTTATTCTGTTATTCATTATTTTTCTCCAGATATTTGGCTGCGGGGCGTGTTTTTTGGCTCCCCGGGCCGCATCCAGCCGGTTGAGCAGGTCATCAAGGACGGCCTGGTTAACCTTCGGATTGGTTTTTATTTTTACGTTTTTAATGTATTGTTTTATTTTCTCTGTCGGTCTCATTTTGACACCTCACCATTTAACAGTGACCGCAGTTTTGTAATGCCGTACCGGTATCGGCTTAAGACGGTTTTGACGGAAGTTTGCTGGAGGGCGGCAATGGTGCTGAATTTCATCTGGCCCTGCACACGAAGAATCACAACTTCCCGCTCTCCATAAGGCAGTTCGGCCATGGCGTTTCGGAACTGTTCGAATGCCTCATCGTTCAGGAGCCATTGCTCCGGCCGCTGAAGTCTTGAGTCAGGAGGATCAATCTGGTCCAGGCCGACCTCGCGATGTCTGGCTCTGGAACGATTCAGGTTTCGGGCTCTGTTGGCGACACATGTTGTCAGGTATCCTCGCAGGCTGCCGGTCAACGTAAATGTCTCCAAAGACCCGATAAAATTGATGAAAACATCGTGCACGGCGTCTTCTGCGGCCGTTGTTTCTATCAAAAGCCCGGCCGCGATCCGCAGCAGATCATCCCTGTATTTCTCGTAGATTCGCTGCAAGGCCGAGTTG
This sequence comes from uncultured Pirellulales bacterium, assembly GCA_964635075.1. GTDB lineage: Bacteria > Planctomycetota > Phycisphaerae > Sedimentisphaerales > Anaerohalosphaeraceae > Anaeroglomus. The sequence continues at coordinate 21,810 of CAZWMN010000028.1, read as the reverse complement.
TCGCCCTTTTTGACTTTCCAAATCAGCACTTTGTCTTCGAACACCTCAAGTCTCCACAAAATCAATAGACGTCCGGTCGTCGATTATACAACACCGATAAGGGCGAGATTACTTTATAAAAAATTATTTTTTCAAGCTGATATTTTCCATAGACACAGTTAAAAATCACGATTGGTTCCTTAAAATATCGACAATTCCACCCCAAAGGCCATTGCTGAGTTAATAATGCCAATTATTTTGCGACAGGGAAGTAGGTGCTGATGCCGGCAATCAACATCCGTACACCGATGGCGGCCAGAAAGACCAGCATCACTTTTGAGATGGCGGTAATGACCAGCCTGCCGAAAAGGCGGTTGATTTCCTCGACGTAATACATCACCACTCGGAACAACGCCAGCACCACGATAATCGCGATGAGGGCCGCGACGGGGCCGGTGTGCGGGTTTTTCCATATCGTCAGCGTGGTGACAATCGCTCCGGGACCGGCCAGGAGGGGACAACCCAGCGGTACACAACCGACCTCTTCGGCTGAAAGGGTTTCGTTGGTCGTCTGGGGCCGCCTGCGGGAACCGAATACCAAATCGTCAATGGCCATCACAACCAGCAGTATGCCGCCGGCAATTTGCAGGTGCGCAATCTCAAGCTGGAAGACCAGCCGCAAAATCACATCGCCGGTAAATGAAAACAGCAGCAAAATCCCCGCGGCGACCATCACTGAGACCGTAAAGGCCCGCTGGCGTTTTTCCTTTGCGACGCCGGCGGTGACGCCCAGAAACGCCGGGATGTTGCCGATGGGGTCAACAATTACAAGCAACGAGAGAATTGCTTCCAGCCAGGACATATTTATTTTCGATCCTTCGACTTCGCTGGGGACAAGTTTTCAATTTTCGATTTGACCGGAACGGTAGCGCCCGGAGTTTGTTGAGCATCCGGTGATTTTTGATTCATCTGCGGCTGAGCGGGTTTGGATTCCGTCGTCGGCGCTGCGGGTTTCTGGATGGCGTCGATTTTGGCCGACAGGTCGTCGAGTTTCTTTTCCATCCGTTCCAGCCGGGTCAGTACATCGCGGTTGTTGGCGGCCATCAGCACAAGCTGATTCTGGACCAGCGATAAATACTGGTCGCTGAGCCGCTCGTAGGCCTCGACGATGCGCTGGGTGTCGCTTTTGGCCGCCGGGACGACCACTTCATATTCACGGGTGCTGGTCTGCCCGGCGCTGCCGAAGGAAAGCCAGCCGAAAAGCACCATTCCCAGCCCCGCAACCAGTACCGTGAAAAAAGCCGTTTTTTGCGTATTCATTTTTGAGTCCTCATTTTTGGTAACATCTTAGTCATGCCAAGCAGCGGGGCATAAACACGGCCAAACTGCGTTTGACCGTGCCACCCGTTTTTTTATAGAGGCAGAGTCATTTTTAGAGGAAACTATAATTATTATCGGCAAAAACAGCGGCGACAAAGAGGGATTCTTTCTGTCATTGAAAACATCGGTTTCCTGTGGTACAAAAGCCTCTCAGGAGAGGAGCAAAAATGACGATACGGTTTATTCTCGGTACGAGCGGCTCGGGCAAGACGCGATGGTGCGTTGATGCCATCGCCGAGGCTCTGCGCGGCGGTGGGGATGGGCCGCTGATTTTTCTGGTGCCTGAGCAGGCGACTTTTCAGGCCGAGCGCGCTATCCTGTCGTGTCCGGGGATCTCTGGGTACAACCGGCTGCAGGTGTTGTCGTTCAACCGGCTGCAGTTCCAACTGTGCAAAAACAGCACGCAAAATGAATTATCTTCGCTGGGCCGGCAGATGCTTGTCCGCCAGGCGTTGTCGGCCTGCGGCGGTCGTCTGCGGTCGCTGCGAGCCAGCGCTACGACGGCGGGGATGGCCGCGTCACTGGCTGATTTGATTCGTCGGCTGTACGAAGACAACTGTACGCCCCAACAGCTTGAAGCGGTTGCCCGCAGTATCCTGGCCAAGGAGCCGGAAAATCTGGCGGGACGGAAGTTTGCCGATATTGCCGTGGTGTTTGGCGAATACCTTAAGCTGTTATCCCGGCCCCAATGCGATTTTCTTAATCCTGACGCATTGCTGACCGAGGCACGCGGCAAGGTCAAAGACGCCGCGTTTCTTTGCAACGGTCGGCTGTGGGTGGATGGGTTTTCCGGCTTTACCGTGCAGCAGCGGGATTTATTGTTCGAGATGCTGTCGGTCTGCCGGGGGGCGAATATCGCCCTGTGCTTAAACCCGGAGGCTATCGACCTGAAACATCCCGACCCCGACCAGCTCGACCCGACGTCATTATTTGCGCCGACGGAACAAACCTGCGTTGACCTTTTGACCACCCTGCAACGCTGCAAAATGCCTGTTGCGGAACTGGTTCTTTTGACGAGTCGTCCGCGGTTTCGCTCCGCACCGGCGCTGGAGCAGATTGAGAGGCATTTTTTTTCCGCCAGCGCTGTCTCGCCCGTGCCGGCGGGAGATACCATAGAAATTCACGGCCTGACGGACATTCGGGCCGAGGCATTTTTTATTGCCGGCCGGATTCAGCGGCTGGTGCGCGAACAAAATTTGCGCTACCGCGACATTGCTGTAATTGTACCGGACATCAATCTCTATGCGCATTATCTGGCCGGCGCGTTTGAGGCGTATCGCATTCCGTATTTTCTTGACCGTCCGCAAAATTTGCAGAGTCATCCGCTGACGGAGCTGCTGATGGCGGCGCTGCGGGCGGTGCAGGCTGGTTTTGAGGCGGGAGCCATGCAGCTTCTTCTTAAAACCGACTGGAACGGCGTCAGCCCTCTTGAGGCCGATACGCTCGACAACTACTGCCGGGCCTTCGGCGTCGCGGGCGAAGACTGGTTTTCGGACACGCCGTGGGATTTCGGCGACGATAGCGATCCGCTGTTTGAACCCGGACGAATGGATGCGCTGCGCCGAAGGTTTTTCGCCCCGTTTGGCGAATTATTCAAAGTATTGCAGGGCGATGTTACCGCCGCACAATGTGTCAGTGCCGTTTGGCGGCTGCTGGAACAATTGAATATCCGGCAGCGGTTAATCGCGGAAGCACAAAGCGACCCTGACGACAGTCGATTCACGCATCGGCGGGTGTGGAAAAAGATGCAGGAGGTATTGGGTGAGCTGGTCGGTGTATTTGGCGGTCAAGCGCTGCCGGGGGCGGAGATGACGGCGATACTTCTGGATGTGCTTTCTTTGCTGACGCTCAAGCAGATTCCCGCCACTGTTGACGAGGTGCTGATTGGCTCGATTGAGCGCAGCCGACACCCGGAAATCAAGGTTGCGTTTCTGGCCGGCACCACATACAAGCTCTTTCCCGTTCCGCTGGTTCAGGACGCGCTGCTGACGGAACAGGACGCACAACTGGCGGCCAGAGAAAATCTTTCTTTGACTGTGCCGCTGGAACAGATGCTTTCGGCGCGACGGTATTTGTCGTATATTGCGCTGACCCGCGCTTCGGGCAAATTGTATATTACCTTTCCACTGACGGACGAGAAAGATACGCCAACAGCCGCCTGGCCGGGACTGGAACGCCTTTGCGTATTGTGTCCGGATTTGAAGATTCAATACGGCAGTCCGCCTGAGATGTCCGAGCCGCGGTATCTGTCGGCCGCTGCGCTGGGGCAGTGGTTTTGTGCCGCGCTTGGGCCGGAAAGCACAGCCAATGAAAAAACGAAGTTTCGGGCGCGAAATCTGCTTTCCTGCTGCAAGGCGTCGGATGATTCGGCCCTGGTACGATTGTGTGAAGATGTTGAGTACGCGCTATCCTATCGCAACGAGGCGATTCTGGATGAGTCGGTCGTGTCGCGTCTGATGGCCTGGCCGATGAAGACCTCTGAAAGCCGGTTGACGACGTTCGCGACGTGTCCGTATCAGTATTTTGCGAAGTACGTTCTTTGTCTTGAGAAGCGCGACCTGCTGCGAATCGAGCCGGTGGATGTTGGCAGCTTTTATCATAAAATCCTCAGGCGGTTGTTTGGGGATTTGTATCGTCAAAACCTCGACTGGACGACGGTCTCCAGAGAAACGCTGACCGAACTCTGTAATCAGACTGCCGTGGAATTATTGCGACAGGATGTCCGCCTGTCGGCGTTTGTCCGACGCGGTGTGTATAACGCATATATGATTCAACAGGCGGCGAGTCGGCTGGTGGAATTTCTGCCGGACCTGGCGGCGATGAGTGCGGCGGGACGGTTCCGCCAGAAGGCGGCGGAGCTGGAATTCGGCATAAACAGTCCGCCTGTTGTCGTTGAGATTGAGAAAGGCAGGCTCATTCATCTTCGCGGCCGGATTGACCGTGTGGATTGCGCGGAAATTGACGGGCAATGGACGGGCATCGTTTTTGACTACAAGACCGGAAGCTCGACGCGGAAAATGAACTGGGCGAAATTCTATCACGGGCTGGATTTGCAACTGGCGATGTATCTGCTTGCACTGCGGCATCAGGCGATCGAGAACCGGCCGATTGAACAAGTGGCCGGGGCGTTTTATCTGCCGGTGGAAGAGAGCTTAAGAACGGACCTGAAAAAACTCGACGATGATACTTCGGCTGCGGTCAAGGCCCGCGGTCTATTTAACGGACAATTCGCGTTTGAGCTGGACGTGCCGAAAAAGGTTTACAGTCAGTTTTATAATTTCTGCGTCGATGCCGAAGAAAATCAGCCCTATTCCCATTATAAAACCAGCGACGCGGTCAGGCCGGAAGAGTTTGCAGAGTTGCTTTCATTCACAGAAGCGAAGATTCGTCACCTGGGCCGTCGAATTGCCTCCGGCGAGATTTGCGCGTTTCCCTATCGGCTCGGCACGCAGAGTCCGTGTTCGCGCTGCGATTACAGACCGGTGTGCAAATTCGACTGGCAGTTGAACGACTATAACCTTCTGTCCTGTCCGAAAAAACCGGAAGTCCTTGAGTTGATTGGCGGAGGGGGGGGGCAGTGAAAAAAACCAACTGGACAAAAGCTCAGAAACTCGCTATCGAAACAGTCGGCCGGGATGTGCTGGTGACGGCTTCAGCGGGGGGCGGAAAGACTGCGGTTTTGAGCGAACGATGTGTCCGGCGAATCTGTGATGTCAAACGCCCGGTCGATGTTGACCAATTGCTGGTGCTGACGTTTACCGAGGCGGCGGCGGAAGAAATGAGAGGCCGTATTGCGGGGAAATTGTACGAGGCCTGTCTGGACGACCCCGGCAACAGGCATCTGCGAAAACAGCAGGTGCGTCTCGATGCCGCGTGGATCGGCACAATTCACTCCTTCTGTAAACGTGTGCTGACGGAACATTTTTACCTGGCGGGGCTTGACCCGCGATTTGGGATTCTCGACCCCGACCAGCGCAACCTCATCCGCGCCTCGGCGATGGCTACGGCGATTGAGACAGCCTGGCGGGATGAGGCGCTGACCGGTGGAATGAAGACGCTTTTTGAAGGGCGGACGCTGCGTGGACGCCGCAATACATTCCCCGATGCGATGCTGGGCCTGGCGGAATTTCTGGACAGTGTGCCCGGCCGAAACGCCTTTTATGAATCGGCGGGTCGTCTGGCCGGGGACAATCCGGAGTCCTGCGGCATACTGGCTCAATTGCAATTCGATTATCTGCGGCGACAACTTTATCTATGCCGGGATATATTGACGCACGCGCAAAGTCTCGACCGCACCATTGCCGCCGGACAATACCTGACAGCGCATATTAATGGCATTCTTTCCGTGTCAGACCAATGTCTGGAAGCGGTACAGCGAGGCGATCTTGCCGCCGTGTCGGAAATCATCCGCGATTGGCGATTTGAAAATGCGCCGAGAGCGGCTAAAAAACTGGGGCTGGAGAAAAGCGAAACCGAACGCATCAAATTGCTGGTGGATGATGCGAAAGAAAAAATCAAGGCGCTGAAAAATCTGGTTTTGTTTCGGCCGGAGTTTTTGCAGTGGATTACTCCAACGGCGGACGCACAGACGCAGACGCTTATCGCCCTGCTGCGTGGTTTTGATGAGGAATATGCCACGGTCAAACGAACTCTGGGCGTTCTGGATTTTGCGGACCTGGAGCATAAGACGCTGGGGTTGTTTGTCGCTCATCCAGCGGTGGCGGAAAAACTGCGACAGCGATTCGCGTACATTTTCGTCGATGAGTATCAGGACATCAACGAGGTGCAGCAGAAAATTTTGCAGGCGGTCAGCCGAGCGGACAATCTGTTTGTCGTCGGCGACGTCAAGCAAAGTATTTATGCTTTTCGTCAGAGCCGGCCGGAGATTTTTCTTGGGCAGCTTTCCGCCGCGACGGATGATTTACGAGCCGCCGGTGTCGCTTTGCGTGTGGATATGAACGATAATTTCCGTTCCCGGCGGGAGATTCTCGGTTTTGTCAACCGCGTGTTTGGGCGGATGATGACGCAGTCGGTGGCGGGAATAGATTATACCGGCAGGGCGGAGTTAATTGCGGGGCTGGCTTATCCGCCGCTGGCGGGGGATACGCCGGTTAGCCGCAAGGCCGTCGAATTTTATCTTTTAGACGAAAAAAGTGACGAAGAAGAGCAGCAGGAGGATGCCAACGGGAGGGATGAAGCAGTCCCATTGGATGAGAGTGAAACGTCCGCCGGCAATTTTGTCACCGCCGTGCAGCGTCAGGCGGCATTTATCGCGCGCCGCATCCGTCAGATGGTCGGAGCCGAGACGGACAGGCCTGAATTTCAGGTGATGGATAAATCCACCGGCACGATGCGCGACGTGCAATACCGCGACATTGTGATTTTGATGCGGGCGCTGTCGCATCGGGCGGCCCAATATGTGGAACTGCTGCGTCTGGCGGGAATTCCGGTCAGCTCGCAGAGTCAGTGCGGCTACTTTGCCGCGACAGAAGTGACGGATTTTTTGTCTTTGCTTAAAGTGCTCGACAATCCGCTACAGGATGTTGAACTGGCGGCGGTGTTACGCAGCAGCCTGTTTCGATTTACTGATTCCGAGCTGGCGATGATGCGATGGTTTGCCGAGCAGGGGCGTGGAAAATTTTCCACCTTTTTTGAGGTTGTTTCCCATTACGCGGATAAAGGGTCGGATGCTGCGCTGCGAAAAAAGGCGGCGGATGCGCTGTCTATGCTTCAAAGCTGGCGCATCGAGGCCCGTCGGAAACCGCTGTCGGAACTGATTTGGCGGATTCTTGAAGAATACGGTCTGCTGGCGTTTGTCTCGGCATTGCCCAACGGCCCGCAGCGTCGGGCCAATCTGCTTAAACTGCACGACCGGGCGGTGCAGTTTGAGTCGTTTGCCGGTATCGCCGGCGGATGGAATCCGGCTGTGTTTGTTGATTTTTTGGAAAAGCTGCTTGATGAGGAATTTGACTGGGCGCCGGCACAGCCCGAAAGCGGCTCCGAAAACGCCGTGCGCGTGATGAGCGTTCACAAAAGCAAGGGGCTGGAATTTCCGGTGGTCTTTCTGGCGGAATTGAACTGGCCGTTTCATAAATCCGAAGCCGGCGGCGTCTGCGAGATTGATTCGCGGATGCTGGGTTTTGAATTACCCGACCGAAAACGAGGCGCCAAACTGCCGAGTCCGGCGTATCAGCTTATCCGGCAGAACAGACGACAGACCGCAATTGCCGAGGAGATGCGGATTCTGTACGTGGCGATGACGCGGGCGCGCGACCGGCTGATTTTGACGGCGTCTCAAAAGGCCGATTCCTGCCGAAAACTTCTCAACCGTTTGCCTGAACTTCCTGTTTTGCCGGACTGGATACTGCTCAATGCGCGGAGTCATCTGGACTGGATACTGTCCGCGCTGTCGGAATCGGATGCCATCGGCGGAGTGTTTGACTCGGAACCGTCGGAGATTTTTGAGGACGATTTGTTTGTCGCGTCCCGCATTGGGAAAAATGAACTTGACGCGATGACTGAAGAAATCCGCGACCGTAAACGTCAACGTGAAAAAGAATACCAGCCCGTCGGGGCCGGGTGTTCCGATTCGGCGGCGCAACAGATATTCGGGCAAATCCGGGATTCGCTGCGATGGAGTTATCCTTATCACGCCCTGACGGCGCTGAATGCCAAGTTCTCCGTCAGCGCTTTGACTCATCGGGATGATGAGTTCGCGCGGCACGCTGATTTTCCCATCCCAGGTGAGGGTTCATTCTCTGTGGAAGGCGGCGACGCTTTAAGCATTGGAAGCGCTGTTCATCTGGTCTTTCAGCATCTGCCCCTGACCGGTTCGATTAATGAGGCGATTGTCCGACAGACCATTGCTCAATTGTCGGCGCAAAAGCAGATACCTATTGCTGTGGCTGAAAAGATAGACATTCCGGCTATTATCTCATTTTTCCAGACTGAGGTTGGCCGTCAGGCTTTTAGGCAGCCCGACCATGTCCTGCGGGAATGGCCTTTTACAATGGCATTGCCGGTGGGCGAACTGGGCATCGACTGTCCCGGCGAATCTGTGGTGGTGCAGGGTATCGTGGATTTTATTATTCCTGCGGCAGAGGGAGTGGTTCTGGTTGACTTCAAGACCGATAAAATCTCAGCCGATGGCGTCGCTGAACGGGCGAAACTCTATCAGACCCAGCTTGGACTTTACGCTGGGGCCATCAGTACCATTCTGAAAAAACCTGTGATCGCAGCCTGGCTTTATTTTCTGCACCCCCGCATTCTTCATTCTGTCCAAATCGGCAGAATAAAAAACGCCGTAATTTAGGGGTCATTTATTTTTGTATCTTCTGTTATATCAAGACCTTACGTTATCATCCGGCGATTCGTTCTTGAATCAGAACCGCGGTTGTTATATAATACGGATGTGATGAAAGTCATGGCTTCGGCTGTGGGGGGTTTGAAAGAACAAGGTTTTTTGGGGAGATGAAAATGGCTCGTTTTTATGCAAAGGTATGGCTGCCGTTCCTGGAGCCGAAAAAGAGAATCTTTCTTCTTGCTCTGGCTGCTTACATTGCCTTGTGTTAATGACTCCGTTTGGAGTAAGAAAAGAAGGCCGATAAGACATCGGCCTTCTTTTTTGCGCTGGAGGAAGCAACACGTTATGATTGCTGCTCCGGCGTTGAAGTTTTTGCAGGTTCGTTGGTTTTGGGTTGGTCTGGTTGTTGGGGCTGCCGGCAAAGACCCGTCAATTTTTCTGTTTCCTCACAGAGTTTGTCAACCTTTTCGACAAGGGAAGTCGGCTGGGAATTCAAATATTTACCCAGCATTTCTATCATTTTGTTCTTATTGACGGGCTTGGGCAGATAGTCGTCGCAGCCGGCGTTGATACACTTTTGGCGGTCTCCTTCCATCGCGTGAGCCGTCATCGCAACGATCGGAGTTCGGACACCTTTTTTCTTCAGTATTTGTGTGGCCTGAAAACCATTCAAATTAGGCATTTGAATATCCATCAAAATCAGGTCAAACGACGCGGTTGCGGCTTTCTCCACCGCCTCTGCTCCATCCACGGCAAGGGTAACCTGCAAACCCAGTTTGGTAAGTACCGCCTGGATCAAAAGTTGATTGGCGGGGTTATCTTCCGCGACCAGGATATGACCCGAATATTTTATGCTTTCCGTTTTATGCTTCTCAGAATGTTTAGGTTGGGCAAGAATCTCTTGTGTCTGATCGAGGGAAACAACACCGGCCGGCAAAAACAGACGAAATACAGAGCCTTGACCGGCAACACTGGACACCTCAATCGACCCGCCCATCATCTGGGCCAGTTTTCGGGTAATGGTTAACCCCAGCCCGCTGCCGCCGAATTTACGAACCGTTGAAATTTCGGCCTGAGTGAAGGGGTTGAAAATAACTTCCTGCCTGTTTTCGGGAATTCCAACGCCGGTGTCCCGTACTTCAAAACAAACCCAGACGCCGTCGGTTCGTTTCTCCGCACTGACAATCAGGTGAACATGGCCTTTTCCCGTGAACTTGATCGCATTATTGGTTAGATTCAGCAGACACTGATGAATGCAGTTGCGGTCGGAAATCATCTTTGCAGGCAGGGGTCTGCGGTAAAAAACCTGGAACTCAAGATTTTTTTGGAGCGCAACAGGATACATCAGAGATTCAATTCCGCCGACTACAGTTTCCAAATCAAATTCCGTATTATCGATCTGCGTTTTACCCGCTTCGATTTTTGAGAAGTCGAGGATGTCATTAATCAGATTTAACAAATTTTTTCCGCTTTTCTGAATGGCAGATACATACTCGGCCTGCTCTTTGGTCAGTTCGGTCGTTTGCAGCAGTTCGGTGAATCCGAGCACAGTGTTCATCGGGGTGCGGATTTCGTGGCTCATATTGGCCAGAAACTCGCTCTTGGCCCGGCTGTCTGCCTCGGCTCGTTCCTTCGCTTCAACCAGAGGCGTAATATCGCTCACGTTTAAGAGCACGCCGAGATAATCGTCTTCGAGGTAAATCGGCTGGAACCGCAACTGCACCTTTCGTTCCGAAATGTCCCGTTGCAGGACGATAGATGGAGCATTTCGATTCGATTTGAATTTGGCGACGGCAGCTTCCGCGCATTCCTGAATCGTCTGAATCGGGAAATCTCTCAGAGGTGTTTTGACGACGGTTTCCTTTTCGAGTTTCGCAAATTTCAGCAGCCAGGGATTGATTTGCACGATAACATCCCTATCGTCGGCGAAGAGAACGCCTTCCTCCATTCCGGAAATCATGGCGTTGAGTTCCGCGGTTTTTAACGGGGAACTCTGTGGGGTATTTTCCATAGTCGTAATATCCTGAAGCGATTCAGTTTTTTCTTGCATAATGCACCCGTGTTGACTTTCGCATTTTTTTCATAACTATCGGCAGATAAAGAACTTACAAGGCGACATTTTGGATGTCGGCTCGAATTGCAAGTTCTTTCAAATAAAGGACTTATATCACGCCAATTTTAAAAAGTGCGAAAGTACACACCCGTAATTTTTGTCTCATCTTTTGCAACTCAGGAAACGAAGGGAATTCGTTATTACATCGGGATAAAGAGAGAGCAAAATAACTGTTACTTTATCAAAACCAGGGGTTTTCCGGAGGGTGACAGCGATGGCGAAATCGCACGTCCCATAATCGGCCGCAATAGGAGACTTTTGCGGTTGACAAACCGCGTCCGAAGGCGTAATGTTAGAAGAAGCAAGAAAATGAAAATCAGCACAGGAGTCCACTTATGATAATTATAACCGGCGGGGCGGGATTCATCGGTTCGGCGCTGGCGGCCGAGTTGAATGCGCGCGGAGCGAACGAAATTCTCATTGTCGATATGCTCGGGACCAACGAACGGTGGAGGAATCTTCGCAAACTTCGATTTTTCGATTATATGGAAGCCGATGATTTTGCCGAGGCTCTCAATTCCGACCAGATCGAATGGGAGATTGAAGCTGTTCTGCATCTTGGGGCCTGTTCGGATACGACGGAGACGGACGCCAGCTACCTCATCCGCAACAATTACGAATACAGCAAGATGCTGGCGCAGTGGGCCGTCGAGCACCAGGTTCGTTTTATTTACGCCTCCAGCGCCGCAACCTACGGCGACGGGTCGGCGGGGTTTTCGGATACGGGACCGATTGAACAGTTGATTCCGCTGAATATGTACGGCTACAGCAAGCAGCTTTTCGACCTTTGGGCGCAGCGGACGGGTCTGCTGGAACAGATTGTCGGACTCAAATACTTTAACGTTTTTGGCCCCAATGAATACCACAAGGGTGAGATGCGAAGTTTTGTTCTCAAGGCCTTTGAGCAAATCAGCGCCGCGGGAAAGGTGCGTCTGTTCAAGTCGCATCGGCCCGACTATGCCGACGGGATGCAGTTGCGTGATTTTCTGTATATCAAAGACGCGGTGGATATGACACTGTTCTTTCTCGAAAACCCCGAGGTCAACGGCATTTTCAATATCGGCGCAGGACAGGCGCGTTCCTGGCTGGATTTAGCCAACGCCGTCTTTGCCGCGATGGAGAGAACGCCCAATATTGAATTTATTCTGATGCCCGAAAAACTGCGGGACAAGTACCAGTACTTCACGCAGGCCGACATTTCCAAACTGCGGCAGGCCGGCTATCACAAGGGTATCACCAACCTCGAATCGGCCGTGGCCGACTATGTGCAAAATTATTTGATGAAGGATGAATACTTAGGGTAAGAGAAACGAAGAGGAGAAGGAGCACAAAATGGCTGGAGATAAAAGTCTAAAATTTGATGAAATCGGTTATTGGTCCGAAATCAAACTGGAAATTCTGAAAGAATACGCGCCTGCATATACAAAAATAATGTCGAAACAACCTCTTATTAAGGGTTTTTACTATATTGATGGATTTGCAGGATATGGTATTCATAAATCGAAAACACGAGATGAATATATTCCCGGGAGTCCATTAAATGCTCTGAGTGTAAAACCGCCGTTTAGTGGCTACTATCTTATTGATCTTAAAGGCAAGAAGGTCGAACACCTAAAAAAGCTGACAAAAGAATACTCCAATGTACATATTTTTAAGGAAGACTGTAATAAAATCCTCCTTGAAAAAATCTTTCCCACTATTAAATATGAACAGTATAAACGGGCTCTTTGTTTATTAGATCCTTATGGGCTTCATTTGAATTGGGACGTACTCTTGGCCGCAGGGAAATCCAAGTCGATTGAGATTTTCCTGAATTTCCCCGTTATGGATATGAATATGAATGTATTCTGGGAAAACACTGAAAAAGTGGCTCCTTCCCAAATAAAAAGAATGAATGCGTTTTGGGGGGATGAAAGTTGGAAAGAAGCCGCTTATAGAAAAGTCCAAGGTCTTTTTGATGTAATAGAGGAGAAAACCTCTAACAAGGCTGTTGTAAACGCTTTTAGTGACAGATTGCATAAAATTGCCGGATTCGAATTTGTGCCGGAACCAATACCGATGAGAAATAGTAATGGCGCCGTAGTGTATTACCTGTTTTTCGCAAGCCCAAACAAAACAGGCAACAAAATAGTAGAAGATATAATGACAAAATATCGAAATAAAGGTGCTGTTTAATGGCGACTCAATCCGCGATAGAATGGACGGAAACGACGTGGAATCCGGCGTCGGGCTGTACAAAACTTAGCGCCGGATGCGCGAATTGCTATGCCAAACGGATGGCGAGGCGCCTGCAAGCAATGGGGCAACACCGCTATCGCAACGGTTTTAAGGTTACCCTTCATCCGGAGGCATTGGAAGAACCATATCGGTGGAAACAGCCGCGGGTTGTTTTTGTCAATTCGATGAGCGATTTATTCCACGAGAGAATCCCTCTGGATTTTGTCCGGCGGGTTTTTACTGTAATGAATAAGAATCCGCGGCATACCTTCCAGATTTTGACCAAACGTTCGCAAAGGTTAGTCGAACTGGCCCCGTTATTAAGCTGGTCGGATAATATCTGGATGGGTGTGACGGTAGAAAACAGCGACTATCTGCACCGGATAGAGCATCTTCGACAGGTCAATGCCGCGGTTCGTTTTCTATCATTGGAACCGCTCCTGGGGCCGCTGGAGTCATTGGATTTGGATGGCATTGATTGGGTGATTGTCGGCGGTGAATCCGGACCCAATGCTCGACCTATGAAAAAAAAATGGGCAGTTTCCATCAAATCCAAATGCGAACAGGCAAGGATTCCGTTTTTCTTCAAACAATGGGGCGGTTTCAATAAGAAGAAAAACGGGCGGCTTCTGGAAGGACGCACCTGGGATGAATCCCCGCGGGATAAATTGCCTGAAACGGAAGAATTAACTTTAGTGTAAGAAGGCTGACAACACCGCTTTGCGGCGGAGGCTATAATCTTTTTTTGCGGGGTTTGGTTTTGTTGGGGGTGCCGAAGAACATAAATGTAATCAAGAGCAGCGCCGCGCCGGACAAAAACAAAACAGAACGATAACGAGTCTGGGCACAGCGTCTGGCCCAGGCGGGGATTTGCTCATTGGGGTCCGCCGGTTCGGTTTCCGCCAGTATCTGTCTGGCCAAAGAAGCCAACTGCGGGTTGTAATCGCTCGGATAGACGACGCCTTCCTGCTGTACGGGAGTTTGTCCAAGGGCGACCCGCTGCAGTCTGGCCAGGACATTGGGCTCCCGTTCGATTAAAGCAACCTGGGCCTTGTACTGGTCGATGAGGCTCTGGATTTTTTGGTTGTCGCGGTTGGTTTTGTCGAGCATCGCAACGCTCTGGAAATAGTTGGTCATTTCAGGCTTAATCAGAAACGACAGGGCTATCGCAGCGGCCCCGGCGGCGAAAAAGACGCAAAATACAATATATCGAATGACCAGCACCAGTTTACTCATTCAGAACGATCCAGCCTTCGTGAATCTTCCGGATAACATAAATCCGACTAATCTTGTCGGACATTTCCGTCTATAGGCTCGCATCTACCGTACGATTCTACCGTCTATAGGCTCGCAACAAGGAAAAATAAAACGATGAAGGAAAAATAATGAGAAGAATACTACAATAAATAAAATATTTAATACCAATGCAATCTGAGCAAGGAGAATGTTTTGCCCGGCCTTTTTCCTGATGACTATAATGGCCATAATAATCGATGCAAAACAAGATAAATAAGCCAACGACACCATGATCATTGCGACCACTGGCACCATAAGCTCTGCAAAGATGGCGTATAGCCATGGGACGATGCTTAACATTAATGAACAAGCCGATAGGTTTAATATCCTTTTGTTCATCGTCGTCTCCTATACCTTATAACCGCTCCAGATTAAAAACCACAATTACGACAAAATAAAAAAAGGCAGAGACATCCCCAAGACGCCTCTGCCTGAGAAATCGGTCTCTTTAACCTTTATACTTGAAGATTTGGCCGCCATAGACCGCCGCTGAGCCGAGCTGTTCGTGAATCCGCAGGAGCTGATTATACTTGCAGATGCGATCGGTTCGGCAGGGGGCGCCGGTTTTGATCTGGCCGACGCCGGTAGCCACGGCGAGGTCGGCGATGGTGCTGTCCTCGGTTTCGCCGCTGCGATGACTTATAACCGCGGTATAGCCGTTGCGGCGGGCCAGGTTAATGGCTGAAAGGGTTTCGGTGAGCGTGCCAATCTGGTTGACCTTGATCAGGATTGAGTTGGCGCAGCCCTTTTCAATACCCATCGCAAGACGTTTGCTGTTGGTGACGAATAAGTCGTCGCCAACGAGCTGGCATTTGGAGCCGAGCTTATCGGTCAGTTCTTTCCAGCCGGCCCAGTCGTCCTCGGCCAGGCCGTCTTCGAGGCTGACGATGGGATAATTCTTTACCCATTTGGCCCAATGCTCGACCATCTCTTTGGATGAGACCTGTTTCTTTGGGTCGGATTTGAAGAATTTGTATTTTTTATTTTCGGTGAACATTTCGTTTGCGGCCGGGTCCAGCGCGATGCAGATATCCTTGCCCGCCTTGTAGCCGGCTTTCTTGATAGCTTCCATAATGACTTCCAGCGCCTCCTCGTTGGTTTTGAGCGATGGGGCGAAACCGCCTTCGTCGCCGACGGAGGTGCTATAGCCTTTGGCCTTGAGTACGCCCTTGAGTGTGTGATAGACCTCGGCGCCCATTTGCAGCGCCGTTGGGAAATCGGGCGCCCCGACGGGCATCGCCATAAATTCCTGGAAGTCAACATTGTTGTCGGCGTGTTTGCCGCCGTTGAGGATGTTCATCTGCGGAATCGGCAGGATATTGGCGTTGCATCCGCCGATGTAGCGGTACAGCGGCAGGTCAACCGAGGCGGCGGCGGCTTTGGCGGTTGCCAGTGAGACGCCGAGGATGGCGTTGGCGCCGAGCTTGTTTTTGTTGGCGGTGCCGTCGATTTCGCACAGGTATTTGTCCAATTCTTCCTGAGCCAGCGCGTCCATGCCCAGCACTTCCGGGGCAATGACCTTGTTGACGTTTTCCACGGCCTGCCGGACACCCTTGCCCATATAGCGTTTCTTTTTGGTGTCACGCAGCTCACAGGCCTCGTGGGCGCCAGTGCTGGCTCCGGAGGGAACCGCAGCCCGGCCAAACGAGCCATCGTCCAGCAGCACATCCACCTCGACGGTGGGATTGCCGCGTGAATCCAGAATTTCCCTCGCCTTGATATCTACAATCGTTGTGAACATCGTTTCTTTCCCTTTCGTTCTACGATAAATCAGCCATTAGTGCGGACCATCTATTGCTACAGACACGGCTGGGCAGAGTACTCCAAAGGAGCCTTTTCGTCAAGTGAATAGTGAACGGCCCGATTTTGATTGGAGACTGGAAACGTTCTGAGGCCAGGAAAAAACGGCAGCAATAACAACATAGTACTACAATGCCATATCGCTCTAAAGTATAAATCATAACGACTTGTTATGAAAGTGGTTATGGTTATTTGTGACGAATCCGAAATACGAAGCACGAAACTCGAAATGGTTCGATACTTTGACCCTTCGACTGCGCTCAATGCAGGCAAGCTCAGTATAGACAGGCTCCCCATCCTGAGCGAAGTCGAAGGACAAATTCAAAATCCAAATCCCGGCATGCCGGGACAAATTCAAAACAAGCTGGATTCCCGCTGGAGTTTACCCTCGTGAAAACGGGGGTGGGAATGACACGTTGAATGGGTTTTGTTCATTTGAATTTTGATATTGGGATTTGCTTCGGATTTCGGATTTTTACCCGCCTTTGGCGGGTCGTGCTTCGAATTTGACATAAAAATAAGGATTTTCGATGTTTTGTAGCGTTGTAGTACTAATGAAGCCGTGTAAATATTGATTTTAATCACAAGATGATTCAGGCCCGCATTGGTTTCCAACGCGGGCCCGAAGTGAGGTGCATGAATAGGGAATGAGTAGTGCATCGATACAAAAAGGGCTCAGGGCGGATTTGTAACTGTTTCAAGTAAAGGATTGAAAAATGATATACAAAAAGAAAAACACGGGCTTTACGTTAATTGAACTCCTGGTGGTTATTGCGATTATCGCGTTATTGCTTTCAATTCTTCTTCCCGGCTTGAAAAAAGCTAAAGAGTACGCCAGGCGTGTCATTTGCGCCGGCCGGATGAACCAGATAGGCGTCGCAATGAAACTCTATGCCGATACCTACAAAGAATTTTTACCGACTAATAAGGGCATCTTTGACGACGGTAGCGTCCATACTGAAATGCACGGTTATGTTGCATATCGAAAGGATTGGGTATCCAACGGCAGGTTTATCCCGTTACGATTTGCCCGTCTGTATGAAGCGGGCTATATGGATGTTCCGGAAATATTTTACTGCCCCGGCAATTCGCTGCCGCAATATAAGTATGAATCCTATATAAACCCGGAACCGTGGGGTACCCTGAATCAGGCATATAATATCGAGGCGAACACTAATCCGTGGGTGCGAATAGGATATACCTATTACCCGAACGAGATAAGGCCTAAGCTTCTTGCCGATGGGGCCCCTGAAGAGCTTGGGATGAAATATACCAATCTCAACCCCAATTTGCCGCAAACCACAGACGTCATTCACAACAGAAACAGCACAAGCCATCAGAGCAATAAAATTTATGGACTCAATGCTTTGTTCAGCGACGGGCATGTCACCTACTGCAATGACCAGGCTGTTTTCAATGTCGTCAATCCTGCCACCGGTACCAATATATGGGATACACTGGACGCAGGGGGTTTTGCTATGAGATTCTATGATGAAGCCTATTATACGGTCTTTCGAGCGATTACACCATAAAGTGCTTTAAAGAACTCAGCCGCCGTCCGACGCATACGCCAAGGCCCCCCAGGTCAGGCCGGGATAAACATCCTGAACAATCTTTGGTGCGGCGGATTTTTCATCTGCGTAAATTGAAGAAGAACCTGACAAAAACACAACTACACCGAATACTACATACAGTTTGGTTTTCATAATTTTCTTTTCCTATAGAAAAAGTAAGGTTTCGTCATCCGGGAAACATCACTCCCAGCTCTTTCCATTTGGACAGAATTTCTTCCTTGGAGAAAAATCCTTCGTGACGGAACAATTCTTTGCCGGAGGCGTCGTAAAAAATCTGCGTGGGGATAATATCGATACGGTATTTCTTTGCCTAGGCGGGCTTTTCCCAGACGTCAATAAAAACCACGTCTAATCGGCCTTTATATTGTTCTTTCAGCTCTTTCAGAATCGGAGCCATCATTTTGCACGGAATACATTTACCCGCCCCCAAATCGACCAGTCTCGGCAGAGGAACGGAAGTTTTGTCGTCCGCTTTAGTCGGCGGAGTTTCAGCGGCCGCCGGCTGCGAGACCGACTGAGGCGGTTGTTCAAAAAGCACGGAAGGGCTGCAGCAGGAAGGAATCCCGCCGTTTTTGACAATGACAATCGCTCCCACAGCTACAATCAGGGCGACAACAATTCCCATTTTGGCATACGGTTTCATTTGCCAAACCTTTCATGAGTGAAGGGAGCATTCGGTTTTTTGCGCGGCGGAAATTTAATTCGCCAGCAATTCAGCGCCTCGTGCCGCGACTTTAGCGATATTTGTCTCGTTTACCGGGCTTTTGCACTTTTCCAGACCCAGGTCGGCGAGCCGTAGATGTTTAAAATTGGGAAAGCCCGCTTTTTCGAGGCACTGTTTGATACAGTTGAGCGGACAGCCGTCGATAGCCAGAATCGCCGAGGCCGACTCGGTCGTTTTTATAATTCCGTCAATTCGTCCGCCGATACCCGCCAGACAAAACATCTTACCAACGCCTTCCCTTGTCATTTTCCGTGCGGCCTGATCGGCAATTGCGCCGACATCCGCCGCGCCGGAACAGGCGAAAATCAGTTTCGGGCCGCCCGAACACATACAACTATTTTGTTCCGCCATTTTTGTATCCTTTCCTAAAAAGCGTTTATTGCAGAACCTTTTTCATTTCCACAAGTGTTAGTACCTTACCGACGGATTTCACCTGGCCGTCGATAGCCAATGCCGGCGTCACCATCACGCCGAATTTCATAATGTCGTTAATCTGCGTTACTTTTTCCAATTCATAAGCAATGCCCAGTTCTTTGGCCGCCTGTTCGGCGCACTGAGCCAGTTGTTTGCATTTGGGGCATCCCGTTCCTAATATCTGAATCTTTTTCATAGTTTCAATCTCATCTATCAAACCATCGTTGCGTTCTTAGACAGATTTTGACCAGCATCAGCATCACCGGCACTTCAATCAATACGCCCACGACCGTCGCCAGAGCCGCCCCCGACGACAGACCAAACAGCATCGTTGCTGTTGCTATCGCAACCTCGAAATGATTTGAAGCTCCTATCATTGCTGAAGGAGCTGCGTCTTGATATGACAATTTCAGCACTCTGGATAGCCAGTACCCAATCCCGAAAATAAGACATGTTTGTATAAACAGTGGAATTGCAATCCAAAGTATAATCAACGGATTTGAAAGGATGGTCTCACCCTTGAAAGAGAAAAGTAATACCAGTGTTACCAGCAAGGCAATAATTGTGATCGGCGTCAGAATATGCAGAAACTTCTGTTCAAACCATACGAGGCCTTTATGGGCAATAATCCATTTACGGGAGATGAATCCGGCAAATAATGGCAGAGCCACATAAATCACTATC
This sequence comes from uncultured Pirellulales bacterium, assembly GCA_964635075.1. Taxonomy (GTDB): domain Bacteria; phylum Planctomycetota; class Phycisphaerae; order Sedimentisphaerales; family Anaerohalosphaeraceae; genus Anaeroglomus. The sequence goes on along the minus strand of CAZWMN010000028.1, from coordinate 2,326 downwards.
GACAATAAAAGAGCCTGCCAAGGGACGGGCAGTTTACCAACACCCAAAAGGAAACCGCCAAGAGGCCCATACAAAAACAACATTGACAGAGAATTAATAGCAACCATTATCAACGTATGCCCATCATTACCTTTGGCAAGATATCCCCATACAAGAACCATCGCCGTACACGGAGCAATGCCCAGCAGGATGCAGCCAGCTAAATAACTTCGCCACAGCGGCACTTCCAGCATCTTGACGCTGTTCGTTTCGATAACAGTCCCTACTCCGTATGTTGCCCCCACCGGCAAATCCAGCCCGAACGGCATCTTTACAAGATCGACCGCATCGGGGCCAATAAAGCCATAAAATAGTGTACCAAGAAAAAATATGGCAAGGGCATACATAGTAAAAGGTTTGATTGCCCAGTTTACGAACAATGTCAGTACCACAGGTTTGACACTTTTGCCCGCCTGCAAGACCTCGGCAAAATCTATCTTGACCATAATCGGGTACATCATAAAAAACAGGCATACCGCAATCGGAATCGACACCACCGGCGCGCCGCCGACATAAATCGACATCCCATCCAGCGATTTCGCAAATTGTGGCGCGACCTTGCCCAGCACAATCCCGCCGATAATGCACAAAATCACCCACACCGTCAGATACCGCTCAAACAAACCTAATCCGGCTTGCTTTGTTTTATCAATACTCATTTTGATTTCTCCGCCGACAGATTGACGCTGACAATATAATTCGAAAGTTTTTCGCCTCTCGGCAACGCATCTTTGACCAATTGATACAGTTTGTCGTTGCAATTTTCCATCACATCAACCGCGTATTCTTTTTCCGTCCATCGAATATTCGCGAGCTTGGCCGTCTCGGCCATTTTCACCGTGTCGTCAATCGACACGGCGCCGGCTACGCAGCCCACCAACGCTGCAACCATCTCACGAATGGCTTCAGGCAGCGGCTTTTTCAACGCCAAATCCGACACGCACGCTTTGCCGCCGGGTTTCAATACACGCCCGATTTCCCGCCAGACCTGCGGCTTGTCAGCGGAAAGGTTAATCACACAGTTGGATATCACCACATCCGCCGACCCATCCGCCACCGGCAGATGTTCAATTTCCCCCAGACGAAATTCCACATTCGACAGCCCTGTTTTCTTCTCAAAATGACCAATACTGCTTCGCGCCTTATTCAGCATCTCTGGCGTCATATCCACGCCGATAACCCGTCCGGTCGGGCCGACCTTTTTGGCCGCGATAAATACATCAAAACCCGCCCCGCTGCCCAAATCCAAAACCACCTGCCCAGCCTTCAAATCCGCCAGCGCCATCGGATTGCCGCAGGAAAGCCCCATATTGGCTCCGTCGGGTAAAACGTCCAGTTCCTGGGCTGAATACCCAATCTGAGCGGCAAAATTTTTGGGTGAGCCGCTTCCGCAGCAGCCGCTGCCGGTCTTCGCGATTTCGGCATACCCTTTTTGGACGGCGTCTCTGATTTTTTCCTTCGATTCCATATCCGTAAATCCTCCGTGTATTATGACAATTCCCCAAGCAATTCGTCCATTTGGCTTGCGGCGCCTTTACGAACCATTTTGCCAACCTCAACAGCTTGCTTTATTAGTTCAGAGTCTATATTCAGTTCACGTGCTTTGCCGATATGGTACTTCACACAAGGATGGCAATTACAGGCCACCGAGGCACCGATAGCAATCAGTTCTTTTGTTTTCGTATCCAGCATTTTATTTTTCCTTTTTCAACAGATGTTGATTTTCAAGTGTCGGTTCATCAAAATTAATGCTTCTCAAAACGTGAGCAGAAAATAGAACCCCGCAATGACGAGAACCGCTCCCGCGATCCAGCGAATCGTGGCGTCGGCGCCCCTGGCAGCGAGGCTAACCTTGCTTAACGAAATTCCCAACAATACCGCTCCCAGCGGCAGGCTGAAACCGATGGCGAACATTGCCAGCATAAGTGTCGCCCAGAAGACTTTCCCTTGCAGAATCGCCGCTCCGATTACGATGAAAATGCCGGGATTACACGGCAGGGAACTGGCGGCGACGATGCCGCCCAGGATAAGACCGGCCAACACCGCTCCGGACTTTCCCAGCCTGCTTTTAACCCCCTCGAACTTGCCCAAGGACACCTTGAAGGGCAGAAGTTTCAGGGCTGCCAGGCCGAGAAAGACCGCCACGATACCGGCAAAGACCTTCCAGTATCGGCCCAGGGCGCTTTGGGCAACCTGACCGACGAAACCGGCGATCCCCCCGATAATCATCAAGGAGACAATCGTTCCCAAGGTGAAGAGCAGCGCGGTCTTGACGGCCGCCTTTCGA
>CAZWMN010000027.1:0-38802 GCA_964635075.1 uncultured Pirellulales bacterium | reverse complement strand
TTTTTGATTTTGCCCTGTAGAAACCTTTGTTTTTCAGACCCCGAAGGGGTCACGAAGTATAATAGCCGGGAGGCGTAAGCCCCCGGAAAAAAGGATTTTTCTTCTTTTTTGAGCCCCAAAGGGGCGACAGAATTTGAACTTTTCTACAGAGCATTTTGATTTTTAATTTCAAAAATACCCGCAGGCATTTTTGCAAAACGAACCCAATTTAAAAACAGCTAACTCATTATACGGAAAGGACTAATCGCAAAATCGCAAAATAAAAACAAAGCCAATCAAAGCCAATTGTGGAAAACTTTGTTTGCCCTGAGCATGTCGAATGGGCCTGTACGCTGTTCGCTATACGCTGTACGCTGTTCGCTATACGCTGAACGCTGCGAGTGTCCGCTGCCCACTACGCACTTTTACCAAAAGTCTTTTCATTCAACTCCCGGCACAGGGTTTTGTAGTATTTTATCTTCTGCCAACCCAAAAACAGAATCGGAAACGCCGACTTGTTATGATTTAACGGCTCGTCAATATCCACGTATTTTCTGCAAAGCTCTCCGTCCGGCGTACCCGGTATCGGCGAAAAATCGCTCAGCATCACACGAATTCCCAGCGCATTTGCAAACCGCATCGACTTCTCAATCGCCTGTACGTCCGCCAGCGGATGCCCCAGCATCTCATAAGCCGTAATGTTATTGCCATCCACGCCCGCCGACCGCAGCGCGTCAACCGCCACGGCAAGTTCTTCCGACGCCAGCTTGGCTCCCGTTCGTTTTTGAAATTCCGCGCTGGCGCTTTCATAACCTAAGTAAAACGTCTTCACGCCCCCCTGCACCATTTGCCTGGCGACTTCAGGCTTTAACAGCCTCGCGTGCATCGCGTTGGGCGTATGCAGATTAACGCCCCTGCCGTGCTGTTGTACATAATCCAAAAATGGAAACAAAATTCTTTCCGGCTGATACAGCAGCGCATCGTCATAAAACGCCACATTTCGCACGCCCTGCTGCTTCATCGTCTCAAAATCCGCTATTGTCTGTTCCAGCGGCCGCGTTCCAAAACGTTCACCTCGCACCGGCACATAACAATACGAACATTTGAACGGACACCCTTTTGTCAGCTTAATCGTCCCCGTCCCCAGTCGCGGATACAGTTCCCACGCCGGCGGACAATACTCTTTCGGCTCCGTCAGTCCCAGCGTCTCCCACATCGGCCCCAGCTCATCGTCCCGCACCACCACATCCGCCCCCAGCGTCTGCGCGTGCGAACGACAAACTGTTGCGTAAAACCCGCCCAGAATAATTTTGGCCCGCGGATGATACTGCCGTACATCCTCGATGACCTCTTTTACCCCCGGATACCAGTAGGTCATCACCGACTGTACCAGTATAAAGTCAAACGGCGGGGATTCCCGCAAAAATGTCTGGAAAGGGTCCCTCGGCAGACCAAACCGTTTGAAATATCGCGGAATAGCCTTGAAAACAGTCGGCTTATCAACCCGCTGTTCGATGAATCGACCCCGTCCAAATGGGTCTTTTTCGGTTTTTTTATTCTGCGCCGCAGAGTGGCGACGGTCCAAAAAATCGTAGAGGGTTAAGCTGGCCTGTCCCCGCAGCATCCCCGCCACGGCCAGCATCCCCACCGGCCGCAGCCAGAAATCATACGCCGAGAAGTCATAAATCGGCGGATTGACAATCAATACCCTCGGCCTATCCATTTTGCCCATTTTCTATTCCAACCCTGAATTTCAGCGCATAGAAAAACCGGACAAGAAATGCTCCCAAAAGTCTGTTGTCCGGTTGTATTTTATTGTGAAAAAACAGCTTACGCAGGATTTGAGCTGAAAATCCGTGCCATTCGTTCCGATTTTTTCCGTTTGCGGCGGCCCTTTTCCGATGGCTTTTCAAAGTAGCCGTTCTTCTTAATATCGCGAATCAAGCCCTCTTTTTCGCACATCTTCTTGAACCGCTTAACCATCTGCTGCACGGATTCACCGGTACGCGACTTCACTTTAATCATACACCAATCGACCTTCCTTTACTTTCCTGAATATAAGCGTCTTTTTGTCTTTAATCCTGCAAGAGGTTCTGATTCTACTTTTTTCGGCTCTATTTGCAAGCAAAATTCAGACTTTTTTCGAAGATGGACAAAAACCCAGCCAAATGGGGCAATTTCAAACCTTTCCTTCGACACTCCTGCGTCAAATTGAGGTTGTTTTATCTCTTCCTTCTGTGTCAAAACTTCTTTGTTCATCCCGGTCCATCGCGTGACTATGAAGGACAAAACGATGGACAGGTCACCGGCCCCGAACAAATCATTAAAAATGCCGCCGGCCACACGACCCGGTATCTGAAAGCCAAATCGGCTAAAGAACAAAAAAAACGGAACAAATTACGTATTTTACATGACCAAAAATAAAAAAGGCCCGTAATACGCACAGGCCTTCATATCCAATAAAAAAAGAAAAAAGGGTTCACCCTCCTCCGGAAGATTATCCCTTTTTTCGTAAAAAAATATCGAACGATTGTTCGCTGCTATTTTTTCTTACGCAGAAGAACCGCTCCCAGTCCCAGCAGCAGCATCGTCGCCGGTTCGGGAACGCTTCTTACCTCGATAACAAAGTCATTAAAGTCCCTGTCTGATGATGGCTGACTGCCGCCCAAATCCTCCCAGAATAGCAGCCACACCGTCCAGTTGGTTTGAAGACCTTCTATTTTGTAGGTGACCAGATGATCCATAGCGTCAGTGTTGAGAGAATTCTTTGACCACCATTTGTCGCCGTTTGGTTTAGTTCCCCAGAGGAAGTCACCTGTAATAGTAATCGGTACGACTGTCCCGAGGGTCACATCATCGTGAGTGAGCAACTCAAAATAGTCGGTTCCAAGGCCGCCGTCGTTCCAGCCGAATGACTGGGTATGTGCTGCATACTTGGCCTGAGCGGTAACCTGTGCGATGCCGTCGGTCCAGATTTGGTCTACGTTAAACTGGTCTCCGGAGAAAATGTGAATCGTGTCGCCCGGCCCGTCGATGTCATAGACGCGAAGGGCTGAAACTGTGCCGTTGGAAAACACCGTCCACAGGCCATAACCCAAATCGTCTCCGCTTCCTGAAAAAGTCCCGCCGTAAATATCTTTGAGGATTGTGGCGTGCCCTGGTTCCTCCGGAGCAAATCCGGGATACCTCACTTCGGTGTATGACACCCCGAATGCAGTGCTGGTGCTGATAATAATCAACAACACCAAAATGGCAGTCAAACTTCTGCCTCTTCTCATACCCTACGCCCCCAAAAAAACTTTCTTCTCATTTCCTCATCCTCTCAAAAAGAGGCCGTTATCCTTAACAAAAGAGAACAAAAAATAACTTTAATAAATAGACATATAAACATTAACAGTGAGGGCTGATGTTGAGGAAAATAGAAGGGGGATACTCATTCTGACTCTGAGTACAGAGCCAGTGCTCTCTTTCCTTTATCCTCATCACGCTCACTCCTGTAAATCCCAAAAGCAGACTTACTCAAACTTCTGTGCATTTTCCCCATCCAGAATGTCAATGTCAAGTATAAAATGCAGAAAATATGGGATTTTTGAAAATTTTTCGAATTTTCCCGGACTTATGCTTCAAATCCTTGTTTTTGGCCTAAAAACGCGGTAATATTCGTAAAAATGGCAATGGATATATAGAAAAAGGCATCCTGCGCCCCTGATTTTCCTCACGGGGGTGGGGCTAAATCAGGTGAAATAAGCACCGCGTCCAAATCAAGGGGCGGTGAGTTTCTGGCCATGTGAGCCGACCATCGACGGTTCGACCCGTTTCAAAAACGCCCTCTCCAGTGATGAGCTAAGGCGTGTTAAACGAGTTTGGGAAAGTCCTTCGATGGGAATTTGGCCGCCGGCATAGCTTTCGTGGCCGCCGCTGGTGCCGCGGCGGGCAACCATTGCACGAATCACCTTCGAGGCGAGCGGCGTTTCCGCGTCGGTGCGGATAGAGAGACGAATTTTACCCTCGCAAATGCCATAGCACAGACTCCATTCAATCTGCTCATCCCGCAGCAGCAAATCCGCCATCTCACCGACTATATCGGGATTATCCACGGCGCCGAGACCGGAAATCACCGCCCTTCCGAAAACACGGGCATTATCCAGCGCCAACGACAATAGACGATAATACTCCCGCCGAACCAGTCCCCGCTGAATCTGACTTAACATTCGCTTGTTGGCCAGCGGATAGAGTTTCATTATCGCCTCAATATCCGCAGACGTCGTATCGCGTCCGAGGTCCTGCGTATCGGAGCGGATGCCGTACAGGAGAGCCGTGGCGATGGATGTTTCCGGCTCAATTCCGACAGTCCACAAATACTCGGTCAGGATGGTGGAAGTGGCTCCGTAACGGCTGCGAATATCGGTAAACCGGCACAGTCGCGTATTCTTTCGGCACGGATGATGGTCAATCACAATATCCGGTTCCACCTCCTCAGGCAGACAGTTGTTTCCCGTTTGCGGCTGCGTATCCAGCATCGCAACCAAATCAAAAGTGCCGAAATCCAACTGCTCAGGAGGTCGCAGATTCAGTCCCAGATACTTGACCAGGGCGCGGTTTTCCGCCCTGCCGATTGTGCCGCCGCTGGCTATGGAACATTGTATATCGCCCAGCGTATTGACCAGCTTTCGCAGCGCAACGGCCGAGGCCAGCGCATCCGGGTCGGGATTGTCCTGCAAGACCATCAGCATTGTGGTACTGTGGTTGAGAACTTCCTTGAGCTGTTTGATTTTTTTTGCTGTCTTTTTCATCTGTTTCCAGCGTTCTCTGTTCTGGAAAAATTATTTCCCTTTTCGGAACGGACGAAATCCGGCCAGCAGTCCGTTAAACAGGTCTTTTTTGGAAATGGGATAATCTTTGCTGACGGTCCCGATTTCTTCGATGAGATAAAAAGCGTTTGGTTCAAAGGCTTTAATGATCTCCAGAAAATCTTTGACCTGCCGGCGGGAAACGACGGTAAAAATTTCCTTGACCGGACCGTGAGCCCCCTGCCCGTCAAAACAGGTTACGCCGTAGCCGGCGTTGCGGATGGAGGTAATGAGCTGATGAATATCCTGATTAAACAGCACGCGAACCAGCACAAATCCCAGCGACATTTTTTCCGCCAGGCGAATACCGACATAATTACCCGTGGCAAAACCCGCGGCATACGCGACATAGCAAACGGGATTGGCCAGATTCCGCATCACTTGCCCGATTACAATAATCCAGATCAGCACCTCAAAAAAACCCGCCGCGGCCGCCAGATATTTATATCCGCGCGTGACGAAAATGACCCGTGCGGTGCCGATAGTCACATCGCAGATACGGGCCAGGAAAATCAGCAACGGCAGCACGCCCCACGAAAACCATGCTGCCGCCGGTGTTTGCAGTTGGCAAAGAAAATAAAACGTCATTTTACATCCCTGTATTCGTTTCTTTCAATCGGCCTTAAACATCGCCGGAAATCAGCTACAGCCATTTCTGCCGCTTAAAAACAATAATCATCGTCGTCATCACAATAACAATCAGCCCCCAGAAACCATAAGGGTAGGTCCAGAAACTTTCCAGTTCAGGAAAATGCCTGAAATTCATTCCATACACCCCCGTAAGAAAGCTCAACGGCATGAAAATCGTGGCAATCAGCGTGAGCATTTTCATCTGGGCATTCATCCGGTTGCTGATGCTGGCCAGATAGATTTCCAGCAGACTGGCCACCACGTCGCGCTGGCTCTCGATGGTGTCGATAATCTGAATGGTATGGTCATAAACGTCGCGAAGATACACTTTGGTCGCGTCGATAATCAACTCGCTGTCGGTCCGCTGCATCAGACTGATCAATTCCCGCATCGGCCAGACGTATTTCCGAAGCATCATCAATTCGCGTTTGACCTCATGGATTTTGCCCAGAGTATGCCGCGTCGGATCAATCAGTAATTCATCCTCCAGATTTTCAATCTTTTCTCCATACATATCGAGAATTGAAAAGTAATGGTCCACCATCGCGTCAATCAGGGCATAAGCCAGATGATCGGTCCCCATTTTACGGATGCGGCCTTTGTTGCTGCGAAGCCGGTCGCGAATCGCATCAAACACATCCCCAAAGGTCTCTTGAAAGGTAATCAGACAGTTGTTCCGCAGAACCATACTCACCTGCTCGCTGATGATTTCGTTTTTTGCACGGTTATATTGCATCATCCGGGAAATAATGAACAGGTAGTTGTCATAATCTTCCATTTTGGGCCGCTGGCTGGGCAAAACAATATCTTCCAGAACCAGCGGGTGCAAATCGAATTGTTTGCCGATTTTTTCGACGATGCTGGTGTCGCTGAGACCATCAATATTAATCCAGGTGGTTGTCAGCGTGGTTTTATAGTCAAAAGCCTCTTCAATCGTGGACAGCGTCTGTTCCTTGAACGCGTTGGCGTCGTAATCCATCAGGGTAATTCGCACCGGCTGGGAAGCTTTTTCGCCCAGATACACGACCGTCCCGGGGGGCATTCCAGCTTTTTGTACGTGGTCCCGTACCATCCGAAACGGACGAAAAAATCTTTTTTTCGACATCGCCAAATTCCTCAAAATTCCGTATTATTCTTTTTCTTCCGGCCCATCTATCACCGTCTCCCGGCCGTTCTTCCATTCACAGACAAAGACGCTCGCGTCCGGTTCAATCCGCAGAAAATGATTCCGCAATCCTACCCAGCAGCCGCTGTTATAGTACCAGCCGCCCCGGCTGTCGGCCTTGTGCGTATGACCGGCCACCAGCACATCATAACCCCGGCGTAATCGGTCCTTCTGATACAGAGCCAGAATCCCTTTGACCTTTTCCGGAGACTGGGCGGGAGTTAAAAATTCCTCAAAACCAGGCGGCATCTGTCGCGTCTGGCTCTTTTCAAACCGATTGACCGACAGATTCCACAGCCACATAAAGCCGCGTCCCGCCCGCAACAGGCTCTTTTCCGTAAAACCTCCCGCCGATAACAGGGGCGAACCTTTGCGGTCTTCGATAATGCCGGCCAGAATCGCCAGTATCCGCCCCCAGCCCGGCGTGCCGTCACGGTTGAACGGGTCCAGCTCATGCCCGTGCATAAACTGAAATACCTTGCCGCCGATGGTTCTGGTAAACGGCCCGCTCATCCGCTCAAAAAATGGATGATGCAAAAGCCCCGTCCCCACCAGTTCTTCCAAATCCGCATCGTGATTGCCGATGACATAGCGCGCCTGCATCTGCGCCAGGCGGTCCAGAAACGACATCCGCTCCCTCAGCGCCCGGCTGATGTTGGCCTGCCAGAATTCAAACAAATCCCCCAGCACAAACAGCTCGCCGTTTTGCGCCTGGACGAAATCCAGAAACAGCGAAAACTGTTGGGCCTTATTGTCGAACGCGAAATTGTCCCTCGGCCCGCCGTCGCCCATGTGCAGGTCGCTGACTACATATATCGTTCTCGCATCATCCATATTTTTTATTTTTGATTTTTAATCTTTAATTTTGGTACACATTATACCCTGCCGGCAATGTTTTGGCCAGTCCTGATTTTTGAACCTCCGGCGCAGGCGGACAATTGCACAAACGACGGTTTTGTGGTTGAATAGGAACAAAGCAAAACAGGACTGAATTATGAAAGTACTGATTTACGGCGCAGGAGCCGTCGGTCTGGGAATCGCATCGTGTCTGCTCAAAGCGGGCGCGAAGGTGTCTATCTTCGCCCGGCCTGAAACAGTTAAAAGCCTGCGTCAAAACGGCCTTGTCCGCACGGGAATATTCGGTTCTTTTACCATACCTCCGCGACAGTTCAAGGCATCGGCGTCGCTGGAAGACTTTGCCGGACGGATGTATGACTTTATCCTCGTCTGCACCAAATGCTATGATACCGCATACGCCGCGGCGGAGTTGGACGAGCATCGCCGGCTCCTTTCGCCCACAGGCGTCATCGTCCTGTTCCAGAACGGCTGGGGAAATGCGGAAATTTTCAATGCCCGTTTCCCAAAGGAAAAAATCTATAGCGCCCGCGTCATCACCGGCTTTACACGCCTCGAACCCCACCACGTCGAAATCACCGTCCACGCCGACGCCATCCACATCGGCTCCCTCTTCGATAATCCCCTTTCGACCGTCGAACCGCTGGCCGCGGCAATCAACGCCGGCGGCATCCCCTGCATTACCACCGCCGAAATCGAAAAAGACCTCTGGGCCAAGATGTTGTACAATTGTGCCCTCAATCCCCTCGGCGCCATTTTGGACGTGCCGTATGGAGCGCTGGCCGAGTCGCCGGATACACGGGAAATTATGAATACCATTATTGAGGAAATCTATGCGGTGATGACCGCCGCGGGCTTTCACACCCATTGGAATACCGCTAAGCAATATGAGGAAGTGTTTTACAATAAGCTCGTCCCACCTACCGCGCTGCATCGTTCATCGACCTTGCAGGACCTCAAGGTGGGAAAGAAAACCGAAATTGACGCCCTCACCGGCCAAATCCTAAAACTTGCCCAACAACGCCACCTTTCTGTGCCGTATAATATGGCGATATACCACTTAATTCAGTTTCTCCAAAACAGAGAGTAAAATTTTTGTAGGGCGTACAACGTACTTCAAAATCTCGATTTGTCGGTCTTGCACATGCGGAAAATCTTTTATTATTCATTCCCCTTTTCCCCTGCTCACCTGTTCATCTCTCTCGCGAAGTGCCACCCTCTACCGCCTCATCCAGTTCCTCCAAAACAAATAATCAAAAACAGAAGCGTGGAGCGCAAGCGACACGATAGCACCACCCCCAATCGTCAATCGAAGAACTTGTCCTTCGTAGCCTTGTGCGAAGAAGGATCGTCAATTAATTTGCCGCCCTCGGCTGTGATACATTGAAAGTTATCCATGCGGCCTTGTGGGCAGGAATAAAAACGGTTCTGCCACAGGTGACCACTGCGGCGGTGCAGGTAATTGATATTTTGCATATAAAGAAAATGCGTTCGGCCAACGGCTTTGGCCAGAGATTCAGGCGTTGATGGCCGGGCGATCAGATGAATATGATTGGTCATCAGGCACCAGCCGAGTATCTCAAGGCCGTACTTTTCGGATTGTTCTTTGAGGATAGACAAATATACTTGCCGGGCGGCAGAAAACGCGATCCCTGACAAATCTCCCCTTCTTAAGGGGAGATGGCCCACAGGGCCAGAGGGGTTAATTTCAAGGGGAGGTGGCTCGAAAAGCCGGTGGGGTTCCTTAAAATCGTCAATTTACTCGCCCGCCCGCGTACAGAACCCGAAATCCAGAAGGGGGCGATTCCTTCGCCCTCCAATTCTCTATGGTAAATATTTTCATGGAATTTGATTGAAAAAGAATTAAAGTTCTGAAGAGAAAATTCTAGTGAAAAATATAGCTATTTATATATAGTATCGCTATAATTTTGAATGTAAGGAGAGAGAACATTCTTTATAAAGAAGGCGAAAACGACTAAGGCAAAAAAATTAAGAACCAATCTGGTAAGGAGAATAATAAATGATAATTAATCAATTACGCTTAAATAATTTCAAAGTATTTAAATCTTTGGATATTAATTTTAAACGGTTGACAATTTTAACAGGAATTAATAGTTCAGGGAAAAGTAGTATTTTGAATGCTCTTGCTTTAATTTTGCAAACAAAAAGGCCAAAAATATTTCCATTTGAAATTGCAACAAATGGGGCTAATTGTTCAATGGGAACTTACAATGATATCGTACATGAAAACAAAGTTAGTTCGAATTTTTCAATTGGACTGACGTTTGATAAAAGTGAGGAAGAATCAAGTGTTGATGTTACCTATAGATACTCTGCGCAAGGTGACCACATCCTACCTCAAAGAATAACGTTGGTAAGTGAAAAGAATAAAATAGATATTCATTGGAAAGGGCAAAAAGAAGGATATAAAATATTTTATAACTTAGAGGAAATAGCCCATAAATTTAAAAAAGACAAAACTATTCCTAAAATATTGGAACTTTTAAAAGACTCTTCGCTGTCAATTAAACAACAAAAAGGCAAGGCGAAATCTAGCTTTGATTTTAAGCATTTATCAGATTTATTTAAAAAACAGCCAAAAGCTGAAACAACGGGCAACATTTCCCCATTTGAATTATTTAGGCTTATAGGCAGAAACCCTATGGCGCATAATGTTTTAACTTCAATAATATCTAAAATAGAAAACTTATCTGAAAAGGTTGTCTATATTGGCCCCGTAAGAGCTACCCCGCTTCGTTTTTATCCACCTGATTTACCGTATCCAAGTATAGACCCTGCAGGAAAAAATTGCGTAGTTATTCTTCAAGAATGGATTAAACACAACAAAGAACGTTATAAAAAAGTTAACGAATTACTTGGTTCTCTAGAGCTGGTCTCTAAGGTGAGACCTGAATCAACTTTAGATGAGATACTTAAAATACAAGTTCAACCATATAAGCACAAAGAGACCGTAAACTTGTCAGACGCAGGCTTCGGTATCTCACAAGCATTACCGTTTATTGTTGCTGATGTAGCATTGCCAGACAAAGGACTACTATTAATAAACCAGCCAGAAGTACATCTTCATCCAACTAGCCAGGCAAAATTAGCAAATTACTTTGTGTCTCGGTTAAATAAACGAAACTATATAGTTGAAACACATAGTGAATACTTAATTAATAGGCTGAGAGTGCTTGCAATGAGTGGAAAACTTAAAAAAGAAGATGTTTCTATTATTTTCCTAGGTAACCCATCCAAAACTAAAATATCTCCCCAAGTATATGAAATATCAATAAAAGAAGACGGTTCTCTGGAGGGGGCACCTAATGAATTTTTTGACACATACTATGTTGATTCTTTTGAATTAGCTATGGGGAAGGGGAAATAGGGCATGAAGGATATAGTTGTGGATGCAAATGTCATGAGGTTGTATGACAAACCAAAAGATGCTGTGTTCAAAAAGTTTTTTAAATGGTTAAGGGAATTAGGAGTACTGACAACAAGTAGTTTTATAGTAGGAGAATTTGGGAGATCGTCTAAGCAAGAAATATTTATTCTCATCAATGAACTCAAAAAAAATAGTAGATATAATCTTATTGCCAATAGATCGATAAAAGCCTTTAGTGAGGATAGACACTATAAATATACGTGCAATAGGCCCGATAGAAATATTGCAAAAGTTGTATTTCTATCACACAGAAAAAAATTAATCGCTTTTGATAATAGATTAGTGATAGATGTGAATAGCTTTAAGATAATTAATCGAATACAACCAACTGCATGTAAAAAACCTTCTCCTACATTTTATGAATAAAATAGAGTCAATTTAAGGCATCAGCTATTTTTCGCCCAATTTCCCCTTTTGCTTTTCTTGTCTAAGAACTACGCCTGTCCGCCATAGCTTTAGCGACGGCGGAAACAAAGAACTATGAACTTTTTTAAGGTGTTTCCTTCCTGATGCACTGATATTATACAATCTTTACTCGCCTTTTACAATCTACAATTTACAATTTACAATCTGCGATGTTCTCGCACCAATTACGCTAACACAATTCTGTCGTTATCAAAAATTCCACAAATTTTCTTCTCATTGCCCCGCAAAGACTTACATTTCGCGTTAGCGTCCCGGCGCGCCGGTTTTCGACACAAATCCGCAACTCCGCGCTAATTATAGAAGGCCTATATTGCGCCTTCATTGTTCTTTGAAATATAAGCATAAGTGGCGAGGTCAAATTCGTTTGGCCGTGGTTTTGAACTATCAACTATAAACTTTTGTCTCTGGATTTTTTTGTCTAAAGAACTACGAACCAAGAACTAAGAACTGTGGCTTAATAACTTCTTCACGAAACAAAGCCAATTTTTTTACGACCAAATATGCATTATCAATATCAAAAACGCAGAAATGGAGGCCAAAAACCGACCCAAAAAAACGAAACGAACCCAATCTTAACAGAAGCTTAATAATTCGACTAATACTTCTTACGGAAGCGAGCGGTGGGGATATTCAAGATGGAGCGGTATTTTGCGACAGTTCGGCGGGCGATGCGGCCCATTCCCGCCTCAGTGAGTTTCCTGCGGATTTCGTCGTCGCTTAGCGGGTGGGCCTTGTCCTCGGCATCGACAATCTCCTGGAGTCTGGCTTTAACGGCGTCATAGCTGAGTTCCCGGCCCTGGTCGTCTTCGGTGCCGCCGCTGAAAAAACCGCGGAGCGGCAAAATGCCCTGCGGACACTGCATATATTTGCCCGCGACGGCGCGGGAAATGGTGGCGATATGAACGCCGACTTTCCCGGCGATGACCGCCATCGGCAGCGGCTTGAGATATAATTTGCCCTTGTCGAAAAAGTCCTTCTGGTGTTCCACCACTGCGCGAGCCACACGCAACAGGGTATGTTTTCGCTGTTCGATGGCGTCCATAAACCACTGGGCGGAGCGGATATTTTTCTGCAGGAACTGGCGTGTGTTTTCGTCGATGCCTCGGTCGCGGGCCATTTTGCGGTAAAACTGATTGACGCGAAGACTGGGCATCCGCGTCTCGGCGAGGAAGACCTGATAGCCGCCCTGTTCATCCGGCTCAACGATGACATCGGCGGTAATGGGATGATTTTCATTTCGACCGACCGCCAGGCCGGGAGAAATGTCCAGCTTGCTCATCCGCTCAATCGCCCTGCCGATCCGCTCGACGGTGGCGTTCATCTTTTTGGCGATATGGGGCAGGTGGTTTTCCAGCAGGTCGTTCCAGTGATTGCGTAACAGCTCCATTTCAAACGACATATCTTCCGGAAACTGTTCCATCTGAAGCAACAGACATTCCCGCGGGTCCCTGGCGCCGACGCCGGCCGGTTCGAGTTTTTGAATCAGGCGCAGGGCCTGGGTCAATTCTTCCAGGCCGAATGGGTATTTATCCTTGTTTTGCAGTTGTTCGAGGCGGACGGCCAGATAGCCCTTGTCGTCGAGATAGTCGATAATCAAATCGCCGGCGGATTTAACCAGTTCCGCCGCCTCGACCAGCCGCCATTGTTCGCGCAGCGAATCGTGCAGCGAAATATCCCCCGCGGCGGTATTCTGCATCGCCTCCATTTTTCTGTCCGGCTCGCCGTCGTTCCGCGCGGGCCGATAGGAATACCCTTCAAAGTAATTCTCAAACTCCTCGGAAACATTTTCCAGTCGCTGAAAATCTTCCACCTTGTCGGAATCCTCACGAACAACCAGCTCTCGTTCCTCCGATTCTTCATCAGGCGCGGTCTGCGCGGCTTCTGTCTGCGCAACGGGCGGCTCATCAGCCAGTTCCAGCACGGGATTGCTGTTGAGCTCGGCCTCGATTTTTTCCTGCAGCACAAGCAGCGGCAGTTGAAGTACCTCCATCGACTGAATCATTCGAGGAGACAGCTTCATCTGCTGTTCCATCCGCATCTGGTTGCTTAAAGACAGCTTCATATTCGCTATCGTCAGAGATTCGTTCTTCGACTTTTAAGCCTGTGACAGATTATACCAGATTTTGCTGAAAAAGTCGCTTTTTTTATGGAAAAACACAGGTGCATTAGAGGGGGCTTCTGCCGAGAATGGCGTCGGCGAGGATATTGCCGCTGGCGTATTCGAGGGTCGAGCCGGTGGGCAGACCGCGGGCGAGGCGGGTGACTTTGATATTTAACCCCGACAAGAGGGATTGGATATACAGGGCCGTGCCGTCGCCTTCGAGGTTGGGGTTGGTGGCCATCACTACTTCCTGTATGCCGCCGGCCCGGATGCGTTTGAGCAGCGGGTCAATCGTCAAATCCGTCGGTTCAACGCCTTCCAGCGGGGCGATATGACCGTTAAGGACGTGATAAACCCACCTGCACAGGCCTGTTTTTTCGAGACTGATGACATCCCTGGGCTGCTCGACGACACAAATAACGGATTTATCCCGTCTTGGGTCGGCGCAAATCGGACAGATATCCGCCTCAGCCAGGTTATAGCAGATTTTGCACTGGTGGATGTTCTTCTTCACATCCGCGATTGCCTCAGCCAGTGCCAGCGCCTCCGGGACATCGGATTTAAGGATGTGAAACGCCAGGCGCTCGGCGGTCTTGGGGCCGATGCCGGGCAGTTTGGCGAATTGCTCAATCAGATTATTGAGACTTTTGGTATAGGCCGGGTTCATACGTCCGTTTCCTCGGTATCCTGCCGGTCGGTTTGGGATTCTTCAAGGCGCTCGATCTGAACGGGCTTTGCGGAAAGTCCCCGCATAATCATTTGCACCGCCGGCTCAGACAAAACCTCTTCCTGCTGCCGACGATTAACCCGCGCTCCGGGCGAAGTCGGGGAAGCGCCCGGCGCTGTCGGCGTTGAATCCTCCGGCTTTGCCAATTCATATTGTATCGTGATTTCCCGCCCTGAAACATCTTTCAAAATTGACCGGACCATGTCATCCTTTTTCTTGACCATATCGAGTGCCAACGGGCTGGAGAAATGAATTGTCAAAATATCATTCTGCAATCCTGCCGGTCTGGCCTGCGAAAAAAATACAGCGGACTGGCTGTTTTGAGCCTGGATTTTTTCCACCAGCCGCGGCCAAAGTCCGTGGGTTGGGTCGGAATCGGCTCTGTCCGCGGGATGCGACGGTATCCCGGTTGTTCTTTCCGCCGCGGGAGGCGGCGAGCCATTGTTTTGAAACAGGGACGGGCTACCGGAAGAGGCTACGGTCTTTTTTTTTATGTCCGCAGGGGTAGCCGTCGGCCCCGCTGTGCCGCGCAATTGCTCCGTCAGGGCGTCGAGGCTGATGAAATGTTCGCTCATCGCCAGGCGAAGCAGCGCCGCTTCCAATAGCGCGCGGGCGGTTTCGCTGTTGCGAAGCGTCCAGCGAAGCCTTTCGAGGGCTGTAATCGCAAAAACCAGCCAGGGGACGTCAAAGGTCTGTGCCAGTTCACTCAATACCGTCGCATTGGAACAGGACAGCAGCAAAATGTCACTGTTGTCGCCGGCGGCTTTCAGCACCATTATATCGCGGAATATTTCCACCAGGGCCTCGGCGATTTGCGATGCACTTTGTCCATGGTTAAGCAAAACCTCGATGGATTTCAACGTTTGGGCCGCTTCTGCCGAGGCGATGTGCCGCACCAGTTGATTGAGCGTTTCCGAGCCGGGCCGGCCCAGCAGTTGTTCCAGCATCGCCGCCGTCAGCGGTTGTTGACCGGTGCTGATGAGCTGGTCCAGCAGACTCAGGGCGTCCCGCATCGACCCATTGGCCAGCCTGGACAGTTGATGGAGAAAGTCCGTCTCAAAAGTAATGTTTTCTTTTTTCAGTATCATATCAAGCTGTCGGGCGATGGTTTCCGGGTTGATGGATGCGAAATCAAACCGCTGGCAGCGGGACTGAATCGTCGGCAGTACCTTATTCGGCTCAGTCGTGGCGAAGATGAATTTGACATGTGTTGGCGGCTCCTCAAGAATCTTCAGCAAGGCGTTAAAGGCCTCGGTGGTGAGCATGTGGACTTCATCGACGATATAGATTTTGTACCGTGCGCGGGCGGGCCGATAGATGGCGTTCTGGCGGAGTTCGCGGATATTGTCGATGCCGCGGTTGCTGGCGCCGTCAATTTCAATGACGTCGATGTCTTCGCCGGCGTTAATGGCGACGCAACTGTCGCATTTCAGGCAAGGCTCGGTCGTCGGGTCTTTGGCGTTCAGACAATTCAGCGACTTGGCCAAGATGCGTGCCATCGTGGTTTTGCCAACGCCGCGGGTGCCGCAGAATAGATAGGCGTGCGCGACGCGGCCGGTCTTAATGGCGTTTTTGAGCGTCTGCGCAATGGCGTCCTGCCCCACGACATTGTCAAAGGTCTGCGAACGATAACGTCTTGCTAAGACTGTATAGGACATCGAATTATGAATCTCTTCAATACTTATCATTCGAAAAAGGTGGTCGGGTTTGCCACGGCACAGTCCGCTGGCCGCGTAGGGCTGCTCGGTTCCCCGCCTGACCCGGTTGGCGCGCGGCGCTTGCATGGGACCCGACCACAAAACATTTCGGGTTTGTTTATCACCCCATTCAGGCCCAAACCCGCACAACGGGTTCAGTATAACGGCCTGATGTAAAATTTCCAGAAAAAAAGCGTTTTGTGCAAGCCGTTTTACCGGTATAATTCAAACGGTATAAATGGGGTGCCTATTCAGGAAGAAAAAAAATGAAAGTACGAATAGACGACAACTGCACAGCGTGCGGGCTTTGCGTGGACATCTGTCCGGAAGTGTTTGCGATGGGCGACAGTCGGGCGGAGGTAATCGTCGATATAGTTCCCCCCGAACTGGAAGAAACCGCTCAGCAGGCCGCCGACGAATGCCCCGTCGAGGCGATTCTTGTTGAATGACCTCCGTCCGGTCCTGTATTTTTACTGAGCAAGTTGTCGGCTGCGGTCACGAGCTGCAGTCAGCGCCTTTTGCACCAGCAGGTCAAACTGATGCTGCATAAAGATATCCATCGCGGCTTCTGTCGTTCCGCCGGGCGAGGTAATTTTTTGCCGCAATTCGGATGGACCCTGGGATGAACGTTGTGTCTCGGCAAGAATCGCCGCTCCCTTAGCGGTCTGCAAAACCATTTCGACAGCCGTCTTTTCCCCCAGCCCTAACAGTACTGCCGTCTTAATCATCTCTTCCATCAGCAGGAAAAAGTACGCCGGCCCTGAACCGCTGATGGCCGTCACCGCGTCAATCAATTCTTCCTTATCCACCATCGCCGCTCTTCCCACGGCGGAAAACAATTTCATCGCGTGTTCGACAGATTCTTTGGAGGCGTTGGCGGAAAATAAGGCCGTTGCACCTTCTCCAACCATCGCCGGCGTATTAGGCATAGCGCGGATGACCTGGCAGTTGCTCAGACGTTTGGACAGATAGGTCGTCGTAATTCCCGCCGCGATGGAAATGACCAGCGTGTTATCTCGTGTCTTGCCTTCGATGCCGTCAAGCATCGTTTTGACATTCTGCGGCTTGACGCAAATCAAAAGGACTTTCGCATGATTGACAATATCCTCATTATTGAGTGTGGTTTTGATCTTGTATTCTTTGGCGATATAATCCAGGCGTTCTGTGCGAACATCGGAGGCCATAATATCCCCAGCCTTGTATAACCCCGAAGATAGAATACCTTTGATAATGGCCTCGGCCATATTTCCACTGCCGATAATTCCGATTGTCTCCATTTTATCTCCTCAAAAATTATGCAGAAAGTCGATATGATAATATAAGAAAAAATTCGTGTGGCAAACCTTTTTTTGAGGCGGCGAAGACGGCGTGATACGGAACACACGGGCATCCGCTCGCAACAGACCGTTGACAAATGCTCCGTTGAAGGGGCTTTGTGCCCGCGGCGGTTTCGTCGTGGATATGGAATGGAAAAACGGCGCCCTGTCCAAAGCGGTGATTTATTCAAAGCTGGGCAATCCCTGCATCCTGCGATACGGCGATAAAACAAAGGAAATTACTATCCCCAAAGGCGAAACATTCGAGTGGATCAACCTCTAAATAATTCAGAATCCATGGGAAAACCGTTAAGTTCCGGTTGACAGAGACATAACTTTTTTCTATTATAAAGGTTATGATTACCGACAAAGAAAAAAACGTGATCGTGGAGACAGCCCGAAAATACCATGTCAAACAGATTCTGCTTTTCGGCTCCAATTTGGAGGCGAGTCCGGAGGCAAATGACATTGACCTTGCGGTGGAAGGTATTCCGCCGGAACATTTCTTCCGCTTTTACGGAGAACTCTTGTTTGGACTTGACAAACCGGTTGACTTGATTGACCTTTCCGTTCCGGGGCGTTTTACAGACATTGTGAAGAAAGAAGGGATTCGTCTGTATGGCGACGCTGCGTGAACGGATTGACGCCGAATGGGAGAATATTGACAAGGTGGTTCGCTGTCTGCCGGATTTGCAACACCTGAATTCACTTTCTCCGCTGGAACTGGCCGGCGTCGGTTCTCTGATTCACGGTTTTTACAACGGCATCGAAAACATTTTGAAACAATGCGTCATGGCCGCAGATTTCAATTTGCCCAATGGCCCATCCTGGCATCAGGATTTGTTGAAATTGGCAACATCTCAACATGTGATTTCCGATGCTGTTTCGGAAAAACTCCGCCTTTATCTGGCTTTCCGCCATTTCTTTTCTCACGGCTATTCGTTTGAAGTGGAAGCCGGAAGAATTCAGCCTCTGATCGAAAATTTGCCTTTCATTGTCTCAGAGTTTCAAAAAGAAGTTAAAATGTTCATTCGCACAATTTAACCTGTAAGCAGTTCAAACTGTTCAGGGCTGAGGTTGTGGCGAAGTTTCTGCAGGGCCTGCAGTTCAATCTGGCGGACTCGCTCTTTGCTCAGTCCTAAATCATCGCCGATTTGCTGGAGTGTTTTGGGCTTTTTCTTAATCACACCGGTATCCAGCGCAAAGTGATTCAAAACCACATAACGTTCCCGTTCATCGAGGTTGGTCTCAATCACCTGCCGCAGGTCCTGTCGTGCCTTTTCGAGCGCGCCGGCGTCGGCCAGCAGTTCGGAACGGACGTCGTCCGGGATATTGGAAAAGTCGGCCCCTGCGAAGCGGTCGGGTCTGGACGCCTCGGCGGGGATTTTGCGGGCGAAGTCCTTGGCAATCACCAACCCGGCATAGGTGCTGAAACGGTAGCCTCTGGTGTAATCGAATTTCTCCACCGCCCGCATCAGGGACATCGTTCCTTCGCCGATCAGCTCGGAAAGAGCGGCTCCCGTCGTCAGATGCTTGCTCGCAATGCCCGCCACCAGGGGCATGTTGACCTCGGTTAAAAGTTGTTTAAGCCGCTCGGTTCGCTGAATCAGGTCTTCCATTTTCCGAAAAAGCCTGATACCGCAGCGGCGTGAAAGCAACTTTTTCCGCCATCCATCGGCCACATATTTTAGATAATTATAGTGACGGAAAATCTGCTGTTCCTGCGAACGGGTTAGCGGGCCTTTTCGGAGGACTTCCGCCGCGGGTATTTCCGACTTATCCGGAACAGGAGCGTGGAGATCCAATGGTTTGAATTCCGTGCTTGGGATATATTCGATCTTTCTGCTTTGCAGTTCCCTGGTCCAGCATTGGATGATAATGTGATGAATCGCCGGTCGCGTTTTATTGAATCGTTTCATCAGTTCTCGCGCCCGCGTTCCCTGCCGATACAGCTTGAAAACCTGGCCGGCTTCTTTGGCCGTCAGCCGCGGTTTCCGCGGGATATGCAGCGGTGCGTCGGGGCGCTGCCGTTCGTAATCGGTCAGGATATAGCGAATGGTTTCTCTGGCGCGTCGTGTTTGTCGAATCAACCGGCCGATGATTTGATTGCGCGTCAGATTCGGATTCCGTCCGGCCAATTCCTCGAACGCATCCACAATGGCTTTTTTCTCCATTCCGGAAAGCAGTCGAAATTGTTTTGCGTCTTCCAGCAGTTTTGAATGAGTTGCGCGGAACTGTTCGAGGGAAGATTCCGGAAAGCCGAGTCGTTTTCTGCCGTCCGGGAACAAATAAATCAGCCCCGTCAGTCCCCGTTTTTGCCAGCGTCGGACGGTTCGCTGGGAAACGGAAAAAAGCCGGGACAACTCTTCGACCGTGAAAATTTTTTCCATCGCCTGCCGCACCGGCAAAGCCGATTGAGAAGTCCGGCGATTCAGCCAGACCCGCAGGTCGTCCAGCAGTTGTCGTCCCGGAATGACCTGCCCGAAGGCATCGGAGCGGGGCCTTGCTCCCATCAGTCGGAACGCGACAAAATCCAGAGGATATTCCTTGGTCGGGTCGATAAGCGGCATCAGTTTCTGGGCCGCCTGAATGATTCTTTGTTTCTGCTCTTTGGAAGCCGATTCATGCTGCTCGAAGAAATCACGCAAATAGGGATTGGACGCCTGGATTTTCATGTCGGCCAATTATGCGGAACAGAAAGGAGAAAATCAACCCTGTCGATATATAAAAAAACGGCCTGCGAAACTTTCACAGGCCGCAAATGACGCAATTTTGATCGTTTAGTTCAACAGACTTTTAGCCAGGTCAACCGCGCTGGCGGCGTCGGAGGCATAGCCGTTGGCGCCAATTTTGTCGGCATAAGTCTGTGTAACCGGTGCGCCTCCAATCATCGTTTTGGCCGGGATGCCGGCGTCTTTTAAGGCACGGACGATTTTTTCCATCGCTGGCATTGTCGTTGTCAGAAGCGCGCTGAGGCCGATGACCTGTGGTTTGCACTCTTTGGCCTTGGTTACGAATTTTTCCGGCGACGCATCCACACCCAGGTCCAGCACTTCAAAACCGGCGCCTTTAAGCATCATCACGACCAGGTTTTTGCCGATGTCGTGCAAATCACCCTGCACCGTACCGACCAGGGCTTTCCCCAGTGGTTTGACCCCTGCTTCCACCAGTTTGGGTTCCAGCACTTCCATCGCCATTTTCATCGCGCGGGCTGAAATCAGCACCTCGGGGATATAGACCTGGTTGGCTTTGAATCGCATCCCGATAACATTCATCCCGGCAATCAGGCCGTCGTTGAGAATCACAGCCGGGGCCATTCCTTCATTCAATGCCTGTCGGGTCGTTTCCACTGCGGTTTTCTGGTCGCCTTTGATGACCGCTTCGCTCAGTACCTTCAAGTCTGCCATAGTCGTTTCCTTTTTGGGGACAAAAATTTGTCTAACCGGGGCAACTTTCCCCCGGCACAAGAAGTTCCCCTTGTACTATACCGCAGCCCCAAAATCAAGTTTTTGCGAAGAAAAAATGGACACTTTTTTGCAGGATTGTTGCAATCCGTCGGCCTTTTCGGTAAATTTTCTTCAAAATCGGGACTTTGCAGGTACACTAATAGAATGGTCTGTGTGAGAGTTAACATACTTTAAGCGGAATTGTCTATGAGCCATTACATCGTGCTGGTCAAGCAGGTGCCGGACGTATCGCAGATTACGCACAATGCCTTCGACCCCAAGACGGGTAATCTGATTCGGACCAAGCTGCCCAGCATCATTAACGAACTGGACGCTCAGGCCCTGGCCTTCGCCCATCGGATGAGGCAACTGGTCGGCGACGACCAGGCTAAAATTATCGCCCTGACGATGGGGCCTCCGATGGCCGCGGAGGTCTTGCGATATAGTCTGAGCCGATGCGCCGATACGGCAGTTCTGCTGACTGACAAGGCGCTGGGCGGAGCGGACACTTGGGCGACCGCCAATCCTTTAGCTCACGCCATCCGAAAAATCGTCCGGGAAATGTTCGACAACAGCGAGGACTATTACATCGTCGCAGGGATGCAGTCTGTCGATGGCGACACGGCCCAGGTCCCTGCACAAATCGCCGAGGAACTCAATATCCCCTGCATTCCTTACGCAACGCAGGCTGAATACGTAAATGAACAATTTGTTTTTACGCGGATCATCAGCGGCGGAAATCAAATTGTCGCCGCCCGAAGCCGACCCTGCATTATTACCGTTGCCAAATATGAATATCCGCTGTTCGCGTCTTTTGAAGCCGCCCGCAGAGCCAACCAGACAGAACTGATTCAATGGGGAGCCTCCGACATCGGAGCAACCGCCGTTGGCGTCGCAGGTTCCAAGACCCGTGTCATTCGCGTCTTTCCGCCTGGAAAAACTTCCCGCAGATGCCAACAGATACACAGCATTTCTGAACTGGCCGCGATTATAAAAAAAAGGCTCTGCCACAGCGGACAGGACACGAAGACCCTCGTGGACAAGGAAAAAGATTATGTTCTGCCCGCGCTGCGAAAAGACCCCTTTGACCGCTCATACGAAACGACAGAAAAAGAAAGCGAGGACTTTATCGCCCTGGCAAAACGGCTGAATGAACTGTCGCTGGGCGCACACTTACAAATAGATGACGCTCTCAAGGATAAAATCCTCGAAAGCCCGGATATCACATTTCACAAAAAAGCTCTCGAAGATATGCTTGCGGGCTATGAACACACGCAGCCGACTTATACCGGCGACGTCTGGGTCTGTGTGGAAATTGAACGGGGACAGACCCTTCGACTCCGCTCAGGGCAAGTTCATCCATCCACGTTTGAACTGGTTGGCAAAGCCCGTAAACTGGCCGATAGTCTGACCGTTCGCTGCGGCGTTATTTTGGCCGGCAGTCAGGTCAAATCGCTTGCGCAGGAGCTGATTGCCGCCGGCGCCGATGATGTATATGTGGTCGAACATCCCTTGCTGGCGGAGTTTGACCCGTTTTGTTTTCGCAAGGTCGTGGCGGACGTGATCGCCAAATACAAGCCGCAGATTGTGCTTTACGGCGCGACGCCCGCGGGGCGAATACTTGCCCCGATGGCGTCATATCGCGTCGGCTGCGGCTTGACCGCCGACTGCACCGGCTTAGATATCCGCGACAGCTCCCGGAAGGGTCAGGTTGCAATCCTTCTGCAAACCCGCCCCGCCCTGGGTGGTAATGTGATGGCCGAGATATGCACGAAGGATTCCACCTGTCAGATGGCCACCGCCCGCCCCGGCGTGATGCGTCGCCTGCCCCTCGACCCCAATCGTACGGGTCGCGTCATTGAGCATTCAATAGAATTAACCGAAGCGGATTTGAGTCTCGACATTATTCGCACAGAACTCGGACACGGCAAGGTTAATTTCAACAGCGATGTCATCGTCAGCGGCGGCAAGGGTATGCAAAACCGCGACAATTACGACCAACTGCTTGCCGGTTTATGCAGTGCGATTCACGACAAATTTAATACGACCGTTGAAAGAGGAGCCTCGCGAGCGGCGGTCGAACAGGGTTTTGCCGAGAGAATTCATCAGGTCGGTCAGACCGGCACCGCCGTGGGTCCCAAAGTCTATATTGCCGTCGGCATCTCCGGCGCCATTCAGCACATGATTGGCGTAGCCAATACGGAAACCATTATCGCCGTCAACACCGACCCGCACGCCCCCATTTTCCGGCAGTGCGATTATTATATTATTGGAAACGCTGAACAAATCATCCCCCAACTGGCAGAGGCAATTAAGACAGGACAATAAATCGTGGAAGACGCAAAATCATTTAATAAAGTTTCGGCGCTGATTGTTGGAGCCGGTCCCGCGGGGCTTGCCGCGGCAATTACGCTCAAAAAAAACAAGCCCGATTTGGACGTGGTTGTGATTGACAAGGCTCAGGCCCCCGGCAATCACAATCTGTCCGGTGCATCACTGGAACCGCAGGCGCTGAGTCGATTGCTGGACTCTATCGACCCCAATTGGTCTCAAACTGAAGCCGCTAAAGCGGTACTTGTCTCTCGTGTTGAGCAGGATGACATTATGTTTTTCCTCGGCGATAAAATGTCCTTTCCGATGGCTCCTGCCGTCAAGACGGCCAAAGCGCTCAGACTCGGCTTTGGACAAATGGCCCACAAAGGTGATTATATCTGTTCCGTTAGCAGGCTCACTGCATGGTTGTGTTCCGTCGCTCAAAGTCTGGGAGTCGAAGTCCTGCACGGCTTCGCGGCCAAAGACATCGAATGGGATTCCGTCCGCCGTATTGCAACCGGTGTCAAACTCGTTGACCAGGGATTGGATAAAGAAGGACATCCACAGCCCAACTATCTGCCCGGTGAATCTATAACCGCAGATTTGATTTTGCTGGCCGAGGGCTGCGACGGCCTGTTGAGCGAAAAATTCGTCCAGAAAGCGGGACTTGTCCGACAGGACAATCAACTCTATTCCGTCGGCGTCAAGGAACTCATCAAAGTCAGCGAACAGCAATATAAAAATTTCGGCGCCGGCCGTGTGGTTCACGCGATGGGCTGGCCGCTGTGGACGCCGGTTGTGGGACCTGCGATGTTTGGCGGCGGCGTGATGTACCCGATGGGCGATAATCACATCGCCGTCGGGATGATTGTCGGCCTCGATTATAAATATTGCGACTTCAACCCGCAGGACGCCCTGACGCGGTTTAAGGAACACAAATTCGTCCAACAATTCATCGCCGGCGGCTCCATCGTTGAAGCCGGGGCTAAAATGATTCCCGAAGCCGGCCTTTATGCCCTGCCGAAAGACCCTGCCACCGGCACAATCGGACGCAGCAATGTTGTTTTACTGGGCGACAGCGCAGGATTTGTCAACATGCTCAAAATCAAGGGTCTGCACAACGCCATTTACTCCGGCATCGCCGCCGCGACCGCCGCCGTCAATAGTCTCAATACGCCGATGGGTTTTGCACGAATGTACACACGATTATTGACGCAGATGAGCGTTTTGAAGGAAATGGAATCGGCCAAAAACTTCCGCCAAACTGTCGCCAAACTTGGCCCATTATTTGGAATGCCTCTGTCTGTACTGGGCAAATTCCTGCCGAAGTTCCATATCGAGCCGGATTATCAGGCGACGACAACCCAGCGGTACAAACTCAAACCAGCGACTAAATTCGACAAAGACACCTTCACTGCGATGGCCGCCACGCATCACCGCGAAGACCAGCCATGCCATTTATTGATTCAGGATGGCAATATTTGTATGACAAAATGTACGCCGAAGTTCGGCAGGCCGTGTATCACGTTTTGCCCCGCGGGCGTGTATGAAATGGTGCACGACCAGGTCAAGGCGGCTAATTCGTCCAATTGCCTGCACTGCAAAACCTGCCAGCGGAAATGTCCGTTTGATAATATCCGCTGGACGGCCTCCGAAGGCGCCGGCGGCCCAAGATATAAAACAATGTAGCAATCCGCTAATTCGCCACGTTCACGTCGCCGGAGATTATTCGGCAGCGGACTACTGCACCTCTTTTACGATAAATTTCGCGTAATTGCCTTCGTATGTTTTTACGACATAGACATGGCCGGCCACACACGGCTTCTGGCGGGTGTTATATCCTTTTTCGGCGGCTTCGACAACGGTATCGAAACCCACAGCGCCGGTGTCATAAAATCCATTATTCCCGTTGACATAGAAATTCTGAAATTTCAACTCGCCCTGATTTTGTCTCATCTCGATATCACGAAGCGAGTCTGGTTCATATTCCTCCACCCTGCCATCCGAAAAATCCATACCGTCGTTGCCGTTAACCCATTCCAATGTGCCTGTCTTGAGTTTTTCGCCGGTGAAACTGCGGCTGCCATCGGCTTGATAAACATAGTCAATGATGATACTGTGATTTCGGTAAATTTTCAGATTTTTTGTTGTTGTTCTGCCTGCAAGAGGTGTGACGTTGGTGGAAAAGGATGCATACCCTGATGCGGAAACTAAAATATGATGTTCCGTTATCGTTAGATTCTCGAATGAATACTGTCCATCCTGCTCCGTATTTATCGAAATACGAGGTTCATCATTAGTCACATTGTAAGCAAATGGAAATGACAGGCTAATTCTGGCGCTATCGATAGGTTCGTTCTGTTCATTTATGACTGTGCCGGTAATAGATGCCAGCTCTTGAGCGGGAGTTTTGTGCAGGACAAATTCGACATAGGTTATTTGTTCCTGCAGAACCGCAATGGGCGCATCAATCGGGTCGTATCCAAAAGCTCTTAGCATAAGCTTCGCCGGCTCCGGGTAGGAACCCGGCTGAAAAGTGCGGTCCATAATAAACCATCCGCCGTCGTATAACCAAAGGGGTATATCGGCACGTTGGAAGAAGTTTACTTTGACATCCTTTCCACTACGGACAGGAGCGCCATCGCTCATTTTAACCCTCCCCGCGATACATACCCCTCCCCCACGGGATGCCAGTTCAGCAGCCCTCTGATCAAGAGATTGTCGAAGGGCCAACGGAAAATTGCTGCGATTCAGTGCACATCCGGCAAGATTAAGAAAACATACAACCACACAGAAAATAATCTTCTTCATAATGCTCTCCTTTTTCCCTTTTTGAGGTTTTCTCCTTTATTTCATATCGCCCCGGCTGCCGTGCAAGTAGAAATGGTTCCCGATTCGTCTTGGTGAGGTTTCAATGCTGATATTTTACTATACCAATCTCCGGCCTCGGACGTCAATCTAAATCCCCTGTAAGCCGGTCTGAAAACATCTTCATTTCTCCATTAAAATCGTTGTTTTCAGACCGGAATTGTGGTACATAATTAACAAATTCTATCGAACTGTCGTAAAATGGAATGTTGGCATATTTCGAGATCAAAAATATGAACCGAACATTAACGCACAAAATCCTGCAAAAACACATCGTTGAGGGCGAATTAAAGACGGGCAATCCCATCGGCATTCGGATTGACCAGACCCTGACGCAGGACGCCACGGGAACCACCGCGTTTTTGCTGTTTGAGATGATGGGCGCCGGACGGGTCAAGACGGAATTGTCCGTCAGTTATGTGGACCACAACACCGCCCAATTCGGCCCGGAAAATCACAATGACCATCTGTACCTGCAAACGGTGGCGACCAAAAGCGGAGCCTGGCACTCCCGTCCGGGCAACGGTATCTGTCATCAGGTGCATCTGGAGCGTTTTGCCAAACCCGGTGCGACGCTTTTGGGAAGCGACTCCCACACTCCCACCTGCGGCGGCATCGGAATGCTGGCTATCGGCGCGGGCGGCCTCGATGTCGCCGTGGCTATGGGCGGCGGCCCACTCTACATAACCTGTCCGAGGGTCATCGGCGTTGAACTAACCGGCAAACTCAACGAATGGGTTTCGAGTAAAGACATCATCTTGAAACTTTTGAGCATTCTGACAACCAAGGGCAATGTCGATTGTGTTATCGAGTATTTTGGGCAGGGTATAAAAACGCTGACGATTCCGCAGCGGGCGACCATTGCCAATATGGGCGCCGAACTGGGCGTAACCACCAGTATCTTCCCCAGCGACGAATTGACACAGGCGTTTCTGGAAGCCCAGGATCGTGCAAAGGATTTTGTCACTTTGTATGCCGACCCTGGCGCTGAATACGACCGGGTTATCAAAATCAATCTTTCAGATGTGGAACCGCTGGCAGCCTGCCCATCTTCGCCGGATCACATCCAGCCGGTTAAAGACATCGCCGGCCTCAGAGTCGGACAGGTTCTTATCGGAAGCTGCACCAATTCCAGTTTTACCGATTTGATGCTGGCGGCTGAAGTACTGCGCGGCAAACAAATCGACGCGATGGTCGAATTCGGCGTCGCACCGGGAAGCCGACAGGTGCTGGAGATGCTGGCACGCAACGGCGCCCTGGCGGATATGATTGCCGCCGGAGCCCGCATCCTCGAAACCGCCTGCGGGCCGTGCATTGGACTGGGCTTTTCCCCCGGCGACGGCGTCGTCTCGCTGCGAACGTTTAACCGCAATTTCGCCGGTCGTACCGGAACCAAGGGCGATATGTGCTACTTAGTCAGTCCCGAAACGGCGGTTGCCTCGGCCATTATGGGCGAAATCACTGACCCGCGGGATCTGCGTAAGCTGATGGGCATTAAATATCCAAAACTTAAGATGCCGAGAGAATTCTTAATTGATGACAGTATGCTGATTCCTCCCCTGCCGCTCAGCGAAGCCGGACGTGCCGAAGTCTTGCGCGGCCCGACTATCGTCGTCCCCGAATCGCCAAAACCGCTTCCGGAAGAATTGAATGGACGTGTACTGCTTAAATGCGGCGATAAAATCACTACCGACCATATTATGCCCGCCGGAGCGTTTTTGAAATATCGTTCAAACGTGCCGCAGTATTCCAAATATGTGTTCAACTGTTTCAATGAAGAAGGTAAACCCGCCTTTGCTGAACGAGCGCTTGTCTTAAAGGCGCAGGGACGTTACGGCGTCGTGGTCGCCGGCGAAAGTTATGGTCAGGGCTCCAGCCGTGAACACGCCGCGCTGTGCCCGATGTATCTGGGGATTCGCGCAATTCTGGCCAAAAGCATCGAACGGATTCACAAGGCCAATCTGATTAATTTCGCCATTGTGCCGATAGAGTTTGCCGACCCGGCCGACTATGACAAAATCAATCCACAGGACGAATTGGTCATTCCGGAACTGCTTATGGCGATTCGGGGACGCGGAACTGTAGAAATCCAGGATAAAACCATAGGCGCGGCAATCCATGGAAAACTGGTTTTGTCACAGAGGGATCGGGATATCCTGCTGGTCGCCGGCCTGCTCAATTATACCAGGATCATGGCGGGTCGCAGATGAGCGAAAACCAAAAACGGGTCATCGCCGTCTTTGGGACCAGCAGCGCCGACGAAAATGAACCGGTGTTCCGGACAGGTGTTCGACTGGGCGGATTGCTGGCCGAGGCGGGGTTTGTCGTCGCCAACGGCGGCTACGGCGGCATGATGCGCGCCGTTGCCAAAGGCGCCGCCGGCGTCGGTGGAAAAGTGTATGGCGTTACCTGCACCGCCTTCAAACGAGGCAGGGCCAATGAATTTATTACCGACGAAATCTCCACGGATAATCTTCAGCAACGGCTTGGAAAACTGGTCGAACTGGGCGACGGCTATGTGGTTTTGCCGGGCGCAACGGGGACATTGTTGGAACTGGCCTGGGTCTGGGAGCATAAAAACAAGCGGTTCGAAACCGCCCAAAAGCCTATTGTCATCCTCGGCGCCTTCTGGAAACCGCTGATTAAGATGATGACAGATGCGGATTCACAGTGCAGTGATTGTGTCTACGTCGCCGATACTCCCGAACAGGCGGTGAATTATCTGAAACAAATACTTTACAGCCAAAAGCCCCGAACGTCAGTGAGGGGAGATGGAAATGACACGATAAGAGAACAAGAATAATGAATCGATGGATTTTGATTGCTGCTTTTCTATGGATAGCTGCGATTGCCGGCGCCGCCGTGGTTTTACCGGAAGGCTTCGTTCTCAATGGCACGGAGGGGACCGCCCGCAAAAACACTGACGGTTCCTGGGTTTTCACCGCCGACAACGACCTGATGTATATAAGGACTGTCTTGCCGGCGGGAAGCGCCTTATCGGTTTCGCCCTCCGGCGGTCTGGAACAGATACGAACGTTCGCCAAAGACAGCGACTGGACGCGGGTCAAGGTCTGGGGCATCCTCACCTCATACAAAAAACAGAATTTTCTTTTTCCCATGCAGGTTCTTGCCTTGTCCAGGACCGAGCGGAAAGCCGAACCTCCATTGCCGAACAAACGCATTGACCCCAATGCCATAGACTCTGCCGTCTCGGACGTAATTCCTGTTGAGGTGATGAAAATCCTGCGTTCGCAGAGCAAAATCGACCTGGCCCGGCTGGGCGAGGCCATCGACGCCGGCAGTAAAGACTTTGCCCTCATCGGCAAAACCGGTTTTATCATCCCGGACAAGGACAAGTATTTCGCCCCGGACGGCTTTGGCAGAAAGGTGGAAAACGGCCGTCTTTCTCTGCTGCCCTGCCTGACGCTCGAAGACACAGAAGAAAAACTTGCCAAAGCGTTTGGGCGCTATCGGTACAATATTTCCGGTATTGTCACGGCGTATAACGGCAGACAATACCTGTTGTTGTACCGCGCAACGCGCACCTACAGCAACAGGAACTTTACGCCCTGATTTTCAAGGAGTCGGTCGTGAGCGGAACTTTACAAAACATCGTCATTCGTTATCAGGACGCGGACTTCCAAAGCAAAGTCCGCCGGCTGCTGGCTGAACATTCGATGTGCTCTTTTCTACAAAGCCGAAAGGAACTGGCACAGAGCGTAAGAACGATTGTCGAGCAGGTCGGCCTCCGCGGCGATGAAGCGGTCGCCGAATATACGGAAAAATTTGACGGGATTAAATTGACTCCCGAACAATTCCGTATTCCGCAGAGAGATTTGAAAAAGGTTCACAGGGATTTGGACAAAAAACTATTGGCTTCGCTTCGCAAAGCCATTGTCAACATCCGCAAATACCAGTCGGAGATTTTCATCGGCGATAAGAACACGCATCCCGGTATTCGTTATCTTCCGTTGCAGCGCGTTGGCGTTTGTATTCCCGGCGCAAGCGCCCCTCTGCCCAGCACGGTGATGATGACGGCGATTCCCGCCCAGGTGGCTGGCGTAAAGGAAATCGTGGTGGTTTCTCCGCCGCGGTATCAGGGCGGTATTCATCCGGTGATTCTGGGCGTCTGTTTCGAACTGGGCATTACCGAGGTCTATCGTCTCGGCGGAGCGCAGGCGGTGGCGGCCCTGGCCTGGGGGACGCAGACCATTCGCAAGGTCGATAAAATCGTCGGCCCCGGCCACGACGTCGTCCAGCTTGCCAAGAAAGAAGTTTATGGTCTCGTGGGTATTGATTCATTTGCCGGCCCAAGCGATGTGCTGATTGTCGCCAATAAACATGCCAACCCCGCGTGGGTCGCCGCCGACATACTCAGCCAGGCCGAACACGACCCCGGCGCAGGTATTTTGGTGACGGATTCGCCGCAGCTTGCCGAGAAGGTTCTTGCGGAACTGGAAAAGCAGGTTTCGGCCTTAGGCCGTTCCGAGACGACGCGAAAATGTCTGTTGGCTTACAGCGGCATTGTTGTGCTGGAAAATATGGACAGGGTCATCGCCTGGGCCAACGAGTTTGCCGCAGAGCATTTGCAGGTGCAGTGCGGCGACCAAAGTAAAGCCGTCAGCGAAAAATTAGTCAATGCCGGCGCGATATTCATTGGGTCTTACAGCCCCGTCGCCGTGGGTGATTATTTTGCCGGGCCAAGCCATACCTTGCCGACCCGCCAGACCAGCAGATTTTTCAGCGCATTAACCGGTAACGATTTCGTCAAGTCAACCAGCATCATTGAATATGACGCCAGGAAGCTGTTCGACAGTGCCGAGGATATTATTCGCATGGCGACGGCAGAAGGTCTCGACGCTCACGCCAAAAGCGTTCAAATCCGCCGCGGCTGATTGCACCTCAACGCAGGAATTCCAGCAATTC
Source organism: uncultured Pirellulales bacterium (assembly GCA_964635075.1). GTDB lineage: Bacteria > Planctomycetota > Phycisphaerae > Sedimentisphaerales > Anaerohalosphaeraceae > Anaeroglomus. The sequence goes on along the minus strand of CAZWMN010000027.1, from coordinate 8,055 downwards.
AAGCGGCTGATGGATAATTTTTTTCGCCCCGGCCCGGCGCAGATGCTCCACCGACCGAAATCCCCACCCTGCCGCGATAAAATCCACATTGGCGTTTCGCGCCGTCTGCACATCCACCTCGCTGTCGCCGACATATAAAACATCCCCCGGCTCTAACTCCATTTTCTCCAGTAGAAGCAAAATCGGCTTCGGGTCAGGCTTGGTTTTAACCCCGTCTTTTTGCCCAAGAATTTCATCAAATACCCCCCGGCCGAAGTAATGCTCCGCAATCCGCACGGTCAGACGATGCTCCTTATTGCTGAGTACCGCCAGCCGAAGTCCCTCTTTTCGACAGGCCGACAATACTTCGCCGATACCGGCATACGGACACGTTTTATTCAGGCAGATTTCGCCATAGACAGCCTTCATTTTTCGCAGAAGAGCATCCTGTAAACCCGCGGCGTTTTCCGGCAGCGCCAGTCGGGCAAACTCCGCCAGTCCCTGTCCAATCAACTGCCGGCATTCATCCCGGCTCCGGACGGGCTGTCCGAGTCCGGCCAGGGCCTGATTCATCGCCTCGGTTAAATCGTCAAGCGTATCGACCAGCGTCCCATCGAGGTCAAAAAATATCGCCTTATATTTCATTTTTCCGTTTTTTCTTTTGCCGACGGAACGATTGAGAAAAACAAAAAAACCTTATCATTCCGATTTTTCTATTGCAAACCGGCGGAATTATACGCTATAATAATACTGCTGATAAAAGCTTTTTTTCAAAGGAGGCCGAATGCAGGTAACCCTGTTCCTTTTGAAAAAAGACGGATCAACAGCAGCCATCTCGCTGCCCAGCACGGTTGCGGTTATCGGGCGCCGTCAGGATTGCGACCTGAGTATCCCCCTTTCCGTCATTTCACGCAAGCATTGTGAAATCAACGCCGATCAGAGCAAACTGATGGTCCGCGACCTGCACAGCAAAAATGGTACATTTGTCAACGGTGAGCGAATTGAAGAAACCCGTCTTAATGCCGGCGACCAGCTTCGCCTCGGCCCCGTGACGTTTGTGGTGCAAATCGACGGCATCCCCACCGAGACGGACATTACGGGCGTCGAACCGATGGAACCGATACAGGTTTCGCTGGAAGACAAAACCGACCGGCCAAAACAGGAAGAAGACCACTTCGACGAGTTCGCCAAAGACCTCAAAGACGTCCACCCGGGTTCCAGCCATACCGCCGAATTTCCCGACATCATAGCTGACGACCCGAATTCGCAGGGCGCCTGATTAAGAATTTTCCGCAGAATGGCAAAATACAAATAATCGTCATTCCGAACCCCTTTATGGGGTGAGGAATCTGACAAATCAAACATCCGCCTCCGGCGGATTCCATCTTTTTCCCCTTTTCCTTTTTTCTTTTACCTTTGAAATATCCCCGCTATAGTGTCGGGAATGGAAAAGGACCTGAAAAACCTGACACTGCCTGAAGTGGAACATCTCACGGCCGAGTTTAAACAAAAGCCGTTCCTTGCACGGTATATTTTTACTTTTATTCATCAAAAAAACTGTGCCGCCCTCGCTCAAATTACACCCCTTTCCAAATTGTTTCGTGCCGCGCTTCAGGAAGCAGGATATTTTATTTCCAGTCTCAAAACCATTCAGACCTTTGAAGACCCCGACGGCACGGTAAAGTTTGTCTTTGAAATGCCCGACGGCTGCCGGATTGAGGCCGTCCGCCTGCTGGACAATGAACGCAATACATTCTGCATTTCCACACAGGTTGGATGCCGGATGGGATGCCTGTTTTGCGCTACCGGCCAATTGAAATATCAGCGAAACCTCACCGCCGCTGAAATCATCGACCAGGTTTATCAAATGGAGCAGGCATGCGGAAAAGCACAGAACCTGGTCTATATGGGTATGGGAGAGCCGCTCGACAATTATGAACACACGATGCGTTCGGTGGAATTACTCAATCACGCCGACGGCCAAAATATCGGCATCCGCCGTATTACCCTTTCTACCCGCGGCCTGCCGGACAAAATCCTTCAACTGGCTGACGAATCTCTGCATCCGCGTCTGGCGGTTTCACTGCACGGACCCGACGATGCAACCCGAAACAAGGTAATGAAAATTGCGCACAAGTTTTCTATCAAAGACCTGTTTACTGCATTGCGGGAGTATCAGCAAAAGACCAAAAGGCGGATTACGTTTGAGTATTGCATAATGAGAGACATCAACGATTCGCCGCAGCAGGCCCGGCAGCTTACCAGGCTGGTACAGGACCTGAAGTGCAATGTGAATCTCATCGAATTTAATCCGTTTGCCGGTTGTGATTTTGAACCGGCAACACCGGCCGGGATAAAACACTTTGCCGGGATTTTGCAGCGGGCGGGAGTGGAAACGGTGATTCGTTTCAAACGCGGCCAATCCATCCGCGCCGCCTGCGGCCAACTCGGCGCCGACTGGCTTAGTGTAAAATGATCCTCGCTTTCCGCTTTTGTCATTCCGGGCTTGCCCCGGAATCCAGCCGTCGTTCTGTCATACCCGCGCAGGCGGGTATCCAGAAGCGTTAAAATACTGGATTCCCGCTTTCGCGGGAATGACAATTAAAATGATGCCTGTTGGGTGCCCTGCTTGTCGCAGACAAGCAGGTTTTGTTCGATTTACCAAATTACAAGCCCGGAGCGTCAGCGACGGGATAAAAAATGGTTTTTGGAAGACAAAATCAAACCTCTATGTTTTCCAGACCCCGAAGGGGTCACGAAGTATAATAGCCGGGGGCGTGAGCCCCCGGTAAGAATCTCTTCTCTTCTTTTTTTAAGCCCCGAAGGGGCGACAGAATCGGAAAAACAAAAACCCGGCAATTCAAAGCAAGTCAGTGGATGCCCTGCCTGCCCCCGGCAAGCAGGATTTGCTCGATATGCCCCCTGCCCACGACAAGCGTGGGCAGGCCACCCTGTTTGTAATTTTACCTTTCGCCCTTTTTCAGCCCCGGCAAAACTTATACGTCAGCAGCGTATAAACCAGCTTAGCCGCCAGAAAATCCGACCCCCAGTGTTCCTTACGCGGGCAAAGCTCCACCACATCAAAGCCTACAACGTTGCGCGAATGGAAAACCGCTTTCATTAACGCCAGTACGTCATACCAGCCCATTCCGCCCGGCTCCGGCGTTCCCGTCGCAGACAATACCGACGGGTCAAACACATCCAAATCAATCGTGATACAGACATTTTCCGTCAAAAGCTCAACGCAGCGTTCAATCCACTGGCGGTTTTGCCCGTCGTAGATATCGTGAGCGAAAAACACCCGCGAATAATCCATATTTTTCTTTTCGCAAATATCCATACTGCGGATGCCAACCTGCACAATGGGGCAGATTTCTTTGACACGGGCCATTACACAGGCGTGATTATACCGGCTGCCCTCGTACTCATCCCGCAAATCGGAATGGGCGTCGAGTTGTAGAACCGTCAGATTTTTGTTCGCCTCGGCCTGGGCCGCAATCGCCCCGATACTCACCGAATGTTCGCCGCCCAGAACCACAACGAATTTCCCGTTGTGAATATGTCCCGCCACACGCTTGCGAACCGCCTCAATCATCGGCTCGGGCTTTTTAAACCCCGCTACCGGAGAATCGGTGTAAATGCCCTGTGTATAGACTTCCGAATCCGTCTGGATGTCATAAAACTCAAGATTTGGCGAGGCCCGCAGAATGGCCTCCGGCCCTTTGTCGGCGCCTTTGACGTAGGTGCTGGTTCCGTCGTAAGCAACGGGAACCAGGACAATTTTTGAGGTATCAGGATGGGTATATTGCGGCGGAAAATCGCCGAATTGCAATCGTTTGGGCATCACATAACCCCTGTTATAGATTTGCAACAAAATCTGGATTCCGGCTTTCGCCGGAAAGACAAAAATATTACCTCTTTTTCAGAAGTAGGTTAGTCAAACAAAAACACCGCCAGCGCCACGGTCGTCGTCCACATCCCTTTTCTGCCCTTGGCCACCTGGGTGATGTTGCTGGTTTTAATAATCAGGCCGCTGGCCTTGTACGCCTGCTCTTTTTCCGACCAGGCCTTGTTCGGGTCAACCTCCAGGCCCAGCGTGGTTCCCAGCATCCCCGCGGCCAGGTCCTCAGCCATATCCTCGGCTTCGCGTTTATTCATTCCGTGGCTGTGCACTTCGCTCAGGTATCCCCAGTTGTTGCGGTCTCTGGGAATGGCAATTCCAACGGAAGAAGCGATCAGCCGTCCGTGTTCATTCGTATCCGTGCGAGCCATCACGCAAAACGTAACGGCGCCGGGCTTGAGGTGTTTGAGGCCTTCTTCTTTGGGTATAATCTTGCACTTGGGCGGCAGAATGGACGATACCGAAACGAGGTTCTGCTGTGCAACGCCGGCCTGTCGAAGCGAGTCCTCAAACGACTTGAGCTGGTAGATGCTTCTGCCGACGCCTTTGGTTAGAAACATTCGGGTGGGGACCAGAATGGTCATAATCTCCGGAGCTTCTATTTTCTTCTTCACCACTGTAGTACCCTTCCTACAAAGCGCTCCCGACAATACGGGTTCAACCACACGTTCGACCTATAAAAATCTCACAAATCTTTTCCTCCTGCAAGTATTTTTTCCTTGTTTTTTCACTTTAGCGCCAAAACAGCAGCAGCAAATCGAGGATAAACAACAGCACGATGGTCGCCTCCAGCACCATCATCCAGAAGCAATTCCGCTCTTGTTGCAAAAAACCGTACAATTCGCCCCAGCGTCCGCAGTTTTTCGCCGACCCCCTGATGCCACTGGGACAGGTGGAATCGCTCAAAAAGATGCCGATAGACCTTGGTCAGATGCCAGTCTCCAAAGAATTTGGTGATATTGGTCAGTTCATCCGGCAGACGGGCCAGTTTGGGACGGTAGAAGAAATAGTATTTGGGGTTTCGCTTACCGGGGCCGATGGCATACTCCCGAAGCGGGCTTTCCAGAAGCGTTTCCACCTTTTCGACGCGGATTTCGTAGGCGATATCAAACGCATAGACATAAACCACTTTGCCGCTGAACAATTGATTTCCGCTTGAGGAAGCGGTTTCTGTCATTATTTTCCCCGCAAATCGTCTATATTCTGACTTTTTTAATTGGTTTCGGACCTTTTTCCTTTTACCTTTCTCAGGGTATGCTATCAGGCCGGTTTTATGTCGGCAAATAAAAAACTGCATCCCAGGAGCATCTTTTTCGGGTCGCTGCGGCTTTGGATAAAAAATTTTTCCGATGCCGGAAAAACGTTGTTGCCAATTGGAAAGAAGTTTCTATAATTCCCGCGATACTGGACGGTCTTAATGGCAATTGCGAACAGGGACAATATCTTCAATTTTCAAAAATGGTTTGACAACATGGCAAAGAAAAAAAACGGCGGCAAACTGTCGGAAAAGCAGCTTGAAAAGTATCGTCAGCTCCTTTTGGACAAACGCAGAGAGATTCTCGGCGATGTGGAATGTATGGAGCAGAACATCTTCCAGAGCAGCGGGGATTTGTCGAGTATGCCCGTCCATCCGGCCGATATCGGCACGGACAATTTCGAGCAGGAATTCAGCCTGGGTCTAATGGCTGAGGAAAAGAAAATCCTCGCTGAAATCGACTTTGCGCTGCGGCGGATTGAAGACGGCTCGTATGGGATATGCGAAGGCCTGGGCATTCCTATTGAATCACATCGGCTCGAAGCCATTCCCTGGACCCGCTACAGTCTCGAATACGCCAGAAAAATGGAAAAGGGACGCTCATTCTCCAATCCCCATCAGCGTCCTCTCGACATCGACCGCCAGCAGGAAGACGAAGAGGGGGAAAGCGAAGAGGAAGCCGAGGACGTCGTCGCGGAAGTGCCGGACGTCGATAGCGAGGCGACCGAACTTCCGGAAGGAGATGACATCGACGATTTCGACGACAAAGAAGGCCTCGACGAAAAACACATCAAAGAGTAATTCTCCCGCCCTGCTGTTTTTTACTCAAAATACGCCTTCAGCACATACTGCTGCATCATTCGCTGCGTATTGAAAAACGACCCGTTCAACGCAATCGCGTGCAGCATAATGTTGCAAAACCGCCCCTTGTCCCCGTAATACAGCTCCGTCACCTGGCGTAATTTCTCATACAGCGACGATGCGTCTTTGGCCCGGTCGGTGGGCTGTTCTTCTTTCCAGTGATCTTCACCAATCGCCCAGCCGGTAATGCCTTCGATGCAGCCCTCAATCCACCAGCCGTCCAGAACACTCAGCGAGGGAACGCCATTGAGCGCCGCCTTCATTCCACTGGTGCCGGAGGCCTCCATGGGAGGCTGTGGCGTATTCAGCCACACATCCACCCCTGCCGTCAGCAGTTTGCCCAGCGTCATATCATAATTGGGAAGATATACAATTTTCACATCGTCCCGCAGTGCTTTGGCCGCCGCGAAGATATGCTGAATCAGTTCTTTGCCGGCATTGTCGTTGGGGTGGGCCTTGCCGGCGAAGATAATCTGAAATTTCCCCGCCTCCCGGCTGATTTTACGCAACTGCTCCATATCCGTAAAAATCAAATCCGCCCGCTTATAGCTCGTCGCACGCCGGGCAAACCCGAACGTCAGCGCCTCCCCATCCATTCCCACCTTGGTCTGCTGATTGACGTATTCCATCAATTCATTTTTCGCCTTCGCCCGTGCCTCCAGCAGTTCATCTTTCGGCAGACTCAGCGCATAACGCAGGCTGAAATTATCCCCCCGCCAGACCGAAAAATGCCGGTCGTACAATTCCGCCATTGCCGGGCACACCCACCGCCCCGCGTGCACGCCGTTGGTAATCGAATCAATAATATACGACGCGAACAGATGCTGCGACACTTCGCCGTGCTTTTTCGCCACGCCGTTGATATAATGGCTCAGATTCAGCGCCAAATACGTCATATTCAGCTTGTCATCGCAACAGAACACGTCTTTATGGATAAACGCATCGTGTCCGCCCAGGATTCGCTGCACCAAATTCATCGGAAACTGGTCGTGCCCCGCCGGCACAGGCGTATGCGTCGTGAACACACACTGTTCGTGTACCGCCGCGATGTCGGCCGTCGTAATATCGTCGCCGCCGCGTTTGCGAACCTGCTCATCCAGCAGTTCCAGCGTTAACAGACTTGCGTGCCCCTCGTTCAGATGAAACCGCTCAATCCCCGTATGCCCCAGCGCCCGCAGCATCCGCACCCCGCCGATGCCCAGCACGATTTCCTGCGCCAGCCGGTACGCCAAATCCCGCCCGTACAGATAATGCGTCAATTCCCGGTCCTGCGGCGAATTGGCCGCCAAATCCGTATCCAGCAGATACACCGGCACAACATACCCCGACGCCCCCTTGACCTCATATTTCCACGCCCGAATCTGTACCGTCCGCCCCTCAATCTGCACGGCCACCCGGCTGGGCTGTTCCTGCGTAAAATGCTCCACCACCCACTCGGCCGCGGCTTCCGTCTGCCAGCCGTCGGCGGATAATTTCTGGAAAAAGTACCCCTTGCGATGCAGCAGCGTCACGGCCGCCATCGGCACGCGCATATCCGCCGCCGATTGAATCGTGTCGCCCGCTAATATCCCCAACCCGCCGCTGTACGTCGGCATCCCTTCCTCAAGCCCTATCTCCATCGAAAAATACGCAACCTTGTGCCCATTTTCCTGCATCGTCTCACTCCCTGACTAACACTATCATTCCATCGGGTGGCAGCCACCGAATCCGCCAACAGCGGATGAGGTGGATGGTTCTGTCATTTCAGCCGGGTGCCCTGCTTGTCTCCGACAAGCAGGCTTTGTCATTCCCTGCACGCTGAATCTGAAAACAGCTTACGCCGGGCAGGCTCAATTGTCAATGCACAGCGGACAGCGTTTGTGTTCAGCGTTCAGGTAAAGTTATCCACGCGGTCTTGCGGCCGGGAAAGACGAACAGGCGACAGGGGAGCAGGCGAAAATATTAAGCTCCTGTTAAGATTGGGTTCGTTTCGTTTTTTTGGGTCGGTTTTTAACATCCATTTCCGCGTTTTTGATATTGATAACGCATATTTGGTCGAGAAAAAATTGGGTTTGTTTTT
>CAZWMN010000026.1:0-40162 GCA_964635075.1 uncultured Pirellulales bacterium | reverse complement strand
GTGTATGCTCGTATAGTGGAGCGCTATTTTTCCAATAGGCCAATTGTGTTCGTGTGCCGTCCACCATCGATGCCGCTGCCAGGCCGCTCAGTAGTCCCATAAGAATCCTTTGATACCGCCATTTTGCGGACAGTTGGGCTGCCGTCCAGGAAAGCATTATCAGAATTCCTATCGAAGGCAGATAACTGTAGCGATCCGCCATAGACTTTGCGCCAACCTGTACCAGGCCAATCACCGGAATCAGAGTTACCACATACCAAAGCCAGCCTGCGAATAAATAAGGCCGCTTCTTAATATTGTAAATGACAATGCCGGATACTGACGCCAGCAGCAGAAAGGAAACAACCGGTTTCCACAGAGGCCAACCAGGAAATGGATTTGGGTAAAGAACAGCCAGGTCTTTGGGCAAAGCGGTTTTATGCAGGTAACCCATATAGCTCACGAGAGCATTTGCGATGCGAGGGACAAAAGGAAATTTATCCAGTTTACTTACAGCCCCTTGTTGAACTAAGTAGGTAACGATACAGGAAGCAAAGGTGAGTATAAACAGCGGGATTTTTTCTGCTGCCAGACCCCAAACGGATGCCGGAGGGTGTCCGTATAGCTGTTTTTTGTCGGCGGATTTTTGGGTTTGTCCGACCTGTCCTGAGCGCAGTCGAAGGAGCGGCCAAAAGTCCAGTATCAAAAGCACAATCGGAAGAGTAACAATCATTGGTTTGGCCATCAGGCCCAGAGCAAAACAGAGCATCACCAGCAGATACCGGCCGATTCCGCCTCGCTTAACATAATACAGATACGCCGCGAGTGTTAACATGAAAAACAGCATACTCAGTACATCTTTGCGTTCGGCGGCCCAGGCAACCGACTCCACCCGCAGCGGGTGTATCCCGAAGGCCATTGCGACGAAAGCGCTACGCCACACAGCGCCGGTCATACTATAGAGCAGCCAGAACAGCAGGACAGTACTGAGGGTATGCAAAAGCAGATTGTGCAGATGATGCCCCAGTGGATTGAGGCCGAACAATTCAATATCCACGATATGGCTCAACCATGTCAGAGGATGCCAATTTGCGGCGTAGCCGGAAGTGAATGCCCAAAGAACAGATTGACGGGTAAGCCCGGATTGAATATGCGGATTGGTGGCGACATACTCATAGTCATCATAACTGACAAAATCATTACGCCGCAACGGCTCAAACGCGGCAAGAATCAGCAAAACCAGCGCTGCTGAAATCGGTACAATTTGTCGTTTTGGCGTTTTGTGTTCCGGCATAACAATCCCATAAAGTTCCATTTTTTGACACGAGAATAATTTTATGAAAAAGCCGGATTAGAATCAAACAAAATAAGGATATTGTCGGCAGGGAATTGCCAATCCGGCCTGAATATGAACAAGCAGGATTTTGATTGGACATTTTGCAGGCGGTTTATATAATATCCCCTTATTTTGTCGGGTTTGATTCTTAACACAACATCAGTAAGAAAGATGCTATGTTGACGTCCAGAGAGATTCGCACAGCGTTTATTGAATTTTTCAAACAGCGCGGGCATACGTTTGTGCCGGGCTGGCCGGTCGTGCCGGTGGGGGATGAGACGCTGCTGTTCACCAACGCGGGGATGAACCAGTTCAAGGATATCTTTCTCGGCCATTCGCAGCCCAAATGGAAACGCGCGGCCAACAGCCAGAAGTGCATCCGCGTCAGCGGCAAACATAACGACCTCGAAGAAGTCGGACTGGACACCTATCATCACACGTTCTTTGAAATGCTGGGCAACTGGTCGTTTGGCGATTATTTCAAAGCCGAGGCTATCGAATGGGCCTGGAAACTTTTAACGGAAATCTATGGTATCGATCCAAATCGACTCTGGGCGACGGTATTTGGCGGCGATAAACAGGACAACTCGCAGCCCGACAGCGAGGCGTTAGAACTTTGGGCAAAGCTGACGCCGCTGCCGAAAGAAAAAATTCTGGCCTGCGACAGGAAAGACAACTTCTGGGAGATGGGCAACATCGGGCCGTGCGGGCCGTGCAGCGAAATCCATATCGACCTTGGCCCGGATCGCTGTGATATGAAGCACATCCCCGGCCATATCTGCAAGGTCAACGGCGGCTGTTCCCGCTTTATGGAATTGTGGAACCTGGTCTTCATCCAGTTTAACCGCAGGGCCGATGGGTCTCTTGAAAGGCTCAGAGCTAATTATGTTGATACTGGCGCGGGGCTGGAGCGGTTCTGTTCGGTATTGCAGAACAAAACGAGCAACTACGATACCGATTTATTTATGCCGGTCATCTCGGCGGTGCAGGATTTGACCGGTAAGAGATACACCTCGCAACTGGGCAATAGAACCGACAACGCCTTTCGCGTGATTGCCGACCATATTCGTACATTGACTTTTGCGATTACCGACGGCGTCTCGCCCTCCAACGATGGGCGCGGCTATGTGATTCGCCGACTGCTTCGCCGGGCCGCCCGCTTTGGACGCAACTTAGACGCTCACGAGCCATTTATATATAAACTCGTGCCGGTCCTGGTGCGGGAAATGGGCGACGCTTTTGGGGAATTGAAGGGCCGGGCGGATTTTGTCGCCGAGGTGATTAAATCCGAGGAGGCGTCCTTTGGACGTACGCTCGATAGAGGACTGGAATTATTTGCCGTCGCCGCCGACAAGGCTGAGAAAGGCGCCGGCAAAATCATCTCCGGTGACAACGCCTTCCAGCTTTACGATACGTATGGTTTCCCGCTGGATTTGACGGAACTGATGGCCCGTGAACGCGGACTCAAGGTCGATACCGATACGTTTATGAAGTTGATGGATCAGCAGAGAGAACGGGCTCGCGCCGCTCAAAAAAGCATTTCGCTGGCCGCCGGTCTTTTCAATGTGCGATTGCCCGCGACGGACGACGCAGCCAAGTATGAGACCGAGTCCTGCCGGGCCAAAGCGCTGGGCTGGGTGACACAGGAGGGTTTATCGCGGGAGGGTTCGTTTGAGGATACGAACAAGACCATCGCCATCATTTTGGACAAGACCTGTTTTTATGCCGAGTCCGGCGGACAAGTCGGCGATATAGGACACATCACAGGACCCGACTGGGAATTCATTGTGGAAAATACGGAAAAGGCCGGCAACTGCGTTCTGCATAAGGGCCACCTTCATACCGGCTACCTGAGCGTCGGCGATACAGCTGAGTTGACGGTCAGCAGAAATCGTCGGGCAAGTATGAAGAATCATACTGCCACGCACCTTCTGCAATGGGCCTTGCGGCGGGTTCTCGGCGATTCGGTCAGACAGCAAGGCAGTCTGGTCTGTCCGGAGTATCTGCGGTTCGACTTCACTTGGCCAAAGGCGCTGACCAGAGAGCAACTGGCCGAGGTGCAAAAGCTGGTCAATGGGAAAATCGCCGCCGCCGAGCCGGTCACCTGCGCAACACTTCCAATTGAACAGGCTAAGAAACTCGGCGCGATGGCTTTGTTCGGCGAAAAATACGGCGATACCGTGCGTGTCATTGCTGTAGGGGCCAATGATAAAGACCGTCTGAATGATGCATTCAGCAGAGAATTTTGCGGCGGAACGCACGTCGCCAACACCTCCGAAATCGGCGGTTTTGCGGTGTTGAAAGAAGAAAGCGTTTCCGCGGGCGTGCGACGCATCACGGGATTGACGGGAATGAAACTCGTTGAGCATCTGTTTTCCCGCGGACAAATTATAGACGAACTGGTCGGATTATTAAAAGTGCCGGCTGAGCAAATCACCATTCGCGTCAATAAAATTCTGGAGGATAATAAGAGCCTGACCAAACAGCTCAAAAGCGGCGTTGCCGCGGCGGCAGCAGCGCAGATTTCAGCCGATGATTTACTTGGCAAATCACAGAAGATCAATAATACCGCGGTGGTGGTCGAGCAGATTCCACCGGTGGGTCAGGAGCAGGCGCGAGGTCTGATTGACAGCCTGCGCGCCAAAGCCGGCTCGGCAGTGGTGATGCTGGCGATGGCCGAAAGCGAAGGCAAAGTGATGCTCTTTGCCGGTGTGACGGATGATTTGATTAGAAAGATTTCAGCGGGCGACCTCGTGAAGCAGATTGCCCCGATTGTCGGCGGGGGCGGCGGCGGACGACCGCAGTTCGCCCAGGCCGGCGGGAAAGAACCGGCTAAAATCGCCGAGGCGATTGAAGCGGCAAAGAAACTCATTATAGAAAAACTCGCTTAATATGAACAACGGAAGTATATGGGATAGAAAACTATGGCAGGCGAAGCGAGATTTGAAAAGATTTTGAAACTGTGCAGGCAATACGGTCAGGAACATTTACTGGCGTTTTATGAGCAACTGAATCCGCAGCGGCAAAAGAATCTGCTCCGGCAGATTGAAGAACTGGATTTTAAGCGTATCCCCGGCTGGATTGAGCAATATGTGAAAAATGATTCGCCGCTGGCAATTCCAACGCATTTTGAGCCGGCGCCGTCCTATCCTCCCCAGCCCGGAACAGCCGGGCAAAAAGAAAAGTACGCCAGGGCGCGTCAATTGGGTGTTGAATTGCTGAAAAAAGGCAAAGTGGCCGCCTTTGTCGTCGCCGGAGGCCAGGGCACACGTCTGGGTTTTGACGGTCCAAAGGGCAATTTCCCCATCAGCCCCGTCAAAAAGAAAACATTGTTTACAATTTTTGGTGAGTCCATTCTGGCCGCTTCCCGAAAATTTAGTGTCGATATTCCGTGGTATGTGATGGCCAGTCCGTTGAATTATGATGCAACAAAAGGCGCCTTTGAAAAGGCCGATTACTTCGGCCTTAAGAAAAAAAATGTGTGTATCTTTCAGCAGGGCACAATGCCCAATTTCGCCGTTGACGGCAAAATTCTGCTGGCCGACAAAGGCACATTGGCAGCCAGTCCCGACGGCCACGGCGGAAGTCTGAAGGCCCTTGCCGACCGTGGCGCACTGGCGGATATGAAAAAACGCGGCGTCGAGTACCTGTCCTATTGGCATGTTGACAATCCTTTGGTCTATGTGCTGGACCCGCTGTTTATCGGGCTGCACGCGACCGACGGCGCTGAGATGTCTTCCAAGGCGCTGATTAAATCCGGGCCGCTGGAAAAAGTCGGCAATTTCTGCTTGGTGAATGACAAAGTCACGGTCATCGAATATAGCGATCTGCCCGATGAGCAGGCTCATCGCAAGAATCCCGATGGAACACTTGTGTTTGAATTGGGATCAATCGGGATTCATATTATTTCTGTATCATTTGTGAAAAAGCTCAACGCCGGCGGCGGATTCGCCTTGCCGTTCCACCGCGCGGTTAAGAAAATCCCCTACCTCGACGCCAAAGGAAACCCCGTCAATCCGGATAAGCCCAACGGCGTCAAGCTGGAAACATTCGTGTTTGACGCGCTTCCGATGGCCCCAAAATCTATTATTTTGCAGACGATTCGAGCCGAGGAATTTGCCCCCGTCAAAAACGCCACGGGCGTTGATAGCGCCGAGGTGACACGTCGGATGATAATCGACCGAGCCGCGGCCTGGCTTGAATCGGCTGGTGTCAAAGTGCCCCGCAAGGCCGACGGCAAAACCGATTGCATCCTGGAAATCGCCCCGACATTCGCTCTGTTCAAAGAGGATATAAAAGACAAAGCCGATAAAATTCCAGCCATAAAACCCCATTCGACGGTTTATCTGGAATAGCACAAATTGTGTCATTTCAAACCGATTTTTTACACCTCTGGGGACATAATCCGTGCCTATAAGAAGAGGGTTTGAGTGGCCTTCTTGCGGTTTCAACACAACACGTGCGGGACATATGTCTAATTTTGGGGAGGGGACACGATGTTCCCTTCCCATTCCATAAAAGTCCTACAATTTTCTTGACAAATATGTCTGAGAGAAGTAAAATTTTGCAAAAACTTCGAGAAAACGCTGATATCAGTACTGAAAAAGCTGTTTACATGGGATTGGGAACGGCTTCTGCATTTTCATACGCCAAGGAGTATTTTGAGAAAAGGCGCTATCTGTTTTATGTCGGGATTTCATCTTATAAAGGGAGTTTTTTTAGGGTACCAAGGCGGATAGACGATGGACAGTGGCCGAGTCGGTAAATTTGTCCACATTTTTTGGAATTTTACTGGGAAGAAGGTTTTTATGAAAAGGGGCAGGGTTGGAAAGAGCAGAGTGAGGGTTTCATTTCTTGTTATCTCGTTGAACTTTCTTCTAATCGGCACATCGTTTTCGGCGATTCTGCCATTTTCTATTGGTAATATTGCCGAAATTATATTTTGTGGAATCTTCGCCGACAACGACAATAATCCGCCTATCCCAAACCAACGTCCAGCAGACTTTCCGGAAAATACTCCTGCGTCACAGGCCAGCGGACAAGACGCAATATCTAATCCTGATTTTCGGGGGTACAGCGTGCTGGTTTACGACGGCGGCGGGCCGCAGGCCAGTATCCAGCAGGCCATGCTGGAATTAGGGATTAACGATTTTGACCTCAGGACCCCCAGTAACCCTGTGACACTGACGGATTTGGCCACACACGATATTTTCATTGTCGGCTGGAACTATCTGGGCAATATGAACGGCATTACCCCGGCTGTCCTTGCTTCGGGTATCAGGGGGAGAATTCTGCTGACCGGCCACGACGCCGATTATCATACGGTCCATGGTCCCGAGGCAGGTAAGACGTTTCTGTCGCAGGCGATTGTCTTTGTTCTATCCGCTCCCGGTACGGGATTGGTGGCTTTGGGTGATACGGGACTGATGGCTTCAGGTGATTATTCTGTGGCGTTTTCCTGGTTGCCCAGTGAGTGGGGGATTTCCGCGACAGGCGGACTGATAAGTGATACGATCACTTCCTTTACCACCGAGGGACTGGCCAGCGGAGTCTTTGAGGGGCTCGATCCTGACATGATGTCGAACTGGTTTAATTCCTATCACGCCAAGTTCACGGCGTGGGGATATGATTTTGTGTCATTCGAGTTAGGCGGAACTGGTGAGGATGTCGTAACGATTGCCAAGACGAGAGGTTATGGTCTTACACTGACCAAAGTTGATGATGTCAATGAGGGTAATTGTGTCAGCCCAGGTCAGAAAATAACCTATACGATTTCTTACAGCTATCCGGATGATCCGAATTTTCCGGATATTGACAATGCGATTATAATTGACGATTTGCCGGCCGATGTAAATTTTATCTCGGCTTCGGGTGACAGAGGCTATAGTTATGACCCCAATTCCCATACCGTTATATGGCCGATTGGCACTGTTTCGCCCGGGGATGCAAATTGTGTTACACTGACAGTTAAACTGAAATATCCTGAGCCGGGCGGCACCATCACAAACCATTGTGAATTAAAAAGTGGTGAAGAGGTCTATGCCAGGGCCTACGAAAATACGCCTGTATGCTGTTGGGGCGGGGGTGTAATTTACGTTAAGTACGATGCGACTGGCGCTAATAACGGTACAAGCTGGGCCGACGCATATACCGATTTGCAAAAGGCGCTGGACAGAGTAGAGATTTGTGGCGATTGCGGCGACGAAATCTGGGTTGCAGCGGGAACCTATAAACCAACAAGCGATTACGGCCTGAATATAGGAAATCGCGGCAAACACTTCCGCTTAAAAAATGGCGTGGCTGTCTATGGCGGTTTCGCAGGTACGGAAACCAGCCGGGATGAACGAGACCGGCGGACGAATATCACTGTTCTCAGCGGCGATCTCGACGGCAATAATTCGCCGGATCCAAATGACGCTTATCATGTGTTCTATCATCCGCAAGCGCAAGACCCAAATCTAAATCTAAATAGCACTGCTGTTTTAGACGGCTTTACCATTACCGGCGGAAACGCCAATGGGAGTTCTCCCCACAACTGTGGTGGTGGGATGTACAATTACGCCAGCAGTCCGACAATAACAAACTGCACCTTCTCCGGCAATTCGGCCTATTCCGCTGGCGGCGGGATGTGTAATTATTCCAGCAGCCCCACAGTAGTTAACTGTACCTTCAGTCAAAACTCGACCTTCGGCGGCGAATACGGCGGCCACGGCGGCGGGATGTACAACTATGGCAACGACCCGAATGCGAATGTGACCAACTGCACCTTTGCCGGGAATTCGGCCACTTTCGGCGGCGGAATGTATAACTACCGGAGCAATTCGACACTGACTAACTGTATTTTGTGGGGTAATACCGCATCAGACCCAAACAATCTGCAAATTTATAATGACAGCAACAATCTCACCGTCACCTACTGTGATGTTCAGGGCGGCTGGAACGGCACAGGCAATATCGACGGTAATCCGAAATTTGTGTCAGCGGATCCGAATAATCTTGACCTGCGTTTGCAGGCCGGTTCGCCGTGTATTGACACCGGCAGCAATACGGCTGTTCCGGTGGAGATTACCACCGATTTAGCCGATGAACCGCGGATTATGGACGGCGACTGCGACAATACCCCTGTCGTTGATATGGGCGCGTATGAGTATTATCTGGTCGGCGACCTCAACACTACTTGTGGCGTGGACATAGATGACCTGACCCTGTTTGTTTCTTACTGGTTGCAAATCAACTGCCAGCAACCCGATAACTGTGGTCAGGCGGACTTAAACCGCGACGGCACAGTCGAACTGGCTGACTTCGCTCTCTTTGCTGAGCACTGGCTGGAGGAAATATAACCCAGCGCGTCGGATTTGAAATAAACTAAAATCGGCAAAACCCATTTAACATAGGCCGTGATGGTCAAATCTCACGGCCTTTTTCATTTTTCCGTGTCCCAACCGGCGTTTTTCCCGGTTTCTGCTTATGACTTCCATTTCTTGAACATCTCTTTGCTATTCGCCGTATTCACAGGGGAGTTCGACATCCCACATTCCAACAGAATCAACTTAAATCGTTGACACTAGAGGCACTTGCTTTTAGGATGATGAAACTTTGTAAATTTTCCAAAAACAGCGATTAAAAAGGTCGAAAACGGCATGTCAAAACCGAAAACTGCATTGCGAACACGACCCTGTGTGATGATTATCCGGGACGGATGGGGATGGAATCCCAATCCGGCCGAAGACAAATTCAACGCTGTCAAACAGGCCAGAGTGCCCACCGATACGATGCTGATGAAGGAATATCCGCATTGCCTGATTCGCACCTACGGCGAAGACGTGGGACTTCCCGAAGGCACAATGGGCAACAGCGAGGTCGGCCATCAGAATATCGGCGCAGGCCGTATCGTCTATCAGGATTCCGTGCGGATTACCGTCGCCATCCGCGAGAGAGATTTTTTTGAAAATAAAGTTCTTCTTTCCGCCATTCAAAACGCCAGAGATAACGGCAAAAAACTCCACCTGATGGGGCTTTGCAGCGACATCGGGGTACACTCCCTGCTGGGCCATTTGTACGCTCTTTTGGAAATGGCCAAACGCAGCGGCCTAAAAAACGTTTTCCTGCACGCTTTTACGGATGGACGCGATTCGCCGCCGACCAGCGGTGCCGGATACTTGGCCGGGATTGAAAAGAAAATGGCCGAAATCGGCGTCGGCAAAATCGCCTCGGTAATGGGCCGGTTTTACGGGATGGACCGGGACAAACGCTGGGAACGGGTCGAAGCGGCGTACCGGTGTCTGACTGAAGGTGTCGGACACAGGGCACCTTCCGTCGCGGGGGCAATACAGAAAAGCTACGGCAAAAATGTCACGGATGAATTCATCGAGCCGACGCTCATTACTGGAGCCAATGATAAGCCGCTGGCCTTGGTCAGAGACGGTGACAGTGTGATTTTCTTTAATTTTCGCGGCGACCGACCCAGAGAACTGACCCGCGCGTTTGTGGATACGGATTTTTCCGGCTTTACCCGCAAGGTTTGGCCCAAAGTGGGTAATTATGTTTGTATGACCGAATATGACGCGACAATCAAGACGCCGGTGGCGTTTCCGCCGATTCGGGAGATGTTCAATATCGCGGGTGAATACTTCAGCAAGCTGGGCCTGACGCAATTCCGCTGTGCCGAAACGGAAAAATACGCCCACGTAACATTCTTTTTCAACGGCGGTCGCGAAAAACCGTTTGAAGGCGAGCAGCGGCAGATTGTCCCCTCGCCCAAGGTTAAGACCTACGACCTCAAACCCGAAATGAGCGCAAACGAAGTCTGCGATGTTATTCTCGAAAAACTCGATACCAACCAGTTTGACGTGATTATCGTCAACTTCGCCAACCCGGATATGGTGGGCCACACCGGCGTTCTGGCCGCAGCAGTCAAAGCCGCCGAGACTGTCGATGCTTGCGTTGGACGGATTCTTGATAAGATTAAACAAATGGGCGGAAGCGCCGTCATTCTCGCCGACCACGGCAATTTCGAGAAAATGTGGGATTTCGAAAATAATATGCCGCACACCGCGCATACCGTCGGCGATGTGCCGTTCATTATTTTCGACGAGAAATTCAAAAATCGCAAAATGGCCTCCGGCGGCAGACTCGCCGACGTCGCGCCGACATTTCTGGAAGTACTGGGCCTGCCCAAGCCGGCGGAAATGACCGGCAGAAGCCTCTTGATATAAAACGCCGATTTCGGCGGAAAGACGGAGCGTATGGGTAGAATAGCCGTTCTCGACGACAATATGGTCAATATGATCGCGGCAGGCGAGGTCATCGAGCGTCCCGCCAGCATTGTTAAAGAGCTGCTGGAAAACAGTATCGACGCTGGCGCGACCCGAATCACCGTGCAGGCCGAGGACGGCGGACGAAAACGCATCACGGTCATTGACAACGGCTGCGGAATGGATGCCGAGGATTTGCAATTAGCTCTGGAACCCCACGCAACAAGCAAAATCCGCACTGCCGACGATTTGCACGTCATTCAAACGATGGGTTTTCGCGGCGAGGCATTGGCCAGTATCGCCGCTGTCTCGCAGGTTTCGATTACCAGCCGCGCGCCCAATTCGATTCAGGCCAATCGCGTCGTTTCCGATTGCGGACAAAAAGAGCCGCTGCGGCCTGTCGGCGGCGACGTTGGCGCCACGGTGGATGTGCGAAATCTGTTTTATAAGCTGCCGGCCCGCAGAAAATTCCTGCGCACCGCCAACACGGAGATGACGCATATTGTCGAACATTTCACACGCATCGCTCTGGCTCATCTTTCGCTGGATTTGACGCTGATTCATAATGCCAAAGAAATCTATCGCCTGCCGGGCGGACAGACGCTGACTGAGCGGGTGAGAATTTTATTCGGCAAAGAAATGGCCGAAACGTTGATGGAGATTCGCAAACAGGAGAGAGGGATGGAAATCACCGGCCTGATCGGCAAGCCCGCCGCCGCCCGTACCAGCGGCAATTACCAGTACGTGTTTTTGAACCGCCGGTTCATTCGGGATAAATTTATTCAGCACGCTATGCGCCAGGCCTATCAGGGCCTGACCGAACCCGGCCGCTGGCCGGTGGTGTTTTTGTTTTTGCAGATGCCGCCGGAGTTGTTTGACGTCAATGTCCACCCTACCAAAATCGAGGTTCGGTTTGACAACCCCAATCTGGTGCATTCGCAGGTCTTGTCGGCTTTACGGGATAAACTGCTCAGTACGCCATTGGATGTGGACGGCAAAATTCCTTTGCCGCCGCCTTCGCTGCCCCAAACCGCTTCCGACGCAGAATCACAGCGAAAACAGCGAATTATGCAGGCGGTAGAGGATTTTTTCAAAACACCGCCTTCCTCACAGAAAAGTTTTAATTTTCCTCCCTCCCGTCCGCAACCCCCGTTTGACGGGTCTTCTGAATTATCGCCGAAGCGTCAGGAGGATTTTGCCGACCGGGTGGATTTTTCCGTCGGGCCGTCCTTGCCTGCGGCAGGAAGATTCCTGCAAATCCATAATAGTTATCTTTTACTTGCGACCCAACAGGGATTTGAGGTCATTGACCAGCACGCCCTGCACGAGCGGATTTTGTTTGAAAAATTGTGCGAGAAAATCCGTCAGGGCCGACTGGCCTCGCAGCGGCTTTTGGTTCCCGTGGTTGTGCAAATTACACCGGCCCAGGAGCGGACGCTGGAGCAAAACGCCGAGCTTTTTGAAAAGATGGGAATGGAAGTCGGCTCTTTCGGACCCGGCGCCGTTGCGGTACAATCGTTTCCGATCCTGCTGGAAAAAGCCGACGCCGCAGTGTTTGTGCGGGATGTACTGGACGTCCTGGCATCGGCGGAAAACACCCAGGAGCCGGAAAAATTATTGCAGGATATTTTGGAACGGGCCGCCTGCTCGGCGGCAGTCAAGGCGGGACAACCGCTGACGAACGCGGAAGTCGCGCAACTGCTGGCCGACCGACAGAAATATCCCCAGGCCTGCCGATGTCCCCATGGCAGACCTGCAGCAATCGCCTTTTCTCTGGCCGAACTGGAAAAACAATTTAAGCGAACAGGCTTTTAAGGGAATAACGATAAATGAAAAATGGTTATTGCGAAAGCATGAAACAAAACGATGAAGAAGACAACACTGATGACATTACTGTTGATTGACGCGGCGATTCTGGCCGGAATTATTTTTGCCGTTCTGCATTTTTGGAAAGGGCATAACGCAAAGCTGCAGGTGGTTGAGGTCAACAGTATGTCTGCCGCTTTGCCAAAGGAGCTTCGAGTGGTTTCGATGGCGCCGAATCTGACAGAGATTCTCTTTGCGCTGGGAATAGACCGGGAAATCGTTGCTGTCACATCCGACAGCGATTATCCGCCGCAGGTCCAGTTGCTGCCCAGAGTCGGGACGTTCTGGCAGCCGGATATGGAGGCGATTCTGGCTGTGCGTCCAACGTTGGTGATTGCGCTGGGTTTTGAACAGCAGAGTGTCCTGGCGGGACGGCTCAGAAAAATGGGTTACCGGGCCCTGTCGCTCAATATCGAGTCGTTTCCGGAATTATTCAGCGGCGTAGATGCCATCGGCAAAGTGGTGGGAAAGCAGACCGAGGCCCAGAATCTGATTCGGCGGATTCAAAATACACAAAATAATCTGAAACGTCGTTTTGCCGGCAGAGCCGAACCGAAAGTACTTTGGGTCATTCAGCGCGAGCCGCTGCGAGTGGCCGGGCAGAATACGTTTGTGGATGAGATGATTCGCATCTGCGGCGGCAGAAACGCCGTGCCTAAAACTATTTATCAGTATCCCCCCATTAGTCAGGAGTCGCTTTTGGCTGCGGCGCCGGATATCATTATTGAGCCTGCCGACACGGCCAAAGATTACGAACAGCTCAGTCGTACCGCGGAGGAATTTTACGGCCGCTACCCCAGTGTGCCAGCTGTGCGCGACAAGCGAATCTATGTATTAGATGGCAATTTGGTCAGCCGCCTGGGGCCGCGAATTGAAAAAGGAATGCAGGAAGTCGCCCGATGTCTTTGGCCGCAGGAGAAGTTTGGAGAATGAATCATTTGCTGACGTCCAGGAAATTAGCGTTGCGGGGGGGAATCGTCGCGGCATCTCTGTTGCTGACGATATTTTTATGTTCGCTGATCGGTTCAGAATCGGTGAATTTTCGCAAGGTGTTGTCCGGCCCGCGGCCGGCGGCGGACGAAAGCAATTTTAATGTCGATTATGAAATTTATGTTCATACCCGCCTGCCGCGGATTTTCCTGGCTGCGATTGTCGGAGCCGCTCTGGCCTGTGCCGGCGCGGTTTTGCAGGCCATCCTGCGCAATCCGCTGGCCGATCCGTATTTACTTGGCATTTCCAGTGGAGCCGGCCTGGGGACAATGCTGGCGGTGATAACAGCAGGGGTTTCGTGGTCGTTTTGGGGGATTTCTCCGATTACCATTTCGGCGTTTCTTTGCGCTCTGGTCACGGTCTGGATAGTTTGGTTTTTGGGCGGCGGCGGACAAAAAGGCGGAATGTCCGGCCTGCTTTTAGCCGGCGTCGTGGTCAACGCGTTTTTGTCGGCGGTCATTATGTTCCTGAACTCCCTCGCTCGACCCGGACAGATACAAACCACATTGTTTTGGCTGATGGGCAATATCACTGCACTGGAAAGTTACAGTCTGCTGTGGATTTGCGCCGGCGTTGTATTGGCGGGCGTGTTGATTTTGCTGCGGTGGTCTGCTTCTTTGAATTTATTAAGTTTCAGTCCGGAAGAGGCCCGTTCGGCCGGTGTGAACGTGAAATGGCTCTGTCAGGGCTGTTTTGCCGTCTCGGCTCTGATTACAGCCGTTGCCGTCAGTCTCAGCGGGCTGGTGGGCTTTGTTGGACTGATTGTACCTCACGGTGTGCGGCTTTTCATCGGTCCGGACCATCGTCAACTGATTCCTCTCAGCGCTTTGGTCGGGGCGGGCTTTGTGGTTCTGGCTGATACCGTATCGCGCGTGGTGGTCGCCCCGGCGGTTATGCCGGTCGGCGTGGTTACGGCGCTGGCGGGGGGACCGTTTTTTCTGTTCCTTTTGGTTCGCTATGGCGGAAAGTTCCACGGGGGGGAATAAATGGCGGCTATTGAAGTCCAACAAGTTCGTTTTGGTTATACGCAAATTCCCATTCTCGTGGATTTGTCTGTTTCCGTCGATACCGGTTCTTTCTGCGCCATTGCGGGTCCCAACGGCGCCGGCAAAAGCACGCTGATTCGGCTCTTGGCCGGCTTGCTCAAAGCCAACAACGGAGTCATTCAAATCAATGGGAAAGACATAGGCTCTTATAGACCTAAAGAACTTTCACGACACATGGCGCTGGTTCAACAGGAGTATGTCCCGGTGTTTGGTTTTACCGTGCTGGAAATGGTGATGATGGCTCGCCTGAGCCGCCAGGATTTTGTTCTGTTTGAAAACGAGAATGACAAAAAAATTGTCGCTGACGCTCTTGAACAAACCGAAGTTGCACATCTGGCCGGACGCAGATTGAATGAGCTCAGCGGCGGCGAACGCCAGCGGGTCTTCATCGCCCGCGCACTGGCTCAACAAACGCCGATACTACTGCTGGATGAACCGACCAATCATCTGGATATGAAACACCAGATTCGGATATTTGACCTGTTAAAAAGGCTTCAGACAGAGCAGAAAAAAACTATTCTGGCGGTGACACACGATATCAATATGGCTTGTCAGTACTGTGACCGGGCAATGCTGTTGGCGGGGGACGGAGGACTGCTTTGGGGCAATCCGTCGGAAGTGTTCGCAATCGAAAAACTCAAGAAAGTTTTTGAGGTGGATGGGTTTGGGGGAATTGTCAAAAACAAACCATTTTTTATCCCCCTTGGTGAATCAGCGGCTAAAGCAACGCGTCCAGAAATCATATAAGCCATTCTTTTATAACGACTTACAAACTTCCATGTTCTTACTTGATATTTTTTTTCAAGAAATTATACTTTTGCCTTCTTGAATTGCCGACAATTAAGACGATAGTATAACTTCAGTGCGGCAGGGCTCTTGGGAAAGGTGTAAATTGTGGCAAAGAAGGTCAAAAAAAACGCGAAGAAACCGACCTCAAAGGCAGTCGGAAAAACATCCGCGAAAAAGAAACCTGCGGCGGTAAAAAGACCAACTTCGTCTCTGACAAAAAGCCCCCAAAGCAGCGATGTTGTTAAGAGGAGCGAAATCGGAACGAAACCTACCGGGTTCCAGGCCGGTCCGGCAAATCCGTCTTCCTCCGGGACGAAACCCAAAGCGGTACAGGTATTGACGAGAACCTATCTGACGGATGCGGAACTGGAGCACTTCAGACAAATTCTGCAGAAGAAGCTGCATCAACTTAACGGCGATGTGGATTCGATTGAAAGCGAAGTGCTGCGCAAGAACCGCGCCGACGCCACGGGGGACTTGTCGTCGATGCCAATCCACATGGCGGATATTGGTTCCGATACGTTCGAACAGGATTTTGCGCTGGGGCTGATGAGCAGCGAACGCAAAATCGTCGCAGAGATTATCGCAGCGCTGAAACGCATTCAGGACGGCACTTACGGCATTTGTGAAGGGACCGGCAAACCCATTCCCAAGGTACGCCTGGAGGCAAATCCCTGGGCGCGGTACTGCGTAGAGTACGCCGCAAGGCTGGAAAAAGGACTCGTATTCCAGCGGGGGGAAGCTCGTCGTTTGGCGATGCAAACGAACGAAGACAAATCCAAAGAGAAAGATGAAATCGAGTCGGAAGATTCAACAGAACAGGAAGAACAGGAGGAGCATGAAGAGGGGGACGAAAGCGAATTTGAGCCGGTAGAAACGGATCCCGACCTCGACGACCTCTACGAAATAGAAGAGGAAGACGAACAGCCCAAGGAAGAAGAGCATTCGTAAAAATGAACCGATGATTTTTGTCCTTCTGTGGTTTTTTCTGTTTCTGTGGTTTGAATGTCCTGTCTGTAAATCAAAGGTGGCGAATCCCAAAGAAAGCGGGGGCCTTGTTCCCTATTTCCCTTTTTGCAGTCGGCGGTGTCGTTTGATTGATCTGGGTCAATGGCTGGACGGTCGGTATCGTATTCCTGTCGGCCCGGCCCAGCCGGACGAAAATACCCCACAGCCGCCAAAAGGGCAAAACGGCGATGAAATATAGTTTTATTTCCCTTTGGGGGCTGTTTTTCAACGTTTTTCCTTTTTTTGGTCGATACACACACAAAATGTCTCCGTTGCATTGACAAGCGGGAATTTTTTGGCATAATACGTTTAACTGTTTTTGATTTCCGGACTTATGGAAAAGCCGGACAACGATGTTTTTTTGTTTGCTGTGGAGATGAAATATGATGCGTGTAATGGCGGTTCGAATTGTCGTTATTGTGATGATTGTGATGATGTTTGGCGGTTGTAAGAAGGCGGTCAAGGTGGAAAAACCGCAGTATGACAAGCCGCTGCCGCCGGGCCAGTACGCCCTGCGGAAAATCACCGACCCGGCGATGATTCCGGATATTACTTTTGCCTGTTATGAGGTTCTGGATCTTCGTCAGTCGATTGATTATAGTCTGCGCTATCTGGCCAAACCCAGCAGCAAAAAGTATTTCCCCTGCGGCGATATTACCCATGAACGGGCGGTGGCCGGTCTGAAAACACTGGCTAAACTGCTGGATCAGGGGCTTGCGGGACGTCCTCTGGCTGCGGCCATTAAAGAGCAGTTCGAGTTTTATCAATCCGTCGGCTGTGATGACAGGGGAACGGTTTTGTTCACCGGCTACTATACGCCCATTTTTAACGGGTCGTTAAAACCGACGGACGTCTATAAATATCCGCTCTATAAACAGCCCAAAGATTTGGTCAAGGGTGAAGACGGCGTTATCCTGGGCCGTAAAATGCCGGATGGTTCGTTCACCCAATATCCCGACCGCAAAGAATTGGAACAAAGCGGCCAATTGAAAGGGCTGGAACTGGCTTGGCTTTCCGATTCATTTGAGACGTACATTGCTCAGGTCCAGGGCTCGGCCAAGATTCGCACCGCCGACGGCAAGCTCCTGACGGCGGGTTACGCCGCCAACAACGGCCACGAATACAAAAGCATTGGCCATGAATTAATTAAAGATGGTGTTTTGTCCGCAGATGGCCTGAGTCTCAAGGCGATGATTGACTACTTCAAAGCGAACCCGCAAAAGGTGGATAATTACGTGTATCGCAATCCGCGGTTTGTGTTCTTCCAGTTTGATTCAGGCGAACCCCGCGGCAGTCTGAATGAGCCGGTTACGACGATGCGTTCCATCGCCACGGACAAGTCCATTTATCCGCGGGCCTGTATCGCGTTGGTCAAGACCAGACTGCCCAGACCCATTGGAACGGAGGTTGCCAAGCGGCCCTATATTGGTTTTGCTTTGGATCAGGATACCGGCGGCGCGATTCGCGCTCCAGGTCGATGTGATGTGTATATGGGCTGCGGCGACGAGGCGGGCAAAATGGCCGGCCAAGTTTATGAGGAAGGAAAATTGTATTATATTTTTGTCAAGCCGGAGTTGATGGCCTCGCAAGCGGCTCCGGAAGCAGTGCCGCCGCAGGCTGGGCCGCAAAATGCCGCTCACTAATTTTTGTCAATTTGGCGGGCAACGATGAATTTTACGCTGAAGTTTCTCGGAGCGGCGCAGAATGTTACCGGCTCCCGGCATCTCCTGGAATTTGACGGTTCCAAGGTTCTGGTTGACTGCGGCTTGTATCAGGAACGTGAACTGCAAAGCCGCAACTGGGAAGATTTCGGATTTATTCCTGCGGAACTGAATGCCATTTTGCTGACCCACGCCCATCTGGATCACTGCGGGCTGATTCCCAAATTAGTCAAAGAAGGCTTTACCGGAAAGGTCTATTGTACGTCCGCTACGGCGGAAATCGCCAAAATCGTTTTGATGGACGCCGGCAAGCTGCAGGAAGAAGACGCCGAATTCAAACGCAAACGTCACAGAAAAGAAGGGCGCGAGGAGGCACGTCCGATTGAGCCTCTCTATACGATGGAAGAGGCGGAAAAAAGCTTCGTTGTTTTTAGTCCGGTGGATTTCAGGCAATCCTTTTCTCCGGCTGCCGGGATGGAGGTTCGTTTTTACGAGGCGGGACACATTCTCGGCGCTTCAATCATCAAAGTCGCTTTACAGCGGGACGGTTGGAGCCGGACGATTCTGTTCTCCGGCGATCTGGGCCGCAGCCATAAACCGATTATTCACGACCCGGAGGTATTCGAACAGGCGGATTATATTCTGATGGAATCCACCTACGGCGACCGGGAACACACCGACCCGGAAGATACTAAACGGCAACTGATGCAGGCGGTCAACGACACATGGAAGGCCGGCGGCAACATGATCGTACCCAGTTTTTCCGTCGAACGCAGCCAGGATGTGCTCTATTATCTCAACGAGCTTCTGGAGGCCGACCGCATCCCGCACGTGATGACCTTTCTGGACAGCCCTATGGCCGTCAGGATTACGGAAGTATTTGAAAAACATCCGGAATTGTATGACGACCGGATGCGTGTTTTGATGAGTCGCAACAATTCGCCGTTTAGTTTCAAGGGGTTGGTCAAGGTGCAGTCCACGCAGGAATCCAAGGCGATCAACAATATCAAAGGGACGGTGATGATTATCGCCGGTTCGGGGATGTGTACCGGCGGACGTGTCAAATATCATCTGGTCAACAACATTTCTCGCCCCGAAAGCACAATTTTATTTGTCGGCTATCAGGCCGGCGGCACGCTCGGAAGAGAGATTCTGGATGGTAAGCCGGAAGTGCGGATTTTAGGCCGGATATACCCCGTCAGGGCGAAAATTGTGCGTGTACACGGTTTCAGCGGCCATGCAGACCGAAAAGAAATGCTGAACTGGCTGAAAAATCTCAGGCAGCCGCCGCGGAAGGTTTTTTTGGTTCACGGCGAAAAGAAAGCCGCCGAGCATTTTCGTCAATATCTGACGGATAACACCGGCTGGGATATTATGGTTCCCGAGTATCAGCAGGCGGTATCTTTGGACTGATGGTGGAATTCGGAGTTTGGTTTGAATCGAGTCGATTGTATTCGATGGTGTGGAGTTGTTTTACTGTCGCTTGCGGGAAATCTGTGGGCTCAGAAACTTGAGATTCGCACCTATAATGGTGACAGCGATCCTTCTGCGGCGGTGGCCGTCAATGAACGTTATTTTGTCGTGGGGGATGATGAGCACAATATCCTGAGGGTGTATTCCATTTCCGGTTCTTCCGCCCCTGTATTCAGCGTGGACGTCACAGATTTCCTCAAGGCGGATGCAAAACACCCCGAGGCCGATATTGAAGGCGCCGCTCAGCTCGGAGAACGGATTTACTGGATTACGTCACACGGCCGAAACAAAGACGGTCAAATTCGCCCCAGCCGATATCGGTTCTTTGCTACGGAAATCAAAGTCGCCGCCTCGGCGGATCCAAACCAGCCGCCGCATATCGTTCCCGTCGGCAAGCCTTATCCCGCCCTCGTATCGGATATGCTCGCCTCTTCCCGGCTAAGTAGTTTAAACCTGCACAACATCACTCGCCTCGGTGAACCGTTGTCCGGGAAAGAACGCCAACAACTGGCGCCAAAAGAAAAAGGACTGAATATCGAAGGTCTGGCTGTCGGCCCCAATGGTCGTTCGCTTTGGATAGGTCTGCGAAATCCCTTGTATGAAGATGTCGCGGGAAAACGCAGGGCGATTGTGATACCGCTGCTGAATCCCGTCGAGGTGGTCGAGCAGGGGAAAACCGCCCGTTTTGGCGACGTGATTTTACTGGATTTGGACGGCAGGGGAATTCGCTCCATAGATTATGTGGAAACCCCAAAGGAGTATTGGATTGTCGCAGGCCCCGCAGGTTCACAGGCGGACTTTGCACTCTTTCGTTATCATTACGCGGACAAAAAGCTGGCGACAGTCAAGGTCGATTTTCCGAAGGATTTTACGCCGGAGGGGCTGTTTATTCTCCCCGGCCAAAAAACAATTTGGTTTATCAGCGACGATGGAACCTTAAAAAAAGAGGTTTCATCGCCTGACCAGTGCCTCCCCGGTCAATTGCTTGAGGATGGGCGGTGTCCGAATAAATGCCTCTGCGACCTCGATAAAAGAACATTTCGGGTTCTTCGGTATGACCCGATGACCCCATAAATAAGCGGTGTTTTTTGAAAAGTTTTTTAAGATTTTATTGTTTTGCTTTCTGACAGGGGGGGTGGTATAGTAAGGCCGAGTTTGGGCGGAAAACTGTTTCCGTCCGCGACAATCTGACCTGTCTGTCGGTATGGCGTATAGGTCGCAATTTTTCTTGGAGAAACAAAAAATGCCTAAAAAACTGTATGTGGGAAATCTGAGTCCCAGTGTGGACTCCGCCATGCTGGAGGCGTGGTTTAAGGAATTCGGCGTCGTGGAAAGTGTCAATATCGTGACCGACCGTGAAACAAGCCAGGGTAAAGGGTATGGTTTTGTCCAGATGGCCTCCGAGCAGGAAGCCGCGGCGGCTATACAGGCTCTCAACGGCAAAGAAGTGGAAGGCCGGATGTTGAAGGTGGCCGAGGCCAATCCGCCAAAGGTGAAGCCGCGTTTTGGCGGCGGCGGTGGCGGCGGCGGACGGCGCCCGGGCGGCTTTGGTGGCGGCCCACGCGGCCAAAGCCGAGGCTTCGGCGGCGGCGGCGGAAATCGCAGCGGCGGTTTCGGCAGACGCTAACCTCCACCTCGTGGCCTGATAAAATTTTCACAGACAAAGTCCTTTTTGGCAGGATACCCCGGCAAAGAGGGCTTTGTTTTTTTGCACGGTTCTCCAATGAAACCGTCCGATGGGTCCGCGGCTCATTGACCTGCGGGGTCTATATTTATTAATCCGGCCCGAAGCCTGCTCACCGCAGGCGAGGGCTGTTCTTATACTTTTGCCTTTGGAACCTCCTCAGGGGGCGCGTGTGATATTTTTGTGTGCGGTTTAGTTAACTCCTCCCCCGGCATAACCGAAGAAGTGTCTGCTGAGCGTTTGAAATGACCCGATTTTTGCGGGGAGTGTTATATGTCCGGGGAGTATGGTTTTGAGAAAATTTGTTCCGACGTCGCGGGGATGGGAAAAAACGAGATTAAACATCGCCTGCTGCACTTTCAGGGTCGGCTGAAAATGGATTTTACCGAGGCTTACCTTGACGGACTGGCGCTGGATAAACTCCGGCATGTCCTGCTGGCGGCACTGACGGTTGAGGCCAGAAGGCGAGCGTAAATCTACGATTCCATCCGGCAGCCGGCGAACAGGACAGATTATCGGTCTGAGGGCATTTCGTTTTACTCGGGCTGAGAGGTGTTATAATCCGCTGCATAACGCCCTCCTGATTTTACGTTTCTTTGGATGAATTAAGTCTCATATTGCTTTTCATCGAAACATCGTATATCATACCTGAGAGCATAGTATCGACGTGAATCTGAGAGAAAGTCTGTTTTTGCGGTTTTTCTAATATGCAGATACGAAATGCACGAGTCGAGGATGTGGGGAGTATCCATACTCTGATTAGTTATTATGCGGAAGTGGACAAAATGCTGTTCCGTTCGATGGCCGATATTTACGAAAATCTTCAGATTTTCAAGGTGGCCCAGGACAACGACAGGGTGGTGGGATGCTGTGCGCTGAAGGTTATCTGGGCAGACCTGGCGGAGATTAAATCGCTGGCGATTGAACAGACTTATTTCGGCAAGGGGGTCGGAAAAGCGCTCGTATCGGCCTGTCTTGAGGAGGCCCGCAATCTCGGTCTCAAAAAAATCTTTACGCTTACATTGGTGCCGGAGTTTTTTGAGAAAATCGGCTTTACACGGGCGGACAAAAAGACCTTTCCAATGAAGGTTTGGAGCGACTGCGCCCAGTGCCCAAAACAAGACCACTGCGACGAGACGGCACTGGTGGTTGAGTTGTGATTAGTCGATAGTCCAGAGTCGAGAGTCGAGAAAAAAGGCAGAAATATATCTTGAATGGAGTGAAGGGGGGATTTTCAATTGTCGATTGACGATAGAAATTTTCTATTTTCCATTTAAGGGCGGGAAAGTATAATTCTGGGCGAAAGGAAGTGCGGGAAATTCATCATCGGTGAGGCAACAAAGAGCTATGCAGAAATTCAAAAGTTAAAAGCCAAAATTGAGCGATATACGTCTTCGTCGAGACTTCGACGCGACGTGTAAAAAAGAGGTTGAAAAAAATGGCGGGGAAAAAAGGAGAAATAAAAAATGGCAGAGTATGAAGGAACGGTACAGGCTGCGGGCTTTAAGAACAGGAAAACAAGACTTGTCGTATTTGGAATCCTTCAGATTGTTTTCGGAGGCCTTTGCGCACTTCTGGTGCCTTTGATAATATTGGGCATGATAATGTCGGCTACAGTTAATAAAGGCGCTGCTGAAGGAATCCACTGGCGAACGATGATTTCTGCGATTCTGTTCTATGTACTGCTGGCGGTCTGGTTTATCTGGATGGGAATTGGCTCAATCCGGACACGACGATGGGCAAGGGCGCTGATATTGGTTTCCTCGTGGCTGTGGCTTATCACCGGCGTGATGGGATTTGCTTTCATGCTGGTGCTGTTGCCCACGATGTATGACCAGATGGGAGAAAGCGGCCAGATTCCTATTAGTCCTCAAGAGGCGGTTGTCATTATGAAGTACGCGGTGACGGCGTTTATGGCCGTGCTTTATGTTGTCATTCCGGGCCTGCTTGTTCTGTTCTATAGCGGCAAGGATGTCAAGGCAACCTGTGAATACAGAGACCCTCACGTCCGCTGGACCGACAAATGTCCCTTACCAGTTCTTGGTGTGAGTCTGGTATGCGCATTATGGGCAGTCTCATTGCTTTTTATGGGGACTTATGGATGGGTCATTCCTTTCTTTGGGACCATCCTGAGCGGAATACCGGGGGCAATCGTAATATTTGTTTTGATTTTGCTCCTTGCCTATATCGCGCGGGGCACGTACAAACTTGATATCAAAGCGTGGTGGTGTGTTCTTCTGGTGAATATTGTCTGGTTTTTATCCACGATTATTACCTTCTCGCTCGTAAGTATGCAAACTTTCTACGAAAAGATGAATCTCCCTGAGCAGCAACTGGAGAGGATGAAACAATTCAGCATCCCATGGGGACACGCTATAGGCTTGTCGTCGGGTCTTTGGGTTATCTTGGTTCTGGCATATCTTATGTATATCCGAAGGTACTTCATAGGCGCTTCATCACAAGCTTCCGCCCGGCATTGACAAGTTCATTGAAGACAGAAGTAAGTTCGTAGCGCAACTTCACAGCCGGGGGCGGCTGTGCCACGGCAGGCGGGGGGCTAAACGTTTATTTGCACTCCATCGTAAAGTAATTGCGGGCGTTGGTGAAGGAGATGTGTTCGACCATTTTGCCGAGCAATTGCTTGTCATCCGGCCAGAAGCCTTTTTCGACCTCTTCGCCGAGCAGGTTGCACAAAATCCGGCGGCGGGGAAACTTCCCGCTCCTGTTTTTCCGCAACGATGATACAAACAGCAAGAGACAGTTATTTTTCAATCGGGGTCAGGAGAATCGTGCGGAGATTTATCGGCTGCCACTGTTTTTCAATGGGTTTAATTTGAATCCTGTGTTCGCCGGGCTGTGCCAGCGTGATCTCACCCAGTTTTGTCTTCACAAATTTATCGTATCCTGCGGTAGAAACAACCACCGCGTTCTGCTTCTGTTCGTCCACAATGATTTCGAAGCGGCTTTCGGCGGCTTCGACGGCCAGATATGCGGCGATTTCAAATCGCCCCGGTTTGTCAATCTGAAACGACCATTCCACCCCGACCCGCTCATCCGTCCAATAGCCGATATTCTGAATCCCGTCTCTGGTTTCAAGTTTGGCGTCGGTTCCCAAACGATTATAGATGTTGGCCATATCCGCAGTCAGCACCAGGGTTCCATCGTTGTTTTGTTTTGGCAATATTTTTTCCACCTGCAGTTTGCCCTCGACCTTCAGTACGACAACGGTGTCGATCGCATCCAGCGGCTTTTTGGGCAGACAGACCTTGACGCCGTCGCTGACGGTTTCTGTTTTCAGATCCCGCGAGCCGGCAAAGAGATGAAGGACGGCGGAAACAGGATTGGTTTTGGTTTTCCGACCGGCCAGCAGGTACGCCTGCTTTACTTTATTCTTGAGTCCCGGCACGATGAGTGTTCCATCCGCCGGCCAGTCAAAGACATGCAGGTAAAGAATTGCCCCATTATCAAGCTCTTTCTTCGTGCATCGTCCCCACGTCAGTTTAGCAAACGGGCTGGCGGTTGTATCGTAAATCGATTCGCTGTTGACTTTCATCCATTTCCCGATTTCCCGCAGGCGTTCGACGCTGGGCTGGGGGATTTCGCCCAGCGATGTCGGGCCGACATTCAGAAGATAGTTGCCGCCTTTGCTGGCGATATCGGCGAGGTTCTGTATCAGGGTTTTTGTGGATTTCCAGTTCTGGTCGTAGCTCTTGAAGCCCCAGGTGTCGTTCATCGTCATGCAGGTTTCCCAATCATAATCCAGGCCTGTCGCCGGGATATGCTGTTCGGGGGTTGTAAAATCGCCCTTGTAACCGGCTCCGAGACGGTTGTTGGTGATAATGCCCGGCCGCAGAGTAATCAGCGGCTGGAGCATATCAGCACGTTCTTTGTTCATATTCGTCGGCGTATCCCACCACAGTACGGCGAGGTCTCCGTAATGGGTCAGAATCTCTTTGACCTGCGGGGCGGCGATTTTTTGGATGTATTCGTTCATATCGCCGTCCTGAGCGGGGTCCCAATGGCCTCCGGAGGCGGCTCCGCCGGGATGACACCAGTCCTGAGCCTGAGAATAATAAAAGCCCAGCTTGATGCCGTGTTTTTTACAGGCCTCGGCCAGCGGCTTGAGCAGGTCCTTGCCGTACGGCGTGGCGTCAACGACGTCCCAATCGGTTGCCTTTGAATCGAACAGCGCAAAACCATCGTGGTGCTTGGAGGTGATGACGATGTATTTCATTCCCGCTTCTTTGGCCAGGCGGACCCACGCATCCGGATTATACCGGACGGGATTAAACTGTTTGGCGTATGCCTTATACTCGGCGACGGGGATTTTACCGCGGTTCATAATCCATTCACCGATGCCGGGAATCTGTTTGCCGTTGTATGTTCCGGCCGGCACGGAGTAAACGCCCCAGTGAATGAACATTCCGAACCGCGCCTCGCGCCACCATTGCATCCGGGCGTTGCGCTGTTCTTTGGTTTCCTTTTCATACGGCCAGGATGAAGGCTGCGTCTCCTGGGACGCGAAGGCGGAAACACGAGGGAACATCCCAAAAATCAGAAGAAGAAGGTATGTACAAATTTTTGATTCCATCTGAAAAGATTTTCCGGCTTTTGGTATATTCATTTTTCTGTTCCTTTCCGAGTCAAAAGAATATGGCCAAACATTCTCCTTCACACGAGGCTGCGGGGGACAAGATGTTTAACCGTGCCGCACGATTTTTATTTACACTCCATAGTGAAGTAGTTGCGGGCGTTGGTGAAGGAGATGTCTTCGACCATTTTGCCGAGCAGTTCCCGGTCGTCGGGCCAGAAACCTTTTTCGACTTCTTCGCCGAGCAGATTGCACAGAATCCGGCGGAAGTATTCGTGCCGGGCATACGACAGAAAACTGCGCGAGTCGGTGAGCATCCCGACAAACCGGCTTAACAGGCCCATATTGGACAGGGCGTTCATCTGCTTAATCATCCCATCCATCTGGTCGAGGAACCACCATGCGGAGCCGAACTGCATTTTGCCGGGGGTGACGCCATCCTGGAAATTGCCGAGCATCGTGGCGAGAATTTCATTGTCTTTGGGGTTGATGTTGTAAATGATGGTTTTACACAGTTTATTTTGGCTGTCTAAGCGGTCGAACAATTTAACCATCGGAGCGGCCAGGTCGAAATCGCCGATGGAATCGTAGCCGGTGTCGGGGCCGAGCTTGGTGAACATCCGGCTGTTGTTATTTCGCAGGACGCCGAGGTGAAACTGCTGAACCCATCCTTTTTCGGCATTCATCAGGCACAATTCGTACAGCATCGCGGATTTGAATTTGTCTATCTGCTGGGGGTTGACGGATTTGCCGGTGCGGAGGGTCTGGAAGATGTCTTTGATTTCGGAGTCGGTGTAATCGGCGGCGTAGATTCGCTCGAGGCCGTGGTCGGAAAGACGGCAGCCGTTGGCGTGGAAGTAGTCCTGTCTTTTGCGAATCGCGGCCAGAAAGCTGTCGAAATCGCGGATATTGGTATTGGTCAGGCCGGCCAGTTTATCTGTCCAGGTATTGAATAGTTTTGGGTTGTCCGCCGCCATCGCCTTGTCGGGGCGCCAGGCGGTGTGAATGGCGATTTCGAAGCCGCTGTTGCGAATGGCGGCGTGATGGTCGAGCGTATCGGTGGGGTCTTCAGTGGTGCAGACGAGTTTGACGTTCCAGCTTCGCATCAGGTTGCGGACGCTGAAGGCAGGCGTCTTGAGCATTTCGCTGCACGCCTCATAGATTTCCCCGGCGGTGTCGGGGTCGAGGAGTTTGTCAGTGATGCCGAAGGGCTTTTTGAGTTCGAGATGAGTCCAGTGATACAGCGAATTGCGGAGGCAGGATGGCACGGTCTGGGCCCATTTCTGAAATTTTTCATAATCGGAGGCGTCGCCGGTGATGTATTTTTCGTCTATGCCGTTGGTTCGCATCGCCCGCCATTTGTAATGGTCGCCGTAAAGCCAGATTTGGGTGAGATTGTCGAATCGCTTGTCCTCGGCGATTTGGGCCGCGGGCAAATGGCAGTGATAATCGTAGATGGACATTTTTTTGGCGTGTTCGTGGTACAAGTACCGTGCCATCTCGTTCTGCAAAAGGAAGTCTTCGTTCATATAAGTCATAACTTGTCTCCGCATTTTATCTACGGCCAACCCCGATGAATCAGGCTTGACCGTGCCACCCAATTTTTATATTAAACGGTATAGGTTGAGGAGGCGGTTGTGCCGCCGCGGCCGGTCCAGTTGGTATGGAAGAATTGTCCTCTGGGCTTATCCACGCGCTCATAAGTATGAGCGCCGAAGTAATCTCGCTGAGCCTGGAGGAGGTTGGCCGGGAGTACCGCGCTGCGATAGCCATCATAGAAAGTCAGAGCTGCGCTGATTGCGGGCATCGGGATTCCCATCCGCACGGCTTCGGTGATAACGCGGCGCCAACTGGACTGGGCCTTTTCCACCGCTTCCTTGAAGAACGGGTCGAGCAGCAGGTTGGTCAGATTTGGATTGCGGTCGAAGGCTTCCTTGATTTTGCCGAGAAAGGCCGAGCGAATGATACAGCCGCCGCGCCACATCAGTGCGATACCGCCGTAGTTGAGATTCCATTTGAACTCGGCTGCCGTGGCCCGCATCAATTGGTAGCCCTGCGCGTAGCTGACGATTTTGGAGGCGTAGAGGGCCTGGCGCAGGTCGCTGAGGAAGGTTTTTTTATCGCCGCGGAATTTTTCTTTGGGGCCGTTGAGGACTTTGGCCGCGGCGACGCGGTCTTCTTTAATAGCTGACAAACAGCGGGCAAAAACTGCTTCGCCGATGAGCGTCAGCGGTTGGCCTAAGTCCAGTGCAGCCAGCACCGCCCATTTGCCGGTGCCTTTCTGGCCGGCGGTGTCGAGAATCAAGTCCACCGTGGAATTTCCGTTTTCATCCTTATAGCCGAGGATGTTGCGGGTGATTTCAATGAGATAGGAATCCAGTTCGCCCTTGTTCCATTCGGTGAAGACTTCGTGCATCTGCGGGTTAGTCATTCCCAGACCCTGCCGCATCATCTGGTAGGTCTCGCAAATCATCTGCATATCGCCGTATTCGATGCCGTTGTGAACCATCTTGACGAAATGGCCTGCGCCGTTTTCGCCGACCCAGTCGCAGCAGGGTTCGCCTTTGTCGGTCTTGGCGGCGATTTTTTGGAAGATGGGTTTGACGTGTGTCCATGCCGCGGGAGAGCCGCCGGGCATAATGGACGGGCCGAGGAGTGCGCCTTCTTCGCCGCCGGAGACGCCCGTGCCGATGTAAAGTTTGCCTTTGCTTTCAACATATTGTGTGCGGCGGGTGGTGTCGGGGAAATGGCTGTTGCCGCCGTCGATGATGATGTCGCCGTTTTCCAGATGCGGCAGGAGCAGTTCGATGAAGTCGTCCACCGCGGAGCCGGCTTTGACCATCAGCATAATTTTGCGGGGCTGTTTGAGACCGGCGGCCAATTCTTCGATAGAATGACAGCCGATGATATTTTTGCCTTTGGCGTGGCCGTTGATGAAATCGTCCACTTTGGACACGGTGCGATTAAAACAGGCCACGGTAAAGCCTTTGCTTTCCATATTAAGGATGAGATTTTCGCCCATCACCGCCAAGCCGACTACTGCGATATCCGCTTTTGACATTTCTTTTGCTCCTTTATTTTATCCTGGATGAATAGTCCTTTTTATTTAAACCGTTCTTTCCACGCCCACAGGCCCATACCGGGGTTGGAAATGAAAAAGATTTCTTCGCAGTTCACGGTGTTAAAGCCGTTCTGGAGTTTTTCCGGGTCGTGGAGTTTAAGCATCGTGCCGAGGTCGGCATAACGGAAGTTGACCGATTCGATTTCCTGTTTTGAAATATGGCCGGGGCAATACGTAATGCTGAATCGGCCTTCGGAAGAGCCGTGAATCAGGTGAGCCGCGGCGCTGAGATTGTTCTGCAATTCCACGTTTTCTTTAGTCAGTTTCAGGACGCGGTCGGTTCCGACATAGCCGTATTTGCGAATGAGGCGGTCGATCTGGCTGTCTTCGCCGAATTCCTTCAGGCCGGGGGCAAGGACAATCAATTCGCCGCCGTCGGCCATCGCCATTCGTGTACGGTAAATGCTTTTATTGCCCAGCCAGGTGCTTTTGAATTCGTGCGGGTCGAGATAGACGACGACTTTTTTGAGCGGCTCGTCGAGCATCTGGAAATTGACCTTGAGCGACAGTTGTGCGGCCTGATGAAAACATTCGATATCATCGCCGATGAATAATCCGCGTACCGCCGAGCCGCTCGCTGTTGCGCCGACGACGGTCAGGACATAGACAATCGGCAGGTGTTTGATGAAATGTTCGGAGGCGTAGTTGAATACTTTGCGAACGGGCGTATCAGCCCGGCCCATAATCCGTTCCATTCCGAACACGGCGCCGAGGAAGTGACTTTTATTGATGCTTTCGGGGCCGCCGGTGCCGATGAAGAGATTTTTGTTGTAGTTGGCCATTCCGACCGCTTCGTGCGGCACGACCTGGCCGATGGACAGGATCAAATCGAAACCACCTTCGACCAGCAGTTTATTGATTTGCGCCGGCCAGTCGTAATCGAGTTTGCCTTCGCTGACCTGTTTAATAAATTCGCCCGGGACGTGCCCCAGCGTTTTGATGTCGCTGCGCCAGTCGTGCCTGCGGAACAGGGTTGGCGGGATGTCGCCGAACATTCGATTGAGCTGCGATTCGGTCATTGCCGAATGCGTTCCCAGTGCCGGCAGGATGTCGGTCATCGCGTCGCCGTAATAGCGCCAGGCCAGTTGCGTCAATTGGCCCGCGCGAGAATGAAACCGCGTCATATCCGGCGGGACGGCCAGCACCTTTTTGCGGCGCCCGAGTTTTTCCAGCGCCTGATGCAGGCCCTGTTTCAAATCGTCGCCGCTTAAATTATCCTGTTCGCTTCCACGAGCATAATAAAGCATAATCGGTCATTCCTGATTATTTTGCCCAGGATGGTTTCTCCGGCAGATATTTGTCAAATTCCGCGATAAGTTTGCTTTCATACTCGCCGGCGTAAGCGCCGTTGATAAATCGGTCGAACCCTTCCTCAAAAAATCGCTTCCAGGAAGCGGTTTCGTCGCCGGGGTTGACGGGGAAAAAGAGGGCCTTGTTGGCACGGGCGGCTTTCAAATCGCCCGGCGCATCACCAATCATCAGGACGTGATTGGCCGGGTATTTGCCCTCCGATGCAAATTTCAGATGTTCGGCCTTGGTGCCTATTTCCTGGCCCACGATTATTCGCGGATAACTTTGAATGTTATGCTCCCGCCATTCCCGCACCATCGCTTCGGTGGGCGTCTGGGAGCAAACAATCATATCCGCCTGTTTGTTGATTTTTTCAAGACTTTCCCTGACATACGGGAAGGGCGGTACCCCCTTGACCACCTCCTTAATTAACTCATTCACCCGTTTGCTCCAGACTAATATCTGTTTAAGTTCGTTTTTGGCCTCTTCATTTGGGGCCTCGGCAATGGCTTTTTCGAGGCCTTTGTCGCTGAGCAGAGTGTTGGGATTATTGACCCAATCGGTGTAATACCTGAGGTGCGGGACTTTGAATTTGCGTTCTTTGACCATTGGGTGTTCGGGCAGCAGTTCGTTGAGAATCCGCACGATGGTTTTATGGCGGTTTGCGCCGCGGGTCTTGCTGAATAAATCCGCGAAATCCTTGCATTCCCTCGCCGCCTGTGCGACGGGCTGGAGGCCGAAATAGGCGACCATCATCGGGCAGAAACACTCCCGCTGCTTGATGCCCATTGTGTCAAATACGCAGCCGTCGGAGTCAATGCCGACGAAGAATTTCTTCGTGGGTTGAAGTTCCTTCAAGGGTTTTGCAGGGTCTGTCGTCATATTTGATAATCCTTGCAGTATGGAATTTATACTCCGCTGAAGGCGCTGAAACCGCCGTCAATCGGTACGATAATGCCGGTGACGAATTTGGACGCATCGCTGAGCAGCCAGCGAACCGCACCGAACAAATCGTCGGGCGAACCGAATCGGCCCATCGCGGTATGGTCTAAAATCGTCTTGCCGCGGGCGGTGAGCTTGCCGGTTTTTTCGTCGGTCAGGAGGAAGCGGTTCTGTTCGGTCAGGAAGAACCCCGGCGCAATGGCGTTGACGCGGATGTCGGTTGAATAATTTTGGCATATATGGACAGCCAGCCACTGAGTGAAGTTGCTAACTGCGGCCTTGGCCGCCGAATAGCCGCAGATTTTGGTCAGAGGACGAAAGGCGTTCATACTGGATACGTTCAGAATATTTCCCCGCTTCTGCTCGGCAAAATAACGTCCAAAAACCTGAGAGGGGAGAAATGTTCCCAGGAAGTTTAAATCAAACACTCCCCGCAGGGCATCGGCGGGCAAATCAAAAAACTTCATCTGATCGGAGGTGGTGGCTTCTTTTTTGTTTCCGCCGGCGCCATTAACCAGTACGTCGATGCGCCCCATACCGTCGAGAGCGCAGGCGAATGCCTCCTGGATTTCTTTTTTGTCCAAAACATTGATTCTGACCGGCAGGGCAAAACCGCCGCTGGCGGTGATTTTCTGGGCCAGGGCATTGGCACGCTTCTCATCATAATCGGCGATGCACACCTTGGCGCCGGCCTGGGCCAAATCTTCGGCAATTGCGCCGCACAGAACGCCGGCGCCTCCGGTGATAACGACGCATTTATCCTTAACGCAAAACAAATCCTTCATTGTTATTCCCCTCCTGTGGGAATTTCTATTGTTATTTTAACAATCCTGAATCGTGCCGCAATGGTTGGAAATCGGCATTCTCATTTTTTTTGGTTTTTAGTGGTAATCTGAGCCTGTTGCATAAACCTATTTTCGAGCAATCTGATAACGGTTTTTGATAGCAAAAACAAGGTTTTGTTATTGCATTTTTGGTATTGTGCAACAGGCTCATCTATCCGGATTTTGCCGTCATTGGGTGTCCAATGCCTGAAAAGCCAAATTTCTCAAGACGTGAGATTATTTTACCTCATCCGGCGGGTCAAGGCAAGCGGCAATGAGAATTTTCTTGAAATGTTCTGTGAAAAACCTTATTTTGCCGTGGCATTTTTAGAGTTGCCATTGGAACTTTTCGGGGTATAATGGCGAATACTAAGATTAGAGTTGCCATTGGAACTTTTCGGAGTATAATGACGAACAATAAGATAAGAAGCAGAAAGGATTCGGATTTTTTTGATGGAGACAAATACTATGCATGACAAAATTGGACAAGCAGCGGGACAAATCTGGCAGACCCTTGCCAAAAGTCAGGAACCTGTAAATATCGCTGTGGTGGCAAGAAAGGCCGATGTAAATGCCCAACTGGCACCGATGGCCCTTGGCTGGCTGGCCCGCGAGGGCAAGCTGAAATTTGAGGAAAAAGGCAAGATGCTGTTCGTAAGCCTTACTACTTCAGAGGTCTGCAGTTAATTTTGTTTTTATCAGTCTGTGCCCAATAGGGGTTTGTTCCGACCTGAAAGAGGCGGTCTGTCCATAAGACAGGGGTTATACTCTCGATAAAATCAGAGTTGTGGTGTTCCGCTGTTGACATCTTGGCCGCAAAGGATAGACTTTGCGGCCTTATTCTTTTTCCGGAAATCCGTTTGACGATGAAAGTGATGGTATGTTCGCAGCAACGCATATTCGCAATGTAGCGATTATCGCTCACGTTGACCACGGCAAGACGACGTTGGTT
Organism: uncultured Pirellulales bacterium; assembly: GCA_964635075.1. Lineage (GTDB taxonomy): Bacteria > Planctomycetota > Phycisphaerae > Sedimentisphaerales > Anaerohalosphaeraceae > Anaeroglomus. The sequence continues at coordinate 7,356 of CAZWMN010000026.1, read as the reverse complement.
GACCAGCTTTTGTACCAGTCCGGGATGTTTCGCCAGGCTGAGCTGGACAAACTGGCTGGCGGTGAATATGGCCTGATTATGGACTCTAACCCGCTGGAACAAGAGCGAGGTATTACAATTCTTTCCAAAAACTGCGCGATTCACTATACCGACCCGAGTGGCGAAGAATATAAAATCAATATCATTGACACGCCAGGTCACGCCGATTTTGGCGGCGAGGTGGAACGGGTCTTGAAAATGGCCGACGGCGTACTGCTGCTGGTCGATGCCTTTGACGGCCCGATGCCGCAGACCCGCTTTGTCCTGTCGAAGGCCCTGTATCACAAACTCAAGCCGATTGTCGTTATCAACAAGGTGGACCGTCCCGACGCCCGACCCAACGACACGGTCAATGAGGTCTTTGATCTGTTCGTGTCTCTCAATGCCGACGACCTGTCCCTTGATTTTCCGATTATTTTCGCCTCGGGCAGACAGGGCTGGGCGACGATGGACCTCGCCAAACCCAATTCTAATCTTCAACCTATTTTTGACGCGATTATCCATCATATTCCGGCTCCGAAAGCCAACGTGGAAGCCCCTCTGCAAATGCTGGTGACGACGCTGGATTATTCGGATTACGTCGGTCGTATCGCTGTCGGCAGGGTTTTTGCGGGTTCTGTCTTTCAGGCTCAGACTGTTACCGTCATTGATAACGAGGGCTGTAATACCCGGCAGAAAATCGTTCAGCTTTATACCTTTGACGGTTTGGGCAAAAAACATGCCGATACCTGCACGGCCGGGGATATCTGCGCCATCGCCGGTCTGGACCCTATCGACATCGGCAATACCATTGCCTGTGCCGACGACCCCAGCGCGCTGCCGATTATTGCCGTGGATGAGCCGACAATGAATATGACCTTCCGCGTCAACGACGGACCGTTTTCCGGACGCGACGGCAAGTACGTCGCCAGCCGACACATCTGTGAACGGCTCGACAAAGAATTAAAAACCAATGTCGCCCTGCGCGTGGAACCCGGACAGACCGCCGATGAGTTTCTGGTCTCCGGTCGAGGTCTTCTGCATTTGGGCATTCTGCTGGAAAATATGCGGCGGGAAGGGTATGAACTGACCGTCGGCAAGCCGCAGGTGATTATCCGGGAAATTGACGGCCAACGCCAGGAACCCATTGAACGGCTGGTTATCGAGTGTCCTGTGGATTGTCAGAGCGATGTGATGAGCCTGCTGGGCGACCGACGCAGTGTACTAATCAGTATGGACACCAAAACCGGCGCGGATGATTACATTCATATGGAATTTAACATCCCCTCCCGCGGCCTGTTCGGCCTGCACGCCCGATTATTGACCGCCGCGCAGGGCAGGGCGGTGATGCACCACAATTTTGAACGCTATGAGCCGATGCGAGGCTCCGTCCCGCAGCGACAGGCCGGCGTGATGATTGCCACCGACGCCGGAACCGTAACGGCATACGCGCTGGACGCCCTGTTTGATCGGGGGATTTTCTTCGTCGAACCGGGCGAACAGGTCTATGAAGGCCAGATCGTTGGCGAGCACTGCAAAGACAATGATATCCCCGTCAACGCCGTCAGGGCCAAGCAAATGACCAATATGCGGGCCGCGGGCAAGGATGACAACGCCCGCGTTAAAGCGCCGCGGAGAATGAGTCTCGAGCCGGCGATGGAATATATTCAGGAAGACGAGCTGGTTGAAATTACACCCAAAGCCATCCGGCTGCGTAAGCGGTTATTAAAAGAAAACGACCGACGACGCGAGGCGCGGAAGAAACAGAATTAAAAGATTGTCGATTGGGGGAAAATACCTGCCTGAAATAATTTCAGATTTCAGGATTTGAAATTTCAGAAACACGGACCCCCGCCTGCGTGGGAGCAGGCTTTGGCTACGTTATTTAGTTTCCTGCTCTCGCAGCCAGTTGACCGGCGCCAGGTCGTCCGTGAGCACTTTTGCCCTGCGGTCCGGGTGAACATCCAGCCGCAGCATCTGGGCGACCTCAATTAAATCGAAGGACAAATTATGCTTTTGCTGCAGTTGTTGGGCATGCTCCACGGCCTCCTGCTCTGTCAGTATCGGGCAGGCCGGGCCGGGCGAAACCAGCATGGCATTGCCTGAAACAGCGCCAAAAAACGCCTGGCTGCGTCCGAAAATAGATAGAAATGTCTTGAATTCCGCATCAAAAAGACGGTTGGTGTAAAACACATTGGCAATGACAACGCCATCGTCGGCCAATACACCCTTAACCTCCTGGAGGAATTCCTTAGTCATCAGGTGGAATGGGATATAATCGCCGTTGAAGGCGTCGAGGATAATCATGTCGTATTTGGGCACGGGATTACAGCGCAACTGCTTTTTAATAAACATGCGGCCATCGTCCACATGCACCTTTAGTTTCTCATCCTCATGGAATCCCAGAAACCGTGCTGCAACCGGCGGAATATCAGGGTCGATTTCCGCCACATCAATCTGAAGCTGAGGGAAATGATGATGCATTTCCCGCGGGATGACTCCTCCCCCCAACCCCAGCACCAGCATCCTTTGGGGCTGTGGCTTATAAAACAGGCCGCAGAATGTCATCGTCGTGTATTCGAGCATGTGCCGACGGGGGTCATTCAGGTCAACCTGGCTTTGTAAGTTCAAGGTGGCCCGTTTGCCGAATTTAAGAGATACGATGGATCCATCTTTGTAAACGAATATGCTGTTATAGAGCGAACTTTTCTTATGGATCACCTGACCTAACTGCTGCTGGCGGGAGGCGGCCATGGCGATCCCGAAAAGGGCCATGCAAAACATCAAAACCAGGATTGTCTTGTGCATCCGGTTTTTCATTGCTGGTTTCCATTCGAGTCGCCGCGGGGATTCTTTTTGGCCTGCATGGCCGCCGACAGCAAAACCATTGCGCCCAGAACCGCCAGGACAACTCCCGAAGTACAGAGCGTCATTCGCAGCGAGCAAAGCACCAGATAAAATGCGGTGACCACACAGCCGGCGAAACTGGCGATGGTAGAGGTTGCGAGCACCAAGCCCGCATTAAATCCGGAATCACTTGCCTGCGTCGTCAGCCAGTGCATGACGGTGGGCGAGACCGTACCCAGCAGCACGGTCGGGGCGCCGAACAAAACAAGAGACGCCAGAAGCGAGCCCCACTTTTCATCCAGCCCGATGTTGAATATCATATCACACACAGGCTCTGCGAAAAAAGGTATTGCACACAGCCATGCGCCGGTCGTCATCATCGCTGCCCCCAGCGCCGACCATGCGTTAATTTTGCCGGAGAGCCATCCGCCGAGCATATATCCGACCGAAAGGCTGAGCAGGAAGACCCCGATCACGCTGCCCGTGACTACATAGACAGCGCTGCCAAAATACGGGACCAGCACCCGGACCCCGAGGATTTCCAGTTCCATCATGAACCAGCCGCAGACACACGCAATCAAAATGATTCCCACGGCGAGCAGCTTGCGACCATTTGCCCACGCTGCTTTTGGAGACGGCTTATACGTGATTGAATCATAATTTTTCATTAAACCTGGTATTTTTTTATTGAATTAACGAATTCGTGTTGGGGCAGGGCCAAAGTAGCCCGGCGGCATATCCGCGAAACGGATGATAATTTTATCCAGTACTACGCTGGGGTCGGTTCCCCAGATTCGCAGTTGATGCACGCCTGCGGCGATGTTCACTTCTGCCCGGCCTTCCATCATTCCATTGAGGACATTTTTCTCCCATATCTGCTGCGCTGCTTTGCCGCCGCCTTCAGCGCCTCCCGTATCGAAGGATATCCACTGTGCGGGTTTGTCATCTATTGAGACAGCACATTGAATTTTTCTGCCCGCTTCCAGTGGAAAGGCAGGGACCGATTGTAAATGAATTTTTGCCTTGCCCCCGGTTGATACCGCGATTCGATATTCAGCCATCGGGCAGTCATTTTTTGCCTGATTGAGATTTTCACAATGCCATCCCGTCAGGGGAAACAGCCCCATCGCCCGCCCGCTGCGTCCGAGGCCGGGGATAGACTTCCAGGAGCGTCCTTTGGCCGCTCGCAGATTAACCGCATCCGCGGCATACAGACTGATAACCCCATTCTGCTCGCCAAAATAGCCTTTGGCATCGGTAGTCATTTCCTTGAAGACCCGAACAGCAATTTCATAGACTAATTGACCGGCGGCAATATGGATTGTCCCACTTGCGTCTTTGTTCTTCGGCAGTTGCGACTCATCTATATTTATCCAGATTCGCTGGTCGTCTTTGTCAATCGTACCTTCTGTCTGGGTGCAGCGTATCCATTTGTCCGACAGGGATGCTTTCCACGCGACGGGACTTGCCCCGTAGTTAAAAAGGTCGATAAAGTATCGCTCACCGGTTAGACCATAAAACCGAAGCAGGGCGTTTTCCGGATTCGGCGTTTTGTTATTGACGATTTTTTCAGGTACGACATCGGTAAATTCCAGATTTCCCTTTGCTGGTTTTATTGCGTTTTCCGACCCTTCAATCGCCACACCCAGCATCCCGGATTTGACGGGTACAACCTGTCCTGTCGGCGGCAACTTAAAAACCGATTCGCCCCTTGGCTCGGAGGACATCATATACCGCCACTTGCCTGCGGCGATTTTGTCATTATAATCGGCTGTGGCGGCGATAATCGCTTCGTAAGCCTGCTGCGCTTTTTGCGCAAACTGATTTGCGCTAACCCGTCCCTGTTTGGCATACTCACGGCTTCGATAAGCACACAGGATTTTCTCGTTCATTTTGGCTGCGCCGAAAACCGGGTATAAAACCAGTTGGTAATAAGCATCACGTTTGTGCTGTGGGAGTTGTGCATAGACCGTTTCGGCTCGTTTCAAGAGCGATTCAAACGCATCGAGACGATGGGCGCATTCATCCCCATCATTCCACAAGCTGAACTGGGGGTCGTTGACGGGGCCCTGCGGATAACTGCGGTTAAATCCCATATATTCGGGTTTACGCTGCAAATTTAATACATAAAACGTATTGAGAATGTCGCCGATTTTTTTGGAGAACGGTTCGCCAAAATCCCGCGCCGCCATAACCGACGTGTATTCCTGTAAATTGGTTTCGTTCCATCGGCTGATGTCCCAGGCCATTTGCAGGAAAAACTCCATCCCGATTTCACAGGGTTTAATATCGCCGACATTCACAACCCAGAGTGTGCGGCCGTTGGTTTCATAGAGCCGTCGTAATTCTTTCCAAATCAGGGCCGGTGGGGTGGTTCCCAGCCACAAATAACAATGTGGTGCGCCCCAATAGGAGATATGATAATAAACCCCCGCGCCGCCTGAACGTTTCTGTTCGGCGGCATTGGAATAGCGGCGAATATACCCGTAATTGTCATCCGCCCATACCAGTGTGACGTCCTCCGGCACAATCAATCCGGCATCGTAAATCGGCAAGACTTCCTTGTACGGGACGAATATCTGCGGAATCGTCGCGGCGGGCCGGCCTATCCGGCGTTCCAAAATTTCACGTTCATCGCGGAATATCTGCTGGAGCAGGTTCACACGTTCCGCCATGGGCAGATTGCCCGCCATTCCGGAATCGTGGATTCCCCGCATACCGACGGTATATACATTTTCATATATTCCATTTTCTTTGACGCGCTGATCCAGTACACGATAAATGGCCTGGCGGTTGATGTCGTACTGCCACGGTCCCATCGTTTCTTTATCCCACTCCGTCGCCGTATTAAACAGCAGCGGTTCGCAGTGCGACGAGCCCATAACGATGGCGTAGCGGTCTGCGATGACCTTATTTTCCGGATAGTTGTTGAAGGCTCCCGTACATCCGTGCATAGCGGGCCAGAGAAAATTCGCTTTGAGCCGCAGGAGCAGTTCACATATCTTCGCATAAGTTTTGGGGCCGATATCGCCGACTTCAGGCTCATAAGTTTTTGCCGCCCAGGGCTTAAGTCCATAATCTTCATCGTTTAAGAAAATCCCTCGATACTGCACACTCGGAGGACCGAAGGTGTACAACCCCGGCCTGATATATAATTCCTGCCGTTTATCCGGCATTACATCGGCCCACCAGACCCACGGCGAGACGCCGGCCATCTTTGACAGTTCAAATAATCCATAGGCCGTTCCGCGGCGGTCGCTGCCGGCGACGACCAGCGCCTGGCTGATTCCGTCGAACGGTTTTTCCACGACCGTAATCAGATAACTCTCCCAGGGATTATTCCGGATGTGCTTTGCGTCGAGGCGTTTCTGTGCGACTAATTGATTAAGCCATTGATTTTTTCCTAATGTTCCGGCCAGTACAACTGCGCTGCTTTTTGCAGGCATCCGACGGCTGACGGTCGGTTTGACGCCGGTAACTAATTGAATATCCCCGCAAACGGCCTGAGCGGCGACGGAAACGACCTCGGCGTCATTCGGGTCAATTACAAATGTCGATGCCAACCCTCGACTGACCAGAGGGAAAGATGAATCAATTTGTCCCTTCGTAGCCACAGGAGATATTACGCAACCCGAACAGAATACGAGTACCACCGATAAAAGCATCGTTGCGAATTTCGATGTGAAGTTTACGTGGCGCATAATTTACCTCGTTTTTGAAGAAAGTTATTCCTGAGCGGCGGCGATAAACGCGAGGATGTTTTCGGAGCTGACGCCGCCGGGCACTCCTCCGCCGCAGGACAGAATGAGCCGGCGTTTGTCCGGTACCAATTCCATCGTTTGTCGAACAGCATTGCGCACCTCCGCAGGCGTTGCCGCAGCCAGTATGTCCCGCGGCGGGATGTTGCCTAACAGGGTGACTTCGTTACCGACCCATTGTCTCATTTCCTCCATCGAGTGAAGAAAACTGAAGTTGAACAAATTAATCCCCATTTGAGACAGATGCGGGGCGCATACGCGACCGCCCGCATCGTTATGGAAAAATTTCACGGACACGTTCAGACTGTTATAAATTCGGGTTAGGTAAGGCAGCGCGAATTCCATAAAGTCATCCGGGCCGCAGAAACCGACCATATCATCCAGCAGCAGGATACCGTCAATCGTATCAAACGTCTGCTTTTGCGCGCCTATCCAGGAGATTGTATATTCCGTAATGATTTCCAGTAAGGTATGGATTTTGGAGGTATCGGTACGAAACGCCGTCAGGAATTCCGTCGTTCCCATCAAAAACGACGCCACATTCAGAGGTCCGCGAGCTACTGCGAATCGAATGGCGTGGCCCAGTTTTTCAATCTGTCTGCGATACGTTTGAAGACGATGTAAAACAAAGGGCGCCAGGCCGTCTGTTTTGGGATTTGGACAAGTCAAATGGTCGATGTCCGTGATTTGCCAAATTATTTTGTCCGCGAAAGGCAGTTCCTTTTCATGCCAG
>CAZWMN010000025.1:0-40190 GCA_964635075.1 uncultured Pirellulales bacterium | reverse complement strand
TTGCTGTCATGGGGGAGAAGAATGTTGAAATTTAAAAACAGATAAAAGAAAAAGAAAAGGAGCTTGGAAATGAGGAGCAAAAAACGGGATTACGACAAAAGTTAACTCTGAAAGAAGTTGAACGTAATAAAAAAACATATGAAATACGAAACACTACAAACGCACTTGACGGTAAGCTTAGAAATAAAGCCAATGATGATATAAAAAGAAACTCATTATATGAAAATCCGACATATTTCATAAATGAGATTAAGTTGGATATTAATTTATTAAAAATCCATCCAAGAGAGGTTTTAACTGAAACCGAAATTGAAGAAAAGAAAAAACTTCTCCGTGAGCAAGCCAAAAATAATATCTCTCAAGTGCAAATTTACACTCCTAATTTCCTGAGCATCTATCAGGAAACACAGAATTTGCTTGGAAAGAAGATTACCCCAACTAAGCCCATACAGGATTTATTAAATAATGCTATGTTGCAAGAATGGGTTAGGCAAGGCGTTGGACATCATAAAAATAAACGTGATAAATGTGCATTTTGTGGAGGTAATTTGTCGGTCGATTTATGGGATAAATTAGACTCACATTTCAACAGGGAGTCTGAAACATTAAGAGAAGAAATTCAGGAGCATATAAGTACAATTGAAGATGAAAAAAACAATATAAGCAAATTATTGTTTCCAAAGAAGGCTGAATATTATTCAATCTTCCACCCCGATTATGAAAGATGGAGCGAAAATTGGGACGACGAAAAACGGAATTACATATCTATGCTGAAAAGCTTAATTCAAGCTCTTGGCGAAAGAGAGAAAGATATATTTAATACACGGATTGTGCCAGTATGTAAAGATAATTCTGATGACATTATTGATTTACAAAATAGAATCAATGATCTTATTTCCACTAACAACCAAAAGACTATTACCCTAATGCAAGACCAGAGCAAGGCAAGAAATGATTTACGGCTTGACGAGGTTGCGAGATTTATAAAGGATATTGGCTATGATGAAGAACAAGAGAAAATAAATATATTACAAGAAGCCCATCGTAAGGTTGAAAGCGAATATAGGTCCATTCAAGAAAACATAGAAAAGCTAGAATCAGAGATTGAAGAATTCAAAAATGGCCTAAAAGATGAACGAAAAGGCGCAGATAAAGTTAACGAATACTTAAATCATTTCTTTGGACATGAAGGTTTAAAGTTAGTTGCGGAAGATCAAGAAGGTGATGTGGGTTGTTTATTTAAGATCATGCGGAATAGCGAACTTGCCTTTAATTTGAGTGAAGGTGAACGTAGCCTAATAGCTATCTGTTATTTCATGGCAAAATTGGACGACATTAATACCAGTGGTAAAAATCCTATTATATGGATAGATGATCCTGTATCCAGCTTAGATAGCAATCACATATTTTTTGTTTTCAGTTTAATAGAAAGCGTGATTGCAAAACCTATTAAAAAAGCTGATGGGGCGAATGAATATAAATATCAACAATTGTTTATATCTACGCATAATTTGGATTTTCTCAAATATTTGAAACGGCTTTCAATGCCAGCAAAACAATCTGAGTTCTTTGTTGTAGAAAGAACAGAGACAAATAGCAGAATAGCCCTTATGCCCGATTATCTAAAAAAATATGTTACTGAATTTAATTATTTATTTCATCAGATTTATAAATGTTCAAAAACTGATAGTGCGAGCACGGGGCATGATTGTTTTTATAACTTCGGTAATAATCTAAGGAAATTCTTAGAGGCTTATTTATTTTATAAGTATCCAGTCTATGAGCCAGACTCTCAAAAGAAGCTTGAGATGTTTTTTGGCAATGATAGTAATTCTGTGGCATTAACAAATAGACTTATTAACGAACTCTCACACCTTGAACACATATTCGACAGAAGTATGAGGCCGATGGAAATACCAGAAATTCCCAAGTTGGCAACTTTTGTAATGGAAACTATTAAAACGAAGGATCCTGAACAATATAATGCTTTAATGAAGAGTATTGGTGAAGCTACCTAAAGCAATCAAAGTATTATTATAATTGTATAATAGGATATTGTGCAGGGAGTGCGGAATAATAATGCCAAAGAATGCGGCAAGATTATCTGGGAATCGAAATTGGAAGAAGGGATGGGTTATTTTTCTTCCAGCAGTTTTTGATAGACCTGTTCAATTGTGTTGACCATTGTGTCTGGGGCGAATTTTTCGACGACGCTTTCCAGGCCGGCTTGTCCAAGCGTTTGACAAAGATGCGGATTTTCAATCAGTTTTGCACAGGCTTGGGTTAATCCATCCACATCTTTTGGCTCAACCAGGGAACCGGTTTTTTCGTTGACTACCTCTTTGGCGCCGTCGATATCAAAACTAACAACCGGTTTGGCGCATAACATCGCCTGCGGCAGGACTCTGGCCAGACCTTCCCGCAGCGAACAATGCACGAGAATATCCGAAGAATGAATCGCCAAAGGAATCTGTTCCGGCGGCAGCAGGCCTGTGAATTTAAAACGGCTGCCGAGGCGCAGCGTTTCAATCTGTTTTTTAATCTGTTCCGTCAATGCGCCATCGCCGACAAACAGCCAATAACAATTTTCAAACCGTGCTGCCAGCCGTTTGGCGGATTCGATGATATACTCGTGTCCTTTGAGTTCCGCCAAACGGGCGACGGTGGTCAATACAATCGCCTGCTCAAGGATACCATATTGTTGGCGAAACGCCTTAATTTCTTCCTCGGACGGTTTATTCAAAAACATCGGTTCGTCAATAGCTGAATATGCGGTTGTGTAGGGTTTGTCCAGACCGATGCCCGCAGCGCGGGCTTTTTCGGTCATCGCGTCGGCGACCGTGATGAAGGCGTCCGTGCATTTAGCTGCGGATTTTTCTATGGCAATATACAACCGGTTAAGCAGGGGGTTTTGATACGGATGAAACGCCAGGCCGTGAATTGTATGGACGATGTAAGGTTTTTGTGTCGTTGGCTCCAGTTGACCTTTGAGGGCGTATCCCGCCCAGCGGCCCAGGATGCCAGCCTTGGCGGAATGGGTATGAATGATATCGGGACGAAGTTTTCGCAGCAGGTTTTTGAGTTGTATGTAAGTGAGAATATCTTTTCCCGGCAGAATGGCCCGCCGCATCGAATTAAGAATAATGACCTCGTAGCCGCCGTCAGTGGTCTGATGGAACAATTCCCCTTCCGGCCCCAGAGCCGGACCGGTAATCAGGATGACATTGTGTCCGCGCTGGGCCAGCAGTTTGCAGGTAATCAGCGTGTTTTCCTGTGCCCCGCCGAGAATCAAACGCGTAATAATATGTACAATTCTCATATTCAGTAAAACTCGAAATTGACGACGGACGATTTGCGATTGACGATTGAACTTCAGAAAACCAATCGAAATCGTCAATCGTCAGCAGTAAATCTCTATCAGGCATAGTCCGCTTGCCGGTGCGATGGGGCCTGCCTCGGCGCGGTTTTGAGCGTCCAGTATCCGTTCGATGTCCGCCGCTGTCCAGCGTCCGCGGCCCACTTCGACCAGTGTGCCGACGATATTGCGCACCATATTATACAAAAAGCCGTCGGCCTGCACGTCAAAAGTAATCCATTCGTCTTGCGCCGCAACCTGGCAGGTGATTATGGTCCGCACGGAATTTTCGCGGCTGTCGGCAGCGCAGGCGAAAGACTTGAAATCGTGTGTACCGAGCAATTTTTCCGCGGCTTCCCGCATCGCCTCGATATTAAGCTGTCTCGGACGATGCCAGCAATAACGGATTTGCATCGCAGGGCGCACCGAGCCAGTGTAAATGGTGTAGCGGTAAAGTTTGCTTTTTGTATCACGGATGGGGTCGAAACTTTCCGGCACTTCGACGGCATCGGTAATCGCGATATCATCGGGCAGCAGATGATTTAACGCCCGTGTAAAATTTTCTGTGGGAATTGGACTGTTGATTGAAAAAGCCGCTACTTGTCCTGACGCGTGTACGCCTGCGTCGGTGCGGGATGAACCGACAAGTTCCACACGGCAGCCGGTCAGCTTTTCAACGGCGTCGGCGAGTGTGCTCTGGATGGTCGGCATTCCCGGTTGAATCTGCCAGCCGTGATAGGCGGTACCGTCGTATTGGATTAATAATTTAATTTTTCGCATCGCGATAATTGCATGTTCTTTTATTCTGCCCTTTCAGGGCGACATTAATTGAGTGGTTACTTTACCCAGCCCGTTGGGCTGGGCTAAGTTATTTTGGCCCTTCAGGCCGTAACATATAAAAAAAGGCCGGAGCAGAACGTCCGGCCTTTCTCTTATCACTTTGCGTTGTTAATTACAACAACTTTTCCGCAATCTGAATCGCGTTCAATGCCGCGCCTTTGCGAATCTGGTCGCCGACAACCCAGATGTTGATGCCGCGATTGTCCGGGATGGATTCATCCTGACGAATCCGCCCGACATAGACGTCATCGTTGCCGGTTGCATCAGTCGGCATCGGGAAACGATTTTTTTCACGGTCGTCGATGATGCTTACTCCCGGAGCGGTGCTCAGCAGGTCTTTGACCTGTGCGGGCGTGATCGGGTCGGTGAATTCAAGGTTGATGCTTTCGCTATGTGCCCGCAGTACCGACACACGCACGCAGGTCGCGCTAATCGCGATGCTCTGGCAGTTGAAAATCTTGCGGGTCTCTTTGGCCATTTTCACTTCTTCTTCGTTGTAGCCGTCGGGGCCGATTTTCGAATCATGGCAATAGAGATTGAACGCAAGCTGATATTTCAGCGTCTTGCAGGTGACGGGTCTGCCGGCCAGAACTTCCCTGGCTTGTTCAATCAGTTCCAGCATTGCCGACTGTCCCGCGCCGCTGACGGCCTGATAGGTGCTGACAATCATTCGCTTGACGGGGTTGGCCTTGTGCAGCGGCCAGACCGGCACAATGGCGATAATCGTCGAGCAGTTCGGGTTGGCGATGATGCCCTTGTGCTTTTTTATCATTTCCGGGTTGATTTCCGGCACAACCAGCGGCACATCCGGGTCCATCCGAAATGCCGAGGAATTGTCAACCACCACCGCGCCGGCTTTGGCCGCGGCAGGGGCGAAGTCCCTGCTTCGCTGACCGCCGGCGGAAAACAGTGCGATGTCAATACCCTTAAAACTGTTTTCTGTAAGCAACTCCACCGGATATTCATTACCCTTGAACGTTACTTTCTTGCCCACCGAACGTTCGCTGGCAAGGCACTTGAGCGAATCGGCGGGGAAATTCCGCTGTTCAAGGATTCTCAAAAATTCCTGTCCGACTGCGCCGGTCACGCCGGCAATGGTTACTTTGACTCCCATAGATAGCTGCTCCTAAAGAAATAAGGATTTACTGTTTCCAAAGCCGAACCACTATACCGGTTTCAACGGGGAAATGCAAGATACCTCTGTGAATTTTGAAAAGATGTGTATATATGTCCGGATTGCGGCTTACTTGACGGCAATGGCCAGGATTTCCACTCTTGCTTCCTTCGGCAGTCCAGCGGCTTGAACGGCTGCGCGGGCCGGATAAGGCGGCTCAAAAAAGGTCTTATAGACTTCGTTGACCTGTGCAAAATCAGCTATGTCCGCAAGGAACACCTGTACCTGAGTCACGTTTTTCATTGTCATTGTCGCCGCTTCGACAATGGCCTGTACATTTTTCAGCGCCTGACGGGTTTGCTCCTGCACGCCGCCGTCAACCAGCTTGCCGGTTGCCGGGTCGATACCGAGCTGCCCTGATACGAACAGTATATTTCCCTTCAAAACCGCCTGGCTATACGGCCCAATAGTTTTCGGGGCTGCATCTGTCTGAATCGCTTTCTTTTGGCTCATATTAAATCTCCGCGATTATCATTCCCGCCGGGAACTATTGGGTCAAGTGAAAAACCTCAATTTTCTTGTTTCAGGTAGTTTTTGACGGTAAGATAATTCCCCGTGTTTTTGGAGATAGTTATGCGGGTGTTTGATTCGACACAATTAGATAAGGTGCAAAAGGGCGGCGTGGTGAGCATCGGCAACTTTGACGGCGTACATCTCGGCCATCAGGAGATTCTGCGCACCGCACGGCAAGTCCACCCAAACACTCTGCTCTCGGTAATGACCTTTGAGCCGCACCCGGCGGCGATTCTGCATCCGGAAAAGATGCCGAAAGTGTTGAGTCCTTTGCAGATGAAAATACAGTTGCTCGAGCAATTTGGTGTAGAGCAACTAATTGTCATCACAGACAGCATTAAACTGCTCAACCTTTCCCCTAAAGAGTTTGTCGATGAGTTTCTGGTCAGGACGCTGGCACCGTCGGCGGTGGTGGAAGGGCTGAGTTTTTCCTTTGGCTACGGGCGCAGCGGCACCATCGAGACCCTGCGAACGCTTGGCAAAGAACGAGGTTTTAGCGTATATGAGGTGCCGTATCGGCAGATTCATCTTGACCAGGACCGCCGGTCGGTAATTTGTTCCAGTTCGCTGGTGCGGGGATTGCTCGAAAAAGGCGAGGTCAATCACGCCACCACAGCACTCGGCAGACCCTATCGGCTGATTGGAAAAACCATTCCCGGCAGAGGTATCGGTCGTCAATTGGGGTTTCCCACGGCCAATATCCAGCCGGAAAAGCAGATTATTCCATCCGAAGGCGTCTATGCCGGCTATGTCGTCGTAGGCCGAACGTTTGAAGAGGTCTGTGTTGGCGGCGCCGGCAAACCCGCGGCATTGAGTCTGGGACGCGCCAAAACATTTCTGACCGACCATCCGATGCTGATCGAAGCCCACATTCTGGAACCCAGCGTCGAAGACCTGGGCGGCAAGTACCTGGCAATGGACTTTATTGAACGCATCCGCGGCCAGCAGCGGTTTGAAATCAGACAGGCCCTGATTGAGCAAATTGACAAAGACTGCAAAAAAACGCTGGAAATTCTCGATAAGACCGTGGATAATGCCGGATAAGATGTAAATTCGATTTTCCTTTTATAGGGAGGAACTGTCGTGGATGGATTTAAGGATTTTCTCAAGCCCGAATATATCTGGGCGTTTATCGGCGTGTTTCTGCTGATTATGGAGGTGTTCATGCCGGGGCTGATTGTGTTCTTCTTCGGCGTGGGGGCGCTGGTCGTTGCAATTGCCTGTGCGATCTGGCACATCACGATTAACGCCCAGCTTATTTTGTTTATTGTTGCCTCGGTTGTCCTGCTTGTTGCCCTGCGACGATGGCTCAAAGGCGTCTTTATGGGATTTATAAGCAATTCGCAGGACTCCCAAAAGAATACACAGGACTTTGTGGGCAAAAAAGTCGTCGTCATCCAGACGATCAGTCCTGTCCAGCCGGGGATTGTGGAATTAAACGGAACCAACTGGAAAGCCGCGGCGGAAACGGCGATTGCGGCCGGAGCGGTTGTGGAAATTGTTGGAAATGATAATCTAACCTTACTTGTCAAGCCTGTCAAACAGGCCCAAGGAGAGACAAAATGATGACGGCTAATCTAATTCTTGCAGCCCAGAACATCCCGCAGAATTTTTTAACCATTCTTTTAGCTGCAATTATTGCTTTGGGTTTTATTGCATTCTTCAAGTACATTCGTATTGTTCCCCAGAAGCAGGCATTTATTGTTGAGCGTTTGGGCAAATACGCCCGGACTCTCGAGGCGGGCTTTCATGTGCTGGTTCCTTTTATCGACCGGGTCGCGTATAAGCACACGCTGAAAGAACAGGCGCTCGACGTCAAGCCGCAGGTGTGTATTACCAAAGATAATATCGCGGTAGAAGTGGATGGTATTTTGTACCTGCAGGTTATCGATCCGAAGAAAGCGTCGTATGGCATTGACAGTTATATGTTCGCGTCCATTCAGATTGCTCAGACGACCATGCGTTCGGTGATGGGGAAACTGGAACTGGACAGGACGTTTGAAGAACGCGAAACGATTAACGGCGCTATCGTCGCCGCGGTGGATAAAGCGTCCGAGCCGTGGGGCGTGAAGGTGACCCGCTATGAGGTCAAGAACATCTATCCGCCGCAGAGCATCAAGGACGCGATGGAAAAGCAGATGCGCGCCGAGCGTGAAAAGCGGGCCGTCATTGCCCAGTCCGAAGGCGAACGCCAGGCCAAAATCAACAATGCCGACGGCGACAGGCAGCAAAAGATTTACCAGTCGGAAGGCGAGAAACAAAAACGCATCAACGAAGCCGAGGGCCGCGCCGCCGAGATTGAAAAGGTTGCTTTTGCCACGGCATACGGAATCCGCGAAATCGCCAAAGCCATCAATGAACCGGGCGGAAGCGACGCGGTGCGTTTGCGTATTGCCGAGGGATATCTTGCTGAATTTGGCAAACTGGCCAAGGCCAACAACACGATGATTATCCCGACGAATCTGTCCGATATCGCCGGGATGATTACCACCGCCACCGCCGTTTTCGAACAGAGCAAAAAACAGCCGATAGCGTAGGACAGTATGCCGAAAAAAGCCCCCGAAAACGGGGCTTTTTTCGTTAAACGATTCGAACGATATTCAGGAGGAATGTATGTTGGATCGGCTTTTTCAACTCGGACAACGTCAAACGAATATCCGCACGGAATGTATCGCGGGACTGACAACATTTCTGACGATGGCGTATATCATTTTTGTCAATCCGGAGATTCTCAGCCAGGCCGGGATGAACAAGGAAGCATTAGTCGCCGCAACCTGTCTTGTTACGGCCGTCTCAACTATCGTAACGGGTCTGTTCACCAACGCTCCGATTGCGATGGCGCCGGGAATGGGCCTCAACGCCTTTTTTGCTTTCACGCTTGTGATTACTCGTAAAGTCTCTTGGCAGACCGCGCTGGGGGTGGTTTTCCTGTCGGGTCTGCTTTGCCTGATTCTGACTCTGGCAGGTGTGCGAAAGAAGCTGGTTGAGGCGGTTCCGCAGTCGCTGATCAGCGCCATTTCCGTCGGCATCGGCTTATTTATTACGTTCATTGGCCTGCAGAACCTGGGGCTGATTAAAGCCGACCCCGTGACGTTTGTCTCCGGCGCCGCATTGAATCGGACGATTCTGATTGGGCTTGCGGGCCTGCTGGTAATGATTTTTCTGGAAATGAAACGCGTCCCCGGGGCGCTGCTGCTGGGAATTTTGTTTTCGACGGTTCTTGCCGTTCTATTCGGTCAGGTTCATCCGCCAAAACAGGTTATGTCCGTTCAGTTTCATCTTTCGGAATTGCTTTTCAAACTGGACATTATTGGGGCGCTGAAGTGGAGTTTATTTTCCAGCGTTTTTACGCTGATGTTTATTGATATGTTTGACAGTATCGGCACGCTGCTTGCTGTGGTGCCGCAGGCGGGGCTGGTCGAAAAGAATGGTACCATCAAAAGTCTGGATCGCTTGTTAGCCATTGACGCCGGAGCCTCCATGTTTAGCGCCGTTTGCGGAATATCAACAACGACGTCCTATATCGAGTCCGCCGCCGGTATTGAGCAGGGCGGCAGAACCGGTCTTACTGCGATCGCTACAGGCATATTGTTTCTGCTGTCGATGTTGTTTGTGCCGATAGTGGGCATCGTGCCTCCATACGCTACGGCGCCGGCCCTGATTATGGTGGGGCTGTTTATGATGAAAGAGGTTCGTTGCATTGATTTTTCCGACATCCGCCACGGCCTGCCGTCGTTCGTGATTATGGTGATGATTGCCCTGAGTTATTCCATCAGTACAGGGCTGGCCTTTGGCTTTATTGCCTTTACTTTGATGGAAGTGATGGCTGGCCGAATTCGTGAAATCAAACCGACGATGTGGCTGATTACGGTTTTGTCGGTTTTATATTTTTGCGTGTGAGTAAAACGGGGAAATCCGGGAGAAGGAGAAGAAGCGATGAGTAAAATAACAGGATATTTTCTTTTGTTTTGTTCTGTACTGTGCGGATGTTCCTGTGAATCGCCGCAGAAATTAACCAGACAGGGAGGTGAAACAATGGCAATGAAGATAACGAGCCCGGCATTTAAAGAAGGGGCGATGATACCGGCCAGATACACCGCCGACGGACAGGACATCTCCCCGCCGTTGAAAATCGAAGGGGTTCCCGCCGAAGCGAAGTCGATTGCGATGATCAGCGACGACCCGGATGCTCCGGTCGGAACCTGGGTACATTGGGTGGTGTGGAATCTGTCTCCGGAGAAAACCGAAATTCCGGAAGCGATGCCATCGGCCGGCCAATTGCCCGATGGGACTCGGCAGGGGACGACGGATTTTGGCCGGACCGGCTATGGCGGCCCGGCGCCGCCGTCCGGGACGCACCGTTATTATTTCAAGGTCTATGCTTTGGATACGATGCTGCAGCTTCGAGCCGGTGCGACAAAATCGGAACTTGAAACGGCAATGCGGGGACATATTCTGGCGGAATCGCAACTGATGGGTCGCTATCAGCGGCGGCGTTAAAACGACCGGCAGGGTTATTCTTCAATCTTTTGGATATAGCATCCGGTGATAATCGCCAGCAGCAGCAGATAATCAAGCTCGGCCAGGGTATAATGGTTGTGTTCGGTGGAATTTTCGATGTAAAATACACCGTGACAGTGGTGGTCGTGCATAATCGGGACGATGATAACCGAGCGGATGCCGCGGTTGGCGATTTGTTTAGGCAACTGATGAATCAAGAGAGAGATGTGTTTTTCCACCGCCTCGTCAAGGCTGCTGGGGATAGCCAATTCTGTTTTTTGAATGTTTTCGCCGGTGGTTTTTCTGCCGCCCTGAACGTCCATTGGTCCGGATGCGGCTTTTCGCAAGCCCACCCAGATATTCATCCCCCTCATCTGAGTCAACAGCAGTTCGGAAATCACAGGAAACAGTTGCTGCAGATTTTTTTCGGATGTGATTTTATCCATCGCGTGGCAAAGCTGTTTGATTTGTTTGGCGGGGAATTTGATTGGCGGAGCATCGACGGATTCCGGGTCGCGCTCGACAGTATGCAGTTCTTTGCGAAGCTGGGGGCCGAACCGCGTATCTTCCATTTCCGTCAGGCGATCGGCGTCTTCGTCCTCTTCGTCGAGACTGACGTGAATGGTGAAATCCGCGACGTGAATGATATCGCCGTTTTTGAGTTCGCACTTGTGAATGGCGGTATCGTTGAGATAGGTTTTATTGGACGAACCCAGGTCTTCCAGAATCCAGGTGCCGTCGCGGGTGGTATAAAGCACCGCGTGCTGACGGGAGACGCCTTTGTCGGGCAAAAAGACCTGGCTGCCTTCCTGACGACCGATATAAATTGGGCCGCGATCAAAACGAACTTCGTTAACCGTGCTGCCGCCGAGACTTACGAACAGCCGCATACATTGCCTCCCACCCCCCGCACAGGTCCGTATCTGTTTGAGATGCTATCATAACCCCCCATGCTCAAAAAGTCAACGCAAATGCAGGGAAAGATTCTCACCACACAATGAATTCCCGACCGAATAAGCCGGAAAACAGGTTTGTTAAAGATGTGATGGTTTTACCTTCAGGTCGTATCCGTATTTCCCCTGATTTTTCACAGAATCGGGGCATTTATATTGACAAAGCATTGGATAAAACACACACCACGTTTTATTTGCATCTTCGAGGAATCCGTTCTTTGTAAATATTGGGTTGTATAGCGCAGTTTATGTGATTGTGAACTGGCTTCGCGCACTGGGTTTCATTCTTAAAAGTCTGTTAGGAGGGTAGAAAATGATTACGACAGTAAAAATGGGGGCATTTGTTCTGGTTTTTCTGTCTTTCGCGGCGGTCTGTGGGGCCGCGGTCTCTGAGCCCAACGTCATTTATGTGGATGATAATTCGCCGGGACCGACCCGCGACGGGCAAAGCTGGGCTACGGCCTATCGGTATCTTCAGGATGCTTTGCAAAATGCGGCAAGCGGAGATTATATCTGTGTAGCTCAGGGAGTCTATAAGCCCGACCGTGATTCCTCTCAGCTTGGTGGAACGGGCAACAGAGCAGATACATTCCAGTTAAAAAACGGAGTTAAGATTTATGGGGGCTATGGCGGATATTGGAGTGCTGACCCGAACGGAAGGGACTTTAAGAAACAAAAGTCGATTTTGAGGATATGAAATTTGCCGGCAGGGGGTTTATTGATACGTCTCGTCTGGCCTCCGGGCCGGCGGATGTGTGGACGGATATTTTGCTGACGAATAGCTGCAATATCACCCCTGGCATCGACCGTCTAATACGGCAGTTGACGCTGATGAAAAAAGCGGTTGCCGCCCGGGACGCCAAAGCCATCGAAAAGCTGCTGGAAAGGGCCCGGACAAAGCGGGAAAAGCTGATTGAATATTAAACTTCGTCGTCGAGAGTTGTTATAATGTTCCATCACGGAACAAAATCGTATTAACAGAGGCAAAATACGAAAAATTCTCGACAATCGCCAGACCGTTAAATCATTCGGCATACAACAGGACAGCGATAATTTTGCGCACTCGTGCGACGAAAGAGACGTACAGGATTTCTGAATTATATAATGCAGTTTTATTTGAAAGGATAAAAAAATGTTTTCCAAAAAGGTTTTATGGACGGGTTCTGTTTTGGTATTTGCAGTGCTGAATAGCGTGATATATGCGGCGCCGCGTGAGCATGGTCCCGGTCCCGGTGGTCCTAGGGGTCCAGGTTTTGGCGGTCGCAGTCCCGGTCATGACCACGATTCTTTTATCCGAGTTGTGATTGCTCCTCCGAGGGTCCGGCCGTTGATAATCTATCCGCCTTACAGAAGGGTTATAATGGAATCTTCGGTTATTGTTGTGGCGCCGCCTGTGGTGGTGGTTCCTTCGAGGACTGTGGTTGTGCCTGAGACGACGGTTGTTGCGAGTCCGACCGTCGGGGAAACAGTTGTAATCTGGATTACCAATGATAATGGTTCGAAGACGCCGGTGACGCTGGTGAGACAGAAGGACTATTATGTTGGGCCGAAAGGTGAGTATTATTTGGTTCTGCCTACCGATGAGCAGTTGAGGCCGTTGTATGGTTTGCCGTCAACGTCCACCAAACAGGCCGATATCACGGTGTGGATTACGAACGACAACGGCTCAAGGACCCCCATTACACTGACTCCTTCGAGCGGCGGATTTATCGGCCCATCCGGAGAAGTCTATGCAGTTATGCCCAGCGAACAGCAGTTGAAGGCGGTTTATGGTCTGCCGTCGCAAAGCGCCCAGACGGACAGCACGGTGGTGTGGATTAGCGACAGCGCCGGCAAAAAAGTGCCGATCGTGCTTGTCAAGGAAGGCTCTGATTTTGTAGGCCCCAGCGGCGAACATTATTCGGCGATTCCGGGCAAGGAACAGCTCGAGGCGGTTTATGGAAAGACTTCGGCTGCGGCAAACGCCAACAGCGTTACCGTCTGGGTTGAAAGCGGCAATTCGAAAATTCCTGTAACGCTTCAAAAGCAGGGAAACGTTTATGTCGGGCCTAACGGCGAACAGTATGCCTCTCTGCCGACGGCGGAGCAGTTGAAACTGGTTTATGCGCCGGCTGCCGGTGCGGATGAACAGGGAGAGCTTGGCTTTTTAATTACCAAAAACGACGGAAAGCAGGTTGTGATTCCCCTCAAAAGAAAGGGGACAGAGTTCATTGGGCCTAACGGCGAAACTTATGCTGCGATGCCCACGGAAGAACAGCTTAAAGCAACCTACGGCAAATAAGGCGGTCTCTGAAGAAATCCAACAGGAAGCCCGGAGTGCACGTGTTCTTTTTCGGTAGGGCTGCGAAAGACACATACGCTCAGGGCTTCTTGACTTTTATAATTTTCCTGACATTTTGTGCATTCCGGTTTTGCGATTTTGGATGTAAGAATCTCCGGCGAAACGGGGCAAAATCATTTCCCTTTTTGTCTTAATCTGTATAAGATACCACGAATGTTCACAGAAGCGGCAATGCGGTGCAGTGTAGATTGAAAAATGAGGAATACACGTGAAACAATGGCGATTTGAGATTACCAGCCGACAAGGCTTTCCTGATGTCTATGGCAAGGCGATGTTAAACAGTATCCGCGAGCTGGCGATTTCTTCCGTGGAGAACGTTTTTTTTGCGAGGGTGTATCTGATTGAGGCGGATTTTGACTATGCCTTTGCCGAACGGGCGGCGCGGGAACTATTGGCTGACCCCGTCTGTCAGGATTATTTCATCGGCCGTTCGAGCGTTCCCGTCGGGCCGGCCCGTGCAACGCTGATTGAAGTACATCTCAAAAGCGGCGTGACCGACCCGGTGGCAGAGTCGGTTTTTGCGGCCTTGAAAGATATGGGAGCCGATAATGTCCGCAGCGTTCGCACGGCCCGGAAATATGTTCTGGCGGGCAATGTCAGCAGGGACGAAGTGCAGACCATCAGCCGACGGGCGCTGGCCAACGACTGCATCGAGGAAGTCATTTACGGCAGCGACGCCGAGCCGCCCAGTCCGCATATAAAACCTTATGAATTGAATCTGGTGCATATTCCGATTCGTGAGCTTAACGACGAACAACTGACTCAACTGAGCAAGCAAAAGGATTTGTTCCTGAATCTGACGGAGATGAAAACGATTCAGGATTATTACCGTCGCATCGGCAGGGAACCAACAGATATTGAATTAGAATCGTTGGCGCAGACCTGGAGCGAACACTGTGTTCACAAGACGCTCAAAAGCGCCGTGGATATGGAAATCGACGGCAAAACGATTCATTTTGATAATCTGCTTAAAGAAACGGTCTTTAAGGCAACACAGGATTTGAACAAGGACTGGTGCATTTCGGTTTTTGCCGACAACGCCGGCGTGATTGAATTTGAGAAAGATACCGCCGTTTGTTTTAAGGTTGAGACGCACAATCACCCGTCTGCACTGGACCCTTACGGCGGGGCGGCTACGGGCATCGGCGGCGTCATCCGCGACCCGATGGGAACGGGCATGGGGGCAAAACCCGTGGCCAATACGGATATTTTCTGTTTTGCACGGCCGGATATGAAATTGTCGGATGTGCCCAAAGGCGTATTGCATCCGCGGCGGATTATGAAGGGCGTCGTTTCCGGCGTCCGCGATTACGGCAACCGGATGGGTATCCCCACGGTCAACGGGGCGATTTATTTTGACGACCGTTATATCGCCAATCCGCTGGTTTTTTGTGGCAATATCGGCCTGATTCCGCGGGATAAATGCTTCAAGCATCCACAGCAGGGCGATTACGTTGTTGTAGTCGGCGGACGAACAGGCCGTGACGGCATTCACGGCGCAACGTTTTCCAGCGGCGAAATGACGCACGAACATGAGGATATTTTCTCGCACGCCGTGCAGATTGGAAACGCCATCACCGAAAAGAAAATGCTTGATGTAATTCTGACGGCCCGCGACAAAAATCTGTACAATGCGATCACCGACTGCGGGGCGGGCGGACTTTCCAGCGCCGTGGGCGAAATGGGCGAGAAACTTGGTGCGGTCGTCAATCTGGAAAAAGTGCCGCTCAAATACGCAGGCTTAAACTATACTGAAATCTGGATCAGCGAGGCCCAGGAGCGTATGGTTATTTCTGTCAGTCCCGACAAGATTGACGAGATTCTGGCGTTGTTTGCTTCCGAAGATGTAGAGGCCACCGTTATTGGTCAATTTACCGACGACCGTCAACTGACGCTGCGGTATCACGGTACAGAAGTTGGGCGGATAGAGATGGAATTTCTGCACGAAGGACTTTCCAGATACTCCCGCAAGGCCGTGTGGAACACTCCGAAACTGTCCGAGCCTGCGATTCCGGAAAAGACCAATTACAACGATGAATTGCTGGCGATTCTGTCCGCCTGGAACGTGGCCGGCAAGGAATGGGTTATTCGCCAGTACGACCACGAGGTGCAGGGCGCCAGTGTCATTAAGCCGCTGACGGGGGTTGCCAACGACGGCCCGTCGGATGCGGCGGTGATTTGTCCGCTGTATCACAGCAATAAAGGACTGGCGGTCGCCTGCGGGATGAATCCGTGCTACGGCGATATCGACCCTTACTGGATGGCGCTGTCGGGAATCGACGAGGCGATTCGCAATCTGATTTGCGTCGGCACACGGCCGGATCGCATTGCACTGTTGGATAATTTCTGCTGGGGCAACTGCAACCGTCCGACGACGTTCGGCTCATTGGTGCGGGCGGCGCAGGCCTGCTATGACGGAGCGACAGGTTTTGAGTCGCCGTTTATTTCCGGCAAGGATTCGCTTAATAACGAATTTGTCTGCGAAGATGGCACGGCGATTTCCATCCCGGCGACGCTGCTGGTTAGCGCGATGGGTATTGTCAATGACGTCAGCCAATGTGTGACGATGGACGCCAAGGAGCCGGGTAATCTGCTGTTTATCGTTGGTCTGACGGCCGACGAACTGGGGGGGTCGCATTATTATCGTGTCTATGGCCATCTGGGGGCGAATGTGCCGAAGGTGGATGTGAAACGGTCAGCGCGGACGGCGAAGAAAATCAACGAGGCCATCGTCAATGGTCTTGTGCGAAGCTGCCACGACTGTTCCGAAGGCGGGCTGGCCGTAGCGCTGGCGGAAATGGCTTTTGCCGGCGGTCTGGGCATCGAAGCGGATTTACGCGGGTTGCCTGTGGCCAAAGACTGCGTCCGGACGAATGCAATGCTGTTTAGCGAATCCAACAGCCGGTACATTGTCGAAGTCGCTCCGGAAAATTTCCACGCATTTGCTTCACTGATGGCGAACCTGCCGTTTGGACAAATCGGGAAAGTGACACGGACCGGACGACTGGTGATTAAAAATAAAGCCCAGTCGGCGGTGGTGGATTGCGATATTGCAACGCTCAAGAACGCTTGGCAAAAGCCGCTGGCGTGGCAATAAAAAGTTAAAAGTTAAAACTCAAAAGGTAAAATTGAGGATAGCCCTTCGGGCTAAAGAATTTGATATGGAACAGGTCAAGGCATTAGTTTTGCGTGCGGCGGGAGTCAATTGCGACTTTGAGACGCAGTATGCCCTGCAATCGGCCGGGGCAGTTGCCGAGCGGGTGCATATCAACCGCATCATCGAAAATCCGTCGATGCTGGATGATTTTGGGATTCTGATTTTCCCCGGCGGTTTCAGCTACGGCGACGACGTGGCCGCGGGTAAAATCCTGGCTAATCAGGTCGTACATCATCTGACCGAGTCGCTGCACCGATTTGTCGAACAGGGCAAGCTGATTCTGGGTCTCTGCAACGGTTTTCAGGTGCTGATTAAGACGGGTCTATTGCCCGATCTGGACGGCAAGGCCCGGCCCGATGTCGGCGATATGCCGGCAACCCTGACCGACAATGACAGCGGCAAATATGAAGACCGCTGGGTCTATCTGCAGCCGGGGACAAGTCGATGTGTGTTTATTGACCCGAATCGGCGTTTGTATCTTCCCGTTGCTCATGGCGAAGGTAAAGTCGTCACCAAAGACGCTGGGACACTGGAACGGATTAAAACAGGTGGGTATGTGGCTTTTCGTTATGTCGATGAAAACGGCAAACCGGGGCCGTTTCCGGTTAACCCCAACGGCTCCACCGATGATATCGCTGCGCTGACTGATTCGACGGGGCGGGTGATGGGGATGATGCCGCACCCGGAACGGTTTATCCGCTGGACGCAGCATCCGCGATGGACAAGGCTGAAACAAAAAGATGGTACACCGGACGGCATGACGATTTTCAACAACGCTGTCAATTATGTGCGGGCGAATTTGCACTGATAATAGAGAGGGAAAAATAGAATAATGAATATTTCAATCCGATTAGAAGAAAAGCAAGATTATAAAAGAGTAGAGTATTTAACCAGAGAAGCTTTTTGGGACTTATATCGGCCGGGATGCGGCGAACATTTGATCGTTCACAAAATAAGAGAAGTGCCTGCCTTTGTAAAAGAATTAAGTTACGTTGCATGCGATGATGATAACGTTATCGGTAATATTGTTTATTCGAAGGCAAAAGTGATTAATGGTGAAAATAAGGAATTTGAGGTTTTGTGTATGGGGCCGTTTGGGGTATTGCCTCCTTTTCAAAAAAAAGGCATAGGTTCACTGTTAATGAACGGTTCTATTAAAAAAGCAAGAGAGCTTGGATTTAAGGCAATTGTTATTTTTGGGGATCCGAAATATTATCAACGGTTTGGTTTTGTAAACGCTGAAAATTATGGAATTACCACACCTTCAGGTGAAAATACTGATGCGTTTATGGCACTGGAATTATTTGACGGGGCTCTTGACGGAATAACAGGCAAATTTTATGCAGACAATGTTTTCGAGATAAAAGACGAGGAGCTTGAAGTTTTTGAAAGGGAATTTCCTTATAAAGAAAAACATGTTACAGATACTCAGCTATGGCATTAGAATTATTTGACGGAACTCTCGACGAAATGACGATTTTTAATAACGTGGTCAATTATGTGCGGACGAATTTGCACTGATAATAGACTGTCCCCGGTTTGCAGGTGGTTGGTTGTATCTTGTGTCCGTAAGTCGAATAAGCTATGCGAGAAAAGATTGGACGCCAAGATGAAGAATAATACACAAAATAACTCAGTGTTCGCTCGAATATGGAGAAGTAAATATCAGAGATTGTATGGAACCGCGTGGTTCCTTCTAATGTATTTAATGCTTCTGTGTGCTGGAGGCAGTTTTTTCGTTGTGGCCATATTATTAGGCGAATATATGAAAAAGTGGGCGTCCTTTTTAGTCGTAGGTCTGATTATATTGGCATCAGCACTGCTTACTAAGCAGTTTCAGGATTGGTCCAGAGATGTAAAAAAACGTGGGGAAACTGGGGACAGTGGGGCTGTTGAAAAAGGCCATTGAATCTTTTATGATAGTCGGCATGCGTTGACGAGGAAATAAATTCAGTCTGTGACAGTTAACGCCGCAGCAGAACGTACGAACTTTCAGGAAAACCAAACAAAGCCATTTTAGCGTAAATCCGGTTTTTCTTGCCTTTTTAGGGGGGTGTTTATATACTGTCGCCGAATAAAATTGCCGGGACATGGCATAAAATCAGGTTTGGCCGCCGCGGCAAAATAATACAACCTGATAGATAAACAAGGACAATAGCTTGTGATTACCGTTAATGAGAATTTTCTTAAACTGAAAGCAGGTTATTTATTTCCTGAAATCGAACGCAGGGTTAAAGTTTTTTCCAAAGGAAATCCCTCAGCCCGCATTATTCGCTTAGGTATCGGCGACGTCACCGAACCGCTGCCCGATGCGGTGATTAAGGCGATGCACGAAGCGGTGGATCAGATGGGCCGGCGGGAAACATTTCGCGGCTATGGTCCGGAACAGGGTTATGAGTTTCTGCGCAAAGCCATTGCCGAAAACGATTACGCCTCGCGCGGCGTGAAACTCTTGCCGGATGAAGTTTTCGTCAGCGACGGCGCCAAATGCGACACAGGTAATATCCAGGAAATTTTTGGCCTGGGCAATGTCATTGCCGTGACCGACCCGGTATATCCGGTCTATGTGGATACCAATGTGATGGCCGGACGCACGGGCGACTGCGACGCCAGCGGCCGCTACGCCAGAATCGTCTATCTGCCGTGTACGGCCCAGAATGATTTTGTCCCCGTCTTGCCTAAGAAGAAGGTGGATATCATTTACCTGTGTTATCCCAACAACCCCACCGGCGCGGTGGCGACCAAAGAACAATTGAAAGTCTGGGTTGATTACGCAAAACAGCACAAGGCTTTGATTTTGTTCGACGCGGCGTATGAGGCATATATCCGCGACCCAAAATTACCGCATACGATTTATGAAGTCGATGGGGCTAAAGACGTTGCGATTGAATTTCGCAGCTATTCCAAGACCGCCGGTTTTACCGGCGTTCGCTGCGCATTCACGATTGTGCCTAAGCAATTGAAGGCTTATACCAAAGGCGGCAAAGCGGTGGAAGTGGCCCCGCTGTGGAACCGCAGGCACTGCACGAAATTCAACGGCGTCAGCTACATCACCCAGCTTGGGACGGCGGCGGTTTATACGCCGCAGGGCAAACAGCAGGTACGCCGGATTATCGACCTGTATATGTCCAACGCGGCGATGATGGTCGATTCACTGACGAAACTGGGTTATCAGGTCTATGGCGGACGCAATGCGCCGTATATCTGGCTCAAAACGCCTAATAATGTCGGCTCGTGGGAATTCTTCGACCTGCTGCTGCAAAAGGTGCATGTCGTCGGCACGCCCGGCGCGGGTTTCGGCGCCGCCGGCGAAGGCTATCTGCGCCTCAGCGCCTTCAATCAGCCCGAACGGGTCAAAGAAGCGATGGACAGAATCGCAAACCTGTGAAATTTCAAATATGGCCGGTACAATCGCCTATATAGGTCTTGGGTCTAACCAGGGTGACCGACAGCAATACATTGATTCCGCTTTAAGAGCGATTTCGCAAACTGTCGGCATACGTCTGTTGCGCAGCAGCCGTGTGATTGAAACGGAGGCGTTGTCGTTGCGTCCGCAGCCGAAGTATCTCAATGCCGTGACGGAGGTGGAAACGACTTTGCCGCCGGTCGAATTATTGATGCGATTGCAGCAGATTGAAAGTCAACTGGGACGAATACGAACCGAAAAATGGGGCTCGCGGACAATCGACCTGGATTTATTGTTGTACGGCGATGATATTATTAAACGACCGTCGCTTTATGTGCCGCATAAACAGCTTCATTTGCGGAGTTTTGTCCTGGCCGGATTATGCGGGCTTTGTCCGGATCGGCTGCATCCATTGCTGAAAATCAGTTTTTCTGAACTGTATAAACGATTGAATGGGTGTAATTTTGCGATAGACGCCAATCGGCCGCAACTGATTTCCGTAGCCGGGATGATCGGCGTCGGCAAAACGACGCTGGTCGATGGGCTGGTGAAGAATCTTTCGGCTGAGGGAATTTTTGAGGAATACGACAAAAACCCATATCTGGCCCAGGTTTATGCGGGGCGAAAAGACCTGGCGTTCGATTCGGAGCTGTATTTTCTTTCCAGCGGCGTCCGCCAGTTATCGCGTGAGGCGCTTTTGCCGGGCAGGGTGTATCTGAGCGATTATGTCTTTGACAAGGCGCTGATGTATGCGCGAAGCTGGCTGGAGACGACCGTTTTGCGAAAGTACGAAACTATTTACGCCGAGCAAAAGCAAAATGTCGCATCTCCTGTACTGGTTATTTATATTTACGACACGGTGGAACATTGTCTGGAGCGGATTCATCGGCGAAATCGGCGATACGAGCAGGGCATTGAGCCGGGATTTCTCAAACAACAGCAGAACTGGTATAATACACTCTGCGACAACTGGAAAGCCTGCCCCGTGATTCGGATATCCGCCGCGCAATGCGAGACGGATGAGCAGGTGCGGCGGCTGGCGGATGAAATTCGTTATTATTTGCCTGAAATGGAGAATATCGGGTGCAATTGCTGAAGACCATAGAAGAAATTCGAGCCGCGGTCGCCCAGGCCCGCCGGCAGGGGAAAACCATCGGCTTTGTGCCGACGATGGGGGCATTGCACGCTGGTCATAGTTCGCTGATTCAAAAAGCCCGTTCACAGTGCGGCTGTATTGTCGTTAGTATCTTTGTCAATCCGACGCAATTCGGGCCGACGGAGGATTTCGGCCATTATCCGAGAACACTTGAAGAAGATACGTGTCTGTGTGAGTCGCTAAGAGTGGATTGTGTATTCGCACCGTCGGTGGAGGAGATGTATCCGCAAAAGAATCTGACATGGGTGGATGTGGAACAATTGACTGCCGGGTTGTGTGGAGCGTCCCGTCCGGGACATTTCCGCGGGGTGACGACCGTCTGCGCAAAACTGTTTCATATCATGCTGCCGGACAAGGCCTATTTCGGGCAAAAAGACGCCCAGCAGGCTGCTGTTATCCGCCGAATGGCCGAGGACTTGAATTTTCCGATGGAAATAATTGTCTGCCCGACGGTGCGGGAAGCGGATGGCCTTGCGATAAGCAGCCGAAACCGCTATCTTTCGCCCGAACAGCGCAGACAAGCCGTCTGTCTTTATCAGGCCCTGTGCCGTTGTAAAGAGAGGGTGCAGCAGGGAATGAATTCAACTACTGAATTGATTGAGCAGATGAATCAGATTGTTATTAAAGCCGGTGCGCAGGCGGAATATATCAGTATTGTCGATAGCCGAACATTGCAGCCGATGGAATCGCTGACGGCGGATGCTCTTGTCGCTCTGGCCTGTCGGGTGGGGACAACGCGGCTGATTGACAATATGCTTATCTTCTTGAATCCGCTGCGGTTTCAATTATAATAGTTTATAGTTGATAGTTCATAGTTTATAGTTTATAGAAAGAAAAATAGGCAGATGTTTTTGAAAGCGTTAAAGGGAAAGATTCATCGCGGCCGGGTGACGCAGACGAGGGTCGATTATCCAGGCTCCGTCGCGATTGATTCCGATATGCTCAAGGCCGCGGGCATCAACGTCTATGAAGAAGTGCTGGTGGCTAATATCTCCAATGGCCAGCGGGTGGAAACCTATGTTGTTGCCGCCCCGGCCGGCAGCTGCCAGATTATTATTCTCGGCGCCGCGGCCAAACTGTTCGAGCCGGGCGACATCGTGATTATTATCAACTTTGGCTACTACAGTCCCCAGGAACTCAAAGTCCATAAACCAAAGATAATTGTCTGTGACGAAAACAACTATTATAAACCACAGGATTAACTTATCTGATGTATCCCGAGCTTTTTAAAATTCCCTGGATTGGTCTGTCCGTCAAGAGTTTCGGCACGATGATGGTCGTCGGCTTTTTGATAGCGGTGTTTGTGATGGGTCGAATGGCCAGGCGAAGCGGGTACAAACCGGAATGGATTACCAACGCCGCGCTGTATGCAATGCTGATGGGAATTGTGGGGGCGCGGATGTTTTATGTGTTCCATCATCATAAACAGATTGGAGAAAACTTTTTCGATGTGTTTGCCGTCTGGCAGGGCGGGCTGGAGTTTCTGGGCGGCGTCGTTCTGGCAATCGTGTTTCTGGTGCTTTACCTGCAGCGCAAAAAATTTCCGATGTGGGAGTATCTGGATATTCTGGCCATAGGTTTGATGGTCGGGTTGGGATTCGGGCGGATTGGGTGTTTTCTCAACGGCTGCTGCTACGGCAAAATCACCGACTCGGCCGTCGGCATACGATTTCCGTATGATTCGTTTGTGTATAACAGCCAGGTGCGTCCGGACCTGGCCCGCAACCGTTCCCAGCCGCGATTAAAGATTGACGATGATTTCTTTGGATATCTTTCTTCGGATGGGAACTGGATTCCCGCCGGCGCGGAGGATAAGTATAACGCCGCTCTTAAACCGTTTGACAAGTTGACGGAAACGCAAAAACAGCTTGTAACCACCGGGGCGGACCGTTGCCTGAAGGTCCTTCCCACTCAGCTTTATTCCAGCGCCGGGGCATTTTTACTGGCCGGTGTAATGTATCTGTTCTGGCGAAAGTACGCTGAGCGAAGACCGGGACTGGTGGTGGCAACTCTGCTTTGGACGTATGGGTTGGTGCGTTTTTATCTTGAGTCGCTGCGGGATGATAACCCCTTTGAATACGCCTGGTGGGCGATTTATAAAGGCGGAACCGTCTCACAGAACATCTGCCTGTATCTGATTATCCTGGGCGTACTGTTGACCATTTTTCTTTTCAGAAAACCCGCAAAGAGCAGTTGATGTTTTTAGATTAAGTGTTCTTTTTTACGGCAGGTTAAGATCGTGTGAATTTTAACAAGATTATTTTGGAGAGAAACCATGCGGAAAATTACATACTGTTCAGCGTCGATATTAATTGCCGTGATGATATGGACATTAGCCTCCTGTGCCGCAAGAACTGCTCCTCAACAGCCCCGCCCGCCCAAAACGATGCTCCCGTTATCGGAGGTAAAGGCGATCAAAGACCTTGAGTACGCCAAAATCGGCGACAGGAAACTTCTGCTGGATTTGTATCTGCCCCGGAAACAGGAGGGCAGATTGCCGGTGATTGTGTGGTTTCACGGCGGCGGCTGGCAGGGCGGTACGAAAGAAAATTGTCTTGCCGTACGAACGGGTTTTGTTCAGAAGGGATATGCCGTGGCAAGCGTCGAATACCGGTTTAGCAATGAAGCAATTTTCCCGGCGCAGATTGAAGACTGTAAATCTGCGGTTCGCTGGCTTCGCGCCAACGCCGACAAGTATAACCTTGACCCCAATCATTTTGGGGCGTGGGGCGACTCGGCGGGCGGGCATCTGGTTGCGTTGCTCGGCACAACCGGTGATATAAAAGATTTTGACAAGGGGGATAATCTGCAATTTTCCAGCGCTGTGCAGGCGGTGTGTGATTATTACGGCCCAACCGACTTTCAGGCGTTTGTGACATCGCCCGGCTACGAGAAGCACGCCGGTCCGGAGTCAGCAGAGACCAAACTGATTGGCGGCAGGGTATTGGATAATCCCCAAAAGGCTAAAGAAGTAAGCCCGACAAGTTATGTGTCAAAAGGCGACGCCCCGACCTTGATTGTTCACGGCGACAAAGACCCTACAGTGCCGTTTGGCCAGAGTGAGCTGTTTTGCAGTGCCCTGAAAAAGGCCGGAGTGAATGTCGTATTCCATCCCATTGAAGGCGCCAAACACGGCGGCCCGGAATTTTCCACGCCGGAGGTAATTTCATTGGTGGATTCCTTTTTCCGGAAGCATTTGTTTGAGTCATCCGCAAAAGAGGCCCAAAGCGATGTGAAAAAGTAAAAAGCGTTCCGCTGTTGTGTGTTTTCGCTGCTTTACAAATTCTGCGATTTCGGATACAATAAAGTAAGATGGAAAAGGTGGTTCACAAAGCAAAATTGGGCGAGCATAATGAAATTCGGCAGAACCGGGAATACTGGCTGAGCCGGCCGGTCGAAGAACGCATCGGGGCTGTGGAATTTTACAGAAGGCAGGTCTATGGAGATATCCCGCGACTTCAAAGAGTTGCTCGAGTTGTTCAACGCACACCAGAGGGTTACGTTGAGATCAAGAAAGATTTGGCGGATATAGAAACGCTCGAGGAAAAATGACATAGCAGCGATCGTTTTGTTCGATTTGTATAAAAAAACGCCCGGCGATGAACCGGGCGTTTTTTAATTTTGAATCAAGTCTTAACCTGCTTAGGCTTCGATGCTGTCGATGGTCAGTTGGAGATATTTTTGGCGATGGCCGATTTTTTTGCTGCTGTTTTTACGCCGGCGAAATGTCGTCGGGTACAGCTTGGGACCGCTGACCACGGAATCCGCCGCGGAAACCTTAAAGCTGGCGATGACCTTGGCCCCGTCCAGATAGGGCGTTCCCACCTTGATATTCTGGCCGTCGCTGACGAACAGAACTTTATTCAGCTCAACCGTCTTGGCGTCGTGCGCAACCTCAATCAGCTCAATATTGATTACGTCTCCCTGAGAGACCTTGAATTGTTTGCCGCCTTGTTCGATAATCGCGTACATCGTAACTCCTCGATTTATTTCTTATCGCTGTCTTTGGTCAAATCATAAAGATTTGTGATTGTAGTGGTTAGAGAGACTTTGTAAAGAAAAAAATCCTGCAGCCCTCAAAATTTTCCATAAGTCTTCCATTTTGCCTGTTTTTAGTATATTTTATGTGCTTTGCGAGTTAAAACAGTTATATAAAATCTTTTATGTCTGCATAGGAGAAAATGCTGAAAATGGAACTTGTGATAGTCAACGACGACTTGATTCCGCTGTCGGAGCTTGCGGCGTTTTATCAGGACCGGGGGACTTTTTTTGGCGACGGCGTTTATGAAGTGCTCCGCAGTTATGACGGGCGGATTTTCGCCCTCGATGAACATCTGGAGCGGTTTGCCCGAAGTCTGCGGGAAATCTGGATTGAAGGGGTTAA
Source organism: uncultured Pirellulales bacterium (assembly GCA_964635075.1). GTDB lineage: Bacteria > Planctomycetota > Phycisphaerae > Sedimentisphaerales > Anaerohalosphaeraceae > Anaeroglomus. The sequence continues at coordinate 14,411 of CAZWMN010000025.1, read as the reverse complement.
TATAGAGCAAGTGCGGAGCAAGGTCGTCGCTGCGTTTGAAAAGGGGGGCTTTGCCGACGCCAAATGTTATTTTCACGTCACCCGCGGCTCAGAGCCGCGCAGTCACCTGCCGGGTAGCAACCTCAAGCCCAATTTTTTCCTGACGCTCAATCCATTGAAAGACAAACCGGAGGAAAAAGAACAGGGCATCAGGGTCTGCACATATCCGGATTTGCGATGGAAGCGGTGCGATATTAAATCGCTGAATCTGCTGCCCAACGTTATGGCCCGCATTGCGGCGGAAAAGAAAGGCTGCTATGAGGCGATTTTGGTCAACGATGCCGGCGAAATTACGGAAGGGGCCGGCAGCGCATTTTTTGCCGTGGATGCCAAACGCAGAGCATTGATTACCCGTCCGCTGGGGCCGGAGATTCTGCCGTCTATCACGCGGTCTGTAGTGGTCAAAATTGCTCAAAACTGCGGCCTGCGCATCGTTGAAGAAAGCCTGACTCCCGCACGGGCCGCCCATTACGAAGAACTGATTATGGCTGTAACGACTAAAGACATCGTGCCGGTTGTTCAATTTGATGGTCAAACTATCGGCAACGGTAAATGCGGCAAATATACCCACGCGCTGATTAAAGAATTCTCCAGACTGGCCAGAGGCAAATAACCTTTTACAGCAAAAACAAAAAAGCGGGATCAGCGGCGTCCCGTTTTTTTATTTGCGACCGGTAAGTTAGTGTCGTTTGACCATCAAATTGAGGTCTTCCAACAGTGCCTGGAGGTCTTCTTCATGTTCCACTTCCTGCTGAATAATTGTTAGCACCATATTGTAAGTGACCGGGTCGGCAGTTTTTGTTTTATCCAGCAGTTTCTTATACGTGGAAATCGCGCATTGCTCGCCTTTAATGTTCTGCTCAAGAATGACCCGCACATACGGGTCGTCGGGGGCGTCGTAGCCGCAGTTGGTGAATTTGTACCAGTCTTTGGGGGCTGTGATCGGCGTTCCGCCGAGCTGAATAATGCGAGTCGTCAGCAGCAGGGCGTGAGCCTGTTCTTCTGTAGCGTGCTGTTCCAGTTCCACGATGACGGCGTCTTTCATCGGGCCCTTGACGATTTTGGCGCCGAGCCAGTATTGGTAATAGGCCAGCCATTCGTCACAAAACGCGCGATTGAGCAAATCCAGAAGCTCCTTGACGTCCATCCCGACAATTTCAATTCCCTTGGTTCCCATCGCAAACTCCTTTCAGGAAGAATATCATTTTGTTTTTTTATCGCCGTCCTGTAATACAGGATAAATGAACGGGGGATTTTTGTCAAATGGTTCATTTGTGGCAATCGAGACAGAAAACGATGGTCGATAACGGCCCGATAGAAACTTTTTTATTCGATGCGACGCGCTTTCAGAGATGATAAAACCCCGACCCCCGCACGGGCCGCCCATTACGAAGAACTGATTATGGCTGTAACGACTAAAGACATCGTGCCGGTTGTTCAATTTGATGGTCAAACTATCGGCAACGGTAAATGCGGCAAATATACCCACGCGCTGATTAAAGAATTCTCCAGACTGGCCAGGGGCAAATAACTTTCATGGGATTATTGTACCGGCACAGACGGTACGACGGCTTCCCATTGCACCTTGTCGGCGCCCAGCAGCGTTCCCGTCGCATAGGCCAGGTCCACCAGCGAAATTTCGTAGTTGACCAGCGCCGTAATCTCGGCGCTTTGAGCATCGGCCAGTTTGGTCTGGGCGTCCAGCACATCGGTGGAGGTTCGCAGGCCCACTTCGAATTGTCGCACTTCCGCCTCATACAAATCACCTTCCAGCAGGGCGTCCTGGCGGCCGGCCAGAATCTGCTGCCAGTTGGCCTCGGCCTGGTCGAGGGCGTTGAGCACTTCCTGCTTGACTAATTGCCGCTGGCTATTTTTTGTCGCCAGACGCTGACGCTTCTGGTAGAGGGCCTGGCGGAGATTATTTTTGGCGGCTTCATTGCCGAGAGGAACCCACATACTGACGCCGATGCGGTGATTTTCATAGTTCTTTTTGTTGAGCATATCATAAGCGTCGTTGCGGGTCGGGCCTGTACCGCTGACATTGTAGGTATAGTCCAGCGTGACTAACGGCAGCATCTGATTGTTGAGGTAGTCAATATTGCTGATATCTTCGGCGATACGCAATTCCAGCTCCAGCAATTCCGTTCGATTTTCGAAGGCCTGGTCAATCAGGCGGGGGGTGTCAAACACATAATGTACCGGGTCGGCCTCGGTGACGGGAACCATAATCGTCGGGGTTTCGATGTCTAATCCGGGCCTGTTGATGATTTGTTTAAATTCCCGCTGACGGGTTCGCAGATTGTTTTCGGCGGTAATAATGGCCGCCAGTTGACGCGCCACGCCGGCCTGGGCCCGGACGATTTCCACCTGGGCCGTCTGGCCGACGGAGACCATCCGTTTGGCCCGCTCCAATTGGGCAGTCGCCAGCTCATGCTGTTTTTTGCGGACTTCCAGTTCTTTTCGCGCGGCGTATAATCGCCAGTACGCCCGGTCCGCCGAAGCCAGCACGCGAATCACTTCGAGCTTGGTCATGTTGTCGGTAATCTGCTTTTCATAGCGGACCAGACGAATGCTGTGCATATTGACCCGCTGGCCGGCGTTTTTCAACAGCGGCTGACTGACTGAGAGAGTGAAATTACTTGCGTAATCAGGACTGGAAGCCAGATTGAGGGTGCGGGAGTCGGCCAAGCTGAAATCCAGCGTGCCTCCGGTGCGCAGCGGCATTCGCACCCCGGTACTGGTGTCGGTATTTTTATACTGCGAGCCCTCGGCGGGTAGGAAAGAACCGTCGGCCAGCTTTATCTGCCTTCCCGGCGAGTCAGTTCGCGAAAGAGCGGTATTGGCGTAGAAAGCCGCTTCAAATTTGGCTTCTTCGGCTCCGACTGAAGCGGCGGCAATAGCCGGCGCAATTAATTGCGCCTGAAGCTCAAGGTTGTTTTGCAGGGTCGTTGCACGACATTGTTCGAGGGAGATTTTCATTTCCGCGGGCGGCGGCAAATTAGGCTCGGCAACAGCGGCTTTTTCAGCCGGCGTCGGTTTGGGCGCAACCGTAAATTGGTTTGGTTCCATCGGTGCAATCGTGTGCAGTTTTTTGTCCGGGACTTTGTATTCGTAGAAGCGGTCCTCCGTATCCAAAACCGCACAACCCGTAAGTAAAGGGATTGCCGTCCCAAAGCTGACGTACAGCGCAAAGAAAAACCGTTTTTTATTCATGGCGTAACGCCTCAATAGGATCCAGTCTGGCGGCTTTGACCGCGGGGAACAAACCGAAAAAGATACCCACCAGGGCCGAAAAGCCCAGCGACATCAATATCGCCCAGCCGGGGATATAAGCCTTGTCGAGATTGACCTTGGGGATGTGTGCGATGGCCGTTGTCAATAGTTGTCCCAGGCCCAGCCCCACCAATCCACCAATGCAGCACAGCACCACCGCCTCAATCAGGAATTGCGTCAGGATGGCCGCGGCGCCGGCCCCGACGGCCTTTCGCAGGCCGATTTCACGGGTCCGCTCCGACACCGATACCAGCATAATATTCATAATACCCACGCCGCCGACCAGAAGCGACACTCCCACAACGGCGCTGGCAACCAGGGTGAACCGCGTTGCAATCTCCTGAAATTTCCGCACTTCGCTTTCAACGGTCCGTACCTGAAACGTTTCCGGTTCGCCGGGCTGGATATGACGTTTTTGGCGCAGAAAAAAGGTGAGTTCCGCTTTGGCTTCTTCCGACACATCCGCGGATTTGCTGGCGGCCATCACCCGAAACCACGACCAGTTGCCTGAATTTCGATACATTGTTTGAAACGGAATAAACGCCTCGTATTCACTGCCCCCGCCGTCGCCGCCAAGCATGCTCATCGAGGGTTGTTCTTCCACCACGCCCAATACTCGATAAGTCCGGTAGCCGATGGTGACCAGTTCCCCCGTGCAGTCCCGATTCATTCCGAGTTTATCTCGAAGCTTCTGCGACAACAGGCAAACCGAGCGGGCCTGGGTCTGATCGATGGTCGAAAAGGCCCTTCCAATAATGACGGGGCGGGATTCAATCAAGTGCCAGGCCGACTCAATGCCGCTGACGCGAATGCCTTCAAGGGTGTATTCCTTATATCGAATACTGTCCCTGTCGGAATCGATAGATGTAAAACAGGATACGGACGGACAATACTCCAGAAGCCCTTCAAATTGTTCGGGTTTGAACCGGATAACATCCCAGGGTACATTTTTATACCGACCGGTATCAGGTCTGTCGGGCCAGATGAAAATTCGATTGGTGCCGAAGGTTTCAATGTCGCTCATCACCTTGGCCTTAAGTCCGCTCAGGGCGGCGATAACCGCGATGACCGACGCGACGCCGATGATAATGCCCAGCGTCGTCAGCACCGAACGCGTCTTGTTGACCCAGATTTGTACTATCGCCAGGCGAATGCTCTGCCCGACCAGCCGAACGAAATTGACAGGAACTTCCAGCAGAACGTTCATCACCTCGCCCCTCCGCTTCGCTGTGTCCAGACCGCGTCCTGTTCCGTCGGCAAATCGCTGATCACCTTCCCGTCCCGCATCCGGATGATGCGTTTTGCGTGACAGGCTACGTCCGCTTCGTGCGTCACCATAATAATCGTCTGGCCTTCGGAGTGCAGTCGGCCAAACAGCATCAGAATTTCTTCGCTGGTTTTGCTGTCGAGGTTGCCCGTCGGTTCGTCGGCCAGGAGGATGGCGGGATTGTTAATCAGCGCCCTGGCCACGGCGACGCGTTGTTTTTCGCCGCCGGAAAGCTGATTGGGACGGTGGGTGATACGCTCCGCCAATCCAACCCGCTCCAAAACCTTGCGGGCCAATTGACCCCGGTTCCAGATCATTTGTCGCGAATAAATAAGCGGCAGTTCTGTATTTTTCAGCGCTGAAAACCGCGGCAAAAGTTCAAAGGACTGAAAGACAAACCCGATTTTTTCGTTCCGCACCCGCGCCAGTTGGGCATTGCTCATTTGCGTCGTATCCTGTCCTTCCAACTCATAGATGCCGCCGGTTGCACGGTCGAGACATCCCAGCAGATTCATCAGCGTACTTTTTCCCGAGCCGCTGTGACCCATCACGGTCACATATTCATTTTTGCGGATTTCGAGACTGATACCGGCCAGCGCATGAATCTGCTCCGCCCCGACTTTATACACCCGCCGGATGTCGTTTAACCGGATAACGATTGGCTGTTCGTTCACGACTCAGGCTCCTTGGCTCAAAACGGTAAGCCCAACTCGCGGCCTGCTTGTTATCTCGGCCCGCGCGGTCTTTTTCTCAGCCTCCGGTTTTGGTTTTTGTTTTTTTTCTTTAGCCTTCTTTTCCGCTTCGACTTCTTTTTCGTCCCGAACTGCCTGGTCATGCTTGAGGGTATCCAGCACCTTATACGGCCCAATGATAATTTGCTCACCGGCCTTCAATCCCTGCTCAATAATAATGTGCGTCGTATCCCCCGGTCCAATCTTTACCGGTGTCGCCACCGCCTTGCCGCTGATATACCGAAACACCACCGTCGCATCGGTCTTATTTGGATCGACCAGCGGATTATTTCGAATTTCCATCGGCAGGTCGTCGGTCTTTCGCGCCAGTATCGCCTGGCTGGGCACCTTGAGAACCCCCGTGTGGTTTTGCGTAAAGATATCCACGTCCGCCGTCAGCCCGGTGTACAGTTTGTTCACGTCTCCTTCAATCAGGATTTCCGTGCGATAATACTTGGTTCCTGTGCTCCTGGACTCATCATAGGTCAGGGCAATGTGGTCCACTTTGCCTCGATAGACCTGGTCCCAGAAGGCCTTGACGCGGATATTCGCCTCCTGACCGACGCGGATTTTGCCCACGTCCGCCTCGTCCACCTGTGCCACCAGCAGCATTTTTGACAAATCCGCCACAATCATAATCACCGTGCCGGGGTTGTTCATTGTGCCGGTCATAACCATCTCGCCGACCTCGGCGTTAATCCGCGTCACGACCCCGTCAATCGGCGAACGAATCGTGGTATATTCAAGGGCCTCCTTGGCTTCGTCGATTTGCGCTTTCTGGGCTTCTATGTTATATTCGGCCACCGCGATGCCCAGCTCCTCGGCACGAATCTGCTCAGCGGCTGATTCGTACTGGGATTGTATTTCTTCATATTTCTGCTTGGCCTGTTCAAAAACACTCTGGCTGATATCGTGCGTTTCCAGGAGTTGTTTTTGTCGCATATAATCGTTCTTGGCTTGCTCCAGTGAGGCGGTAGAGCCTTTTAACTGAGACTTGCGAACGACAATCTGGGCTTTGGTGACTTCCATCTGGGCCTGCTGGGCCTTGTAAGCGGCTTCGGTACTTTTCAGGCGGCTTTCGTACTCTTTGGAGTCCAGCCGAATGATTAAATCTCCAGCCTTGGCGCGGTCACCTTCCTTAAAAGGCAGTTCTTCCATGCGTGCGGAAACCTTGGCGCTGATTTCGACCTGGATTTTGGGCTCAATTTCTCCCGGAGCGCTGATAAATTCCTGCAGTTGTCCCCGCTCCACAGTCTCCAGCCGGACCGTGATTGGGGCCTGTTTCGGCGATTTTTTATGAATCAGTCGGCAGGAAACGAATAATACGATAATGATGGCGATAATCCACCATACGATTTTTTTACTTTTTTTGGCCACAAGTCACCCTTTCCGTTTATTAACAATCTTTTAGAAAAAGGACTAAATTTATCTTCATTTTGTGTGTATCGAACACGGGAATTTTATCTCAAATCACCTCTATTTCCAATAGCTATATAGTCTTATTATTTAAGACGGATTATGCCCTTTTTTGTTACTGACTTATCCCGAATATTTTACCTTATTATGACGGCATCCTTGGTCGTTCATAACTCGTTTTGTAGCAGGTAATTGTATATCTCGCGATTTTTTTGATTTTTGGGGCTTTGCGAACGATTACCTTTTTCCTTTGGAATGGCACATCCGCATGATGAAATACGGTTTATGGCGCCAAGCAACCGGGTTGGCTGTATTACGTTTAAAGTGCGCGTGGGAGGCATCAGTCAAATTGCCGAGTAGAGTTGCAGGGTTTCTTTCGTAGGGTAATAGAGAGAAATGGACGCATCGGAGCATGTCGCCTTTAGGAAGCCCGCATAGGGCGGGGGTGATAAAACCCTGTCCGGCTGTACGCATTGCAAACCTGCCAACCATGCACACATTTTCTCTCTGGAAGAACAATACGTCTTATGACGGAAAAGAGTGGTTATGAAAAAAGCTGTCTCTTTATTGTTATCGTGGTATCCTGTCCGGCCCAGGCATATTTTTACACGACAAGCCTGATGCCGTCTCCCAATGGAATGAATGTCGGTTCCGCCGAGTCGTACATCATTTTTCCCAGTGGAATCATCATCAGGAATTGGTGCGAGCGGGCCTTCACGCAGTCCACAATGCCTCCATCTCCCGGAAAACCGATTACTCATTCGTTTAGTTCGCAGGTGGAGATGGAAATTTCAATAGATGGCGGTTCGACTTGCCAACCCGTCACAGCAGGGGCGGCCAATGTCGTTCGGCTGACCTAATGTCAGTACCAGTGGCGGCGAGGACCTGTACCAAACGCAGGCAATGGCGATGAACATTTCCGGCGGCACCTTGCCTGCCGGCGTGATGATTCGCGAAAGCCCCACTTTGTTGTCCAGCGGCCAGACACGTATCAAACCTATCCCCGGCGGTTATATGATAGACAGCTTCTTCGACATCTTTACTGAAGTCAGTACGGATGGCGGCGTGACGTGGATGCCGGCGCTGGAGCCCTCGTATGTCGAACTGATGGTTGACCCGCGGACTGTTCCGACGATATCCGCGGCAACCCAATTGCTGCCTTCTCCGATGAGCTAGTACTCTGTCATAGCTAAAATTGTGGATATAGTCTTTTAAGTTTAACCCTTGCATCTTCAGTTGTAAATTGCCAATCTACCGATTTCTGTTTCACATTCCGTTTTTCATACCACGCCTGAGCCTGCTGCTGTAATGTCTGCCTATCCGGAATTCGCCGTTGCAAACACTGCCGGGTCAGTAAACTCAATTCTATCTCCGCCATGTTCAACCAACTGCCGTGCTTGGGAGTATAGTGGATTTCCATGCGATTCCGCAGGCGTTTGTCTTCTTGCGTCGGGAACGCTTCATAGAGGGAAGCAATCTTATGCGTATTCAAATTATCGCAGCTCAAAATCACCTTTTCCACATCCGCACCGTCCACGTCCAGCAATACCCGAATCTCGCATGCCCAGTCCCTCATCGTCTTGGTTTCTCGTCCATCGACATTTTGCCATGAGTCCAACGGCTCAGTAGCCATAAAATTAACTGCTGTGCCATTCCGTCGGTATTCATAATCGTACTTTTCTCTCTGACCGTGTTGCACAGATAAAGGGATACGAGTTTCACCTATCAACTGCTCCGTCTGTTCGTCGATACACACCACCGGAAACCGTGCATCATAAGGCCTTTCGTAAAGGTCCAAGACATCTTCGATACAGTCCCCAAATTCCGCATCGTGTTTCGGTAGTATTACCCAGCACGTTCGCAGGTGCGGTTTAAGTTCGTTTTTTTAAGCGTCTGCCGGGGCCGATGGCGGGCAGATTAAAAGACCAGGGTGTACAGGTGCTATTGCGGGAGCTTTGTCACGGGATGAACGGGCTGTGCGTGATTACTACGCGGGAGAAGGTCAAAGACCTGGAACAATGTGCAAAACATACGGTCAAGCTGGTGGAACTGGAAAATCTGACGCCTAAGGCGGGTAAGCAGGTTTTACGAAGCACTGGGGTAAAAGGCACGGATAAGGAGTTGGAGCAGACATCGAAAGAGTTCGGCGGACATGCACTGGCGCTGACGTTGCTGGGCAAGTATCTGTTCGTAGTACATAATGGGGAAATCCGCAAGAGAGATTTGGTACCAGCGCTGATGGAAGAAGAGGAACAGGGCGGCCATGCCAAACGCGTGATGGAATCATACGAGATATGGCTAAAGGGTACAGCAGAGCTCGATATTTTGTACCTGATGGGGCTATTTGACAGGCCAGCGGAAATGGGAGCGACTGAAGTCTTGAAGGCGGAACCTGCGATTGAGGGATTGACGGGAAATCTGGCGGGGCTGGGTGATGCAAAGTGGAAATTTGCAGTTAAAAGGCTGAGAGACGTAAGGCTTCTGGCAAAGGAGGACGATCCAAGCGTGCTGGACGGTCATCCATTGGTGAGGGAGCATTTTGGGGAAAGGTTAAAGAAGGAACGGCCGGAGATGTGGAAAGAAGGGCATCGTCGGCTGTACGAGTATTACAAGAGTTTGCCGGGGAAACTGTATAATAAATTTTTACCTGATAAGTTGGAGGAGATGGAGCCGTTGTTTCGTGCGGTGTATCACGGCTGTCTGGCGGGGGAGTATCAAAAGGTGCTGGATGATGTGTACTGGAGAAGAATCAGAAGATACGAAAGAGCATACAGTGTAAAGCAACTTGGTGCATTTGGTCTGGATTTGGGGGCAGTGGCATGCTTTTTTGAGACGCTGTGGAATAAACCTGCGGATGGATTGACAGATGATGCCACAGCATTTGTACTAGGCTTAGCGGGTTTTGATCTTCGTGCAGTAGGGCGATTGAATTCGGGCGAAGGAGTGTGGAATATGCCAACCGAAGCAGGGAATGGACCCAGCAAGTAACAAGCCGCACAGCACTTGGCCACGCTTTGCATCGGGCGGGACGAGTGGTTGAAGCAAAAAGGCTTTTTGAAGAGGCTGAGGGGATGCAGAAAGAATGGCAGCCGAAATATCTCTATTTGTATTCGCAACGGGGGTATCAGTATTGTGATTTGCTGCTTGGGTTGGAACGGATAGAGGATGTGAAGAAACGGGCTAAAAAGATGTTGGAATGGGAGGTAGAGAGGAGCCTCCTTGATATTGCGCTTAATAAGCTTTCGCTGGGACGAGCATATTTAACAAAATATCAAAAAGCAAAAAGCAAAATTATGGAGTCGCTCCCCGCCTGCGCGGGGACAAGCTTCGGCGGGTAAATAAGCAGATTCCTCACCCCCATAAAGGGGGATTCGGAATGACAACCCACCCACAAGCTGGCGTTTGTAGGTGCTACCCGGTGGGGAGAAAATCTCAAGCAGGGATGCTTGAGCTACGTTGGAAAAACGGTGGGCTAAGAGCCCACCCTACCAAATACTTATCGGGCTGCTTGCGCAGCTCCGCTTCTGTTTCGACGCGACAAGTCGCGGGGGCAGGCTTCAATGGACGGATTGGACAAAAAATAACCCTCGAATAAATTCGAGGGCTAAATTTTTTCACGTCCGATATAAAGTTTTGGGCGTCATTTCCGATAATAGTTCTGCGAATAAGAGATGACGTGTGATTTTACGACGCCTTTTGATTACCAGACGTAAAAAAAGCTCAAGTTTCCCAAAGGTCTTCCGATAATGCGGGAAGACGGACAATAAAGTCGAAGGTTTTATCGGAAGTGAAATCCAGCAACAAAACCTGTCAATGGTAAGGAGAAACAAAGATGTTAGCTATTAAAAACAACATTATGGCGGAAAACGCCGCACGACATCTGGGTCAAAGTTACGATAAGTTGGCCAAGTCCATCGAGCGGTTGTCTTCGGGACTTCGGATCAACAGCTCCAAGGACGATGCGGCGGGACTGGCGGTACGCGAATTAATGCGTGCGGATATCGCCACCATCAAGCAGGGAGCACGAAACGCGATGGACGCGATTAGTATGCTGCAGACGATGGAAGGCGCAATGAGCACCATCGACTCGGCGCTGATTCGGATGAAAGAATTGGCCGAACAGGCAGCCACCGGCTCGTATTCCGAGCAGCAGCGAACCATTATGAATAATGAGTTCCAGCAGATGATGCAGGAAATCGACCAAATCGCCGGCGCCACGACGTTTAACAGCATGAACATGCTCAACAGCGCCACCGGCAGCAACGTCATTTATTTCGGCGAAGGATCCTCCATTGAGATTCAGTCGGTCGATGTTCGCACAACGGCCCTGATTGACAGCGCTGCGACGATTTCCATTGCCGGAACGGATGGAACCGCCGCGCAGGCGGCGTTGGCCAAGGTCTCCACGGCGGTTGAGCGAAAAGACAGCGCCCGTGCCAGTTTCGGTTATATGATGAACCGCCTGGAAAGCACTAACGAGGTGTTGAATATCCAGGCTGAGAACATAATGACCGCTGAGTCCCGTATTTCGGACGTCGATGTAGCGACCGAAATGGCGGCCCTGACGCGAAACCAGGTGCTGGCTCAGGCCGGTGTGGCGATGCTGGCGCAGGCCAATGCGATGCCGCAAATGGCATTGAATCTGCTTCGCACATAACGCGGAAGACTTCTTACCATGATAGAAGGGCGGCCGGGCTTTGACCGGGTTCGGTCGCCCTCGTTATGGAGACAAAGCTGACAAATCGGAAAGAGTCTATTCGTCAGGTAAAGAAGGAATCACGATGAATGCCGCAATGCTCTATCAGCAGACCGCCGTCACTACCCAAAATCAGGGGCGACTTATCGTTTTGTTGTATGACGGCGCGATTCGTTTTCTCAGGCAGGCCCGTGTCGGTATGCAGAATGGGGATTATGCGAAAAAGAGCGTCTTTTTGGCCAGAGCCCAGGATGTTGTTTTCGAGTTAAACGCCTCGCTGAATATGGAACTCGGCGGTGAAATCTCGAATCGTCTGCGTTCTGTTTATACCTTTATTTGGACAAGGTTGAGTCAGGTCAATATGAAAAATGACATCGCTGTTTTGGATCGGCTGATTGCCATACTTGAAGACCTGGCAGGGGCGTGGCGGCAAATCTCCGCATAGACGTCGGCGTTTTTCCCGGGAAAAGGCAACAAAACTCAGGGGACATGCAGGAAAGCACGCCCCCTTTTTTTATTGGCGAAGAAGGGGTGATAAAAAGAGGTTTTTTGTGGTTAGCTCCGGGACTTTCATTTGGAGCGGACGCAGACGGGGGGAAGTTATGCCGGTTCTAATCGCCATAAAAAGGGATATATCGAATTTGCAAGACATCTGAAGAGACGTCTAATTTTTTTTTGGCATTATTTTTTTCTTTTGACAAAGCCCGCTTTCACTTTCACCGGCCGGTGCAATATCGGTCCTTGCCGTAAACCTTCAAAACCTCGTCTTTTCGACTCTTAAGTGCATAATTTTGCCGGCGATAATGGATAATGTTCCGATTGGACCCGTGTGGTTCATTCGAAAAAATAAAGGCCTGACAGGGCTACCCTAAAACCTTAATTTAAGGAGTCACAAACATGCTGGCAATTAAAAGCAACATTATGGCGGAAAACGCCGCACGACATCTGGGTCAAAGTTACGATAAGTTGGCCAAGTCCATCGAGCGGTTGTCTTCGGGACTTCGGATCAACAGCTCCAAGGACGATGCGGCGGGACTGGCGGTACGCGAATTAATGCGTGCGGATATCGCCACCATCAAGCAGGGAGCACGAAACGCGATGGACGCGATTAGTATGCTGCAGACGATGGAAGGCGCAATGAGCACCATCGACTCGGCGCTGATTCGGATGAAAGAATTGGCCGAACAGGCAGCCACCGGCTCGTATTCCGAGCAGCAGCGAACCATTATGAATAATGAGTTCCAGCAGATGATGGATGAAATCGACCAAATCGCCGGCGCCACGACGTTTAACAGCATTAACATGCTCAACAGCGCCGCCGGAACCAACAGCATTCATTTCGGCGAAGGATCCACAATCGATGTCAATTCAGTGGATGTTCGCACAACGGCCCTGATTGACAGCGCTGCGACGATTAGCATTGCCGGGACGGATGGAACCGACGCGCAGGACGCGCTGGCCAAGGTTACCACGGCCATCGAGCGGAAAGACAGCGCCCGTGCCAGTTTCGGTTATATGATGAACCGTCTGGAAAACACCAACGAGGTGTTGAATATCCAGGCCGAGAATATGATGACCGCTGAGTCCCGTATTTCGGACGTGGATGTAGCGACCGAAATGGCGGCCCTGACGCGAAACCAGGTGCTGGCTCAGGCCGGTGTGGCGATGTTGGCGCAGGCCAATACAATGCCGCAGATGGCTCTGAACCTGCTGCGGTAAGCGGTTTGGAACCGTATAAGCTGCTTGCTTTGGATGGCCGCGGCTGACGCCGCGGCCATCCTTACCAGTTTTATAGCCAATATACTCTGTCCAAACCCGCGTGCTTCTAATCACCGCTTTTTTCATCAGTTTGTCAAACCAGAGAGGCGGATATGAACGGATTTCAGGCATATCAGGAAACCGCGGTGACCACACAAAATCGCGGACGACTGATCGTGATGCTCTATGACGGAGCCATTAAATTTCTCCGTCAGGCGATTCAGGACCTGCGGCAGAATGACTTTACCGCCAAAGGCAATCATATTGCCCGCGCCCAAGACATTCTTTTTGAATTGAATACGGTTCTGGATATGGAGAAAGGCGGGCAGATCGCCGAGAATCTCCGGGCATTATATACTTTTATGCAGCGGCATCTGAGCGAAGCCAATATCCGAAAAGACCCCCAGATGATTCAGGAAGTTATTGGAATGATCGAGGAACTGAACCAGACCTGGAGAGCCATTACGAACTGATTTTTGCTTTTTTTTCTCTCTTTCTCACAAAGACCGCTTGCAAGAGCGGTTTTTTATTTTATACAGACGTTTGGTAAACCAATTATCCCGAAAAGCCGATAAATAGTACGGCGGCAAAGCGGAATGACTTTTGTGAACCAATTATGAACGCCCAGATACTGATTGTCGATGACCAGAAGGACTTATTGGACCTGCTGAGTATGAGTCTGACGCCGGAAGGGTACAGTGTCCGCACCGCCCAGACTGCCACCGAGGCCCTCAGCGCCGTTAAGCTTCAAAAGCCCGACCTCATCCTGCTGGATATTCTTTTGCCGGATATTTCGGGCATCCGCCTGACGACCCAACTGAAAAATGACTCTGAAACCTCGCACATTCCGATTATTCTGCTGACCGCCAAGGACAGCGAGACGGATATTATTGTCGGCTTGAGCATCGGGGCCGACGACTATATCACCAAACCCTTCAGCATTAAAGTCCTTCTGGCTCGAATGGAGGCAGTGCTGCGAAGGGCCTATCCGCAGGGCAAAGAGGTCAAGCAGGTCTTGTCGGTTGGACCGGTGCGTATATTTCCCGCCGCCCGGCAGGTGTTTGTGGAAGGACAGCCGGTGGAACTGACAGGGGCGGAGTTTGCGATTTTGCTGGCTCTTATTTCGGCCAACGGGACGATTTTATCGAGAGCCGAATTGGGCAAGACCCTGCAAAGCTCCCCTGATGCCGGCGGCAGTGACGAAACCCAGACCGGGAACCATATTTCAGGC
>CAZWMN010000024.1:0-40747 GCA_964635075.1 uncultured Pirellulales bacterium | reverse complement strand
TTGAGGTAGCGACGGATTATCTGGCGCTGGGACTGGACCCGAAAAAGACCATCTTCTGGCGGCAGTCGGATGTGCCGGAGGTGACGGAGTTGACGTGGATATTCTCCTGCGTCACGCCGCTGGGATTGTTGCAGCGGTGTACAACGTATAAAGATAAAGTCGCGCAGGGATTATCGCCCAACCACGGCCTGTTTACGTATCCTGTATTGCAGGCGGCGGACATCCTGATATTTAAAAGCAACTTAGTGCCTGTGGGGGCCGACCAGAAACAGCATCTGGAAATAACTCGTGATATCGCCCAGCGGTTCAATAATGCGTATGGCGAAATCTTCCCGCTGCCCAAAGACCACATTCTTGAGACGGTGGCCGTCGTGCCGGGCATTGACGGACGCAAAATGAGCAAAAGCTACGGCAATACCATAGAGGTTTTCGAGCCGGAAAGCAGTGTCCAGAAGAAGGTGATGAGCATTGTCACCGATTCCACGCCGGTGGAGGCCCCGAAAGACCCGGACAAATGCAACGTCTTTGCGATGCTGAAACTTTTTGCCAGTCCGGAAGAAACCAAAGAATGGGAACAGAAATATCAAAAGGGCGGCATCGGCTACGGCCAAGCCAAAAAACGCCTCGTCGAACTGATGCACGAGCGATTCCGCCCTTACCGCCCCAAACGGCAGGAACTGGAAAACAATCCCGACCGGGTGGAGAAAATTCTGCTCGACGGCGCCGCCCGCGCCAGAGCCATCGCAAGACAGACGATGGATGAGGTACGCAAAGCCGTCGGCCTGCGTGCAATGGGGAGATGATGGACGAATATCGTGTCAATCTGGAAGTGTTCGCCGGTCCTTTGGACCTGCTGCTGTACTTGGTTCGCAGGGAAGAGGTGGATATCTACGACATTCCCATCGCCCGCATTACCGAGCAATATGTGCATTATATTGAGATGATGCAAGTGCTGGATATTGATTTGGCCGGCGATTTTCTGGTGCTGGCCGCGACGCTGATGGAAATCAAGTCGGCGATGCTTCTGCCGCAGACGGAGACTGGGGAAGGCGAACAGGCCGACGTCCAGGACCCGCGGGTCGAGCTGGTGCGGCAGTTGCTGGAATATAAGCGAATCAAGGACGCGGCCAATCTGTTGGCCGATGCCGCCCAACAGCGACAACAGCGTTTTACCCGGCCCGACGCCATCCTGTCGAGCCTGAAAAGCGATGACGAGCCGGAAGTGGATTTGGATCAGGTGAGCATCTGGACACTGCTGGAGGCCTTTGATTCGATTATGAAGGCCACCGGCGGTCACCTGGCCGATTATAGCCGTATTGCCGATGAGACGCCGATCGATTTATACCAGATTGAAGTGCTGCATCGTCTTCAGACTGAAGGTCCGATGACCTTTGAAAAGGTTTTTCAGGATAAGACCAATCGGCTGGTGATGATTGGGCTGTTTCTGGCAACGCTGGAACTGATTCGCAACCAGTTGATTTCTGTTGAACAGGCCGAAAACAAAGGAGCGATTTATTTGAAGTCCCTTACTGACATCCCAGCCGAACAGGCCGTGCAGGAAGCAATCTTCTCGCGCCAGATGGCCGAACAACAGGCTGCGGCTCATCGAGAAAAAGAAGCACAAGCAGACGAACAGGCTGAGCAACTACAGGAAGATACATCCAAAGGGGCGCAGGTTGAAGAAGAGGCGGAAGTTGACGACGATGATGCGCTGGCCGCCGAAATCCGGGCGATTGATGTTGCGCCTGCTGAAACTGGTTCGCGACCGCAACCGCAGCCAAATCAGCCCCCGATTCCCATTCGGGAGCTTCCCGCCGTACCTGACAAGTCAACCGCTGAAAGCCCTCTCAAATCTCAACTATGAACTATCGACTATTTGCCTTGCGAGTTTTTCGTCTTCTCATACCTCTCTAAATCGAAGACCAGGATGCCTCTTCCCACGCCGGCCAGATCGCCTTTTTGGGCGACCTGAAACGCCATATACCGGCCGTCGTCGCTCACCACGGGGTTGGTAGCCTTATAGCCGGGATAATCTGAAAAGAACGTCAGACGTTCCGTCTGTCCGGAGCCATCCAGGGCCAGCTTGTAGAGGTCAATGTATTGTGTTCCCTTGCCGCCGCTGTGCTTGTCGCATTCAACCAGCGTGTGTTTGCCGTCGGGAAAAATTCCTTCCGGCTCATCATATTGATTATGATCCACAGCCAGAGAATAATTGACCACCTTGCCCGTTTCGATATCCAGTCCCATCACTTCCGTGTTCTTGGGGTCGTAGGCGGTGAAGGTCAGTTCTTTTTCATTCGGCGGCCGAAAATTCTGCGTTTCTATGCCCTCGCACTCAAACGGCAAGTCCCGCTTATCAAAAATCTTTTTTTTGTTTGCCAGTTCTGGTGTGCCGTTTTTATACACTACGTCTGCCAGGTAGAAAGCGCCGCCCTGCGTCCAGGCAATCCGCATATACTTGCGGGAAACAGCAGGGCCTTCAGAACACTTCTCGCCAAGCGCAACGGCAGCGCTTAAAAGGTCCTTTTTTAATACCCACAACTCTGCGTTCTTCTCGCTTCGACTTGCCAAAGGGTTATTAGCGTCGAATTGCCGCGCCCCGGAAAGCAGAATGTCACCGTTGGCCAAGTACAGTGCCCGAGTGTAGCCTTCATGGTAGTAGTGGTGCGTCACAGGGCGGATGATCTTTGTCTCTATTTCCACTTCATAGACGTCGCCGAAGGTCTTCGCGAGGAACAAAATGCGTTTTCCGTTGTGCGACCAATCGGCTCTCTCGCCAAAGTGTGTTATCTGTTTTATATGCGCCGGCAACTCATCCAGCGGCGATCTGTCTTCTTTACCCGGAGACCCCTCAAAACAACTTGTCAACAAAACTCCAAGTAAAACAATAACCGGAATCCTTTTTTTTCTATTCCACATAGTTTTTTCCAGCCCTAAACCTTTTGATGAGCCATTTTACCTGATTCATCTTGGGGTGTCTACAGGTTTTCACCCTTTTTTGCGTCCCATAACCCAATAAAAGTCCAAGGCCAGATGTTGCTGTGGGGAGTATTACTTATATTTTCATCTGGAATATTACCCATAAATTGAAGTTATTTAATTATCTGCACTTTCCAAAAAAACGGCGGTTAATTTACAGTCGATAGCCGTTAATGAGGAAAGAGGGGACGGTTGTTGTATTGATTTTTTTGTCTGCCTTTACAACTTTTCCTTTCCCTCTTACAATGTAAATATGTCGCAGGCGGCCAGACATATCATTTTCAAGGGGCGTGTGCAGGGCGTGGGGTTTCGCTATACCGCGCAGCGAATCGCGTCGGAATTTCCCATTACCGGTTATGTCCGCAATATGCCCGATGGGTCGGTCGAGACCGTTATACAAGGCGAAGAAGAAGACATTCAAAATTGCCTTACGAAGATACGGGATTATTTCGGAGGCCATATCCGCGACATCGATATCTCGCCGATGGTCTATAATTCCCGTCTCAAAGATTTCGAGATTACCTTCTAATTTCAGGAAACGGGCGGATTATCCGCAGCGGTTTTAGCCAAGTCTCTGACGGACCAGTCGGGAGGAGTGGTGAGCGTTTTTGTTTTCTGCCAGTCGCGTTTGCAGGACTGGCACACATCAAATTCCACCCGCCGCAGGTTGCCGCAGTTGGCGCAGGTAATCATTCGTTCCTTCGGCAGCATAAGGCTGAACGTGATATAAGCCGGGATGCCAAAGGCCAGGATAGCAATAAACCAGGCATCTTTAGCCAACGTATCGCAGCCGAGCAGGGCGGCTTTTCGACGAGCCGCAAAAGCCAGCCAGATACTGATTGCCAGCGACGGCAGCATCAAAACCAGCAGTTGGCTCCAGAAGTCAACTCGGTCCAGTTCAATTTTCATCAGGCCGATGAGGCTGGCGGGCCGGACAAACAAAGTGGAATATTGATTTATCGGGTTGATAAAGCGGGCGGCGGGCATATCCAGCAGACGCAGCAGCGGTGATTGCAGGTTTTCCAGCAAGTATCTGATCGTCAGCGCAGGAGCGCCGTCAGGAATAACCTCCTGCATAAGACTGACGCTTGAAGTGTAATTTGAATTGTTATCGCCGCCAAGTGATTTATGGGCGCGAAGATTTCCCTTGGCGTCATAAAAATCCAGGGTCGTCATAATGCTGTCACGACTGGCGGCGGCAACAGCGGTTCCAAGATGCAAACCATTGGGGTCGTACAGGCCCATCACCTCATAATCGGCCATATTGCGGAGACAGCGGGAACGGGAATGTTCATAGAAGCCGATTTCAGGCAGAAAGCCGGCATGTTTAACCACCTTCAGAGACTCACCGTCCACATAGTCAATTCTGCCGTCCTGATGCAGCACAAAAAGCCCGGGCTTGGATGTCCACGACCTTGGCGACTCTGTTATCTGAACATTTCTTTCGTTAGTTTCTTGCGAATCGGGGGAAGGTTCGCGTTCGACGCGACGGGGAGGATTCCACTCCAAACGCAAAGCGCTGTAAACAAAACCGTCGTCAGCAGCTCCGAATATACGACGGCCGATTTTCGCCGGACGCCATTCGGATTGTTCCACTTTTGGCCCTTCGACAACCTGAATCGTATTCAGTTGAACCTCATAATAGGTGCCTTTAGCAATTATTTTTTGCGGCGCGTTCATTTCTATGCGATAAAACCGGCTGCGGCCGGCGTCGTAAAGAAACCGCGAAATCGTGTTCGTATCCTGAATAAGGTTGTTGTCATAGTGGGTAAACAACGGCTTTTCAAAGGTCCCGAGACCGGGATTTTTTTGGTCGAAGTACCCTTTGGGGCCGATATAACCGACGATTTTCTGTATCGTATTTTCGGAATTATCCTCGATTTCCCGAACGACTAATTGCCGGAGTGTTTTGTCATAGACAAACACAAGCTTATGCCTGGGCTGTGTTCGAAACTCATAGCAGGATGACTCATCGAGGAACAATTTAAGCTGCTCGAAAAAACCCATTGAACGAAAAGCAAAGAAGTCATTTCGATAAAAATAGCAAATCAGGCCGCCCGCTTGATAGTCTGAATTAACCATTGCCGGATTGACCAATTCATTCGGTTCTTGCATTTTGATGACAGCCGGTGCGCCGGCTGTCGCTGAATCAGCATTGCAGGCATTATCAGCGATGACCATATTACAGTAAAAGTTGAGCCAGGACAGTATGATGTTCCAGGAAAACAAGACCACAAATCCGACGGCCATGGCATAAAGTAATTTTTTTCGAGTTTTCATAACCATGTTTCTCCTGCCCTATAAGGCGATTGCAGAATAGTCGCGCCACGTTGAATAAATCATCGTTGCGTTCAGAATAAGAAGTATAACGGTCGCTTCGAAACCAAAACCTTTAAGCACAACGAAAGACAAAAATATTGCGCCCAAACAGGCGGTCCCGATGGTGTAAATTATTCTCTTGTTGTACAGTCCCATTCTCAAGCCCAGGTTGTAGCAGGCCAGGAGAAATAAAAGCAGAAAAACCATTATGCCGCCAAATTTCCACACGGATGGATATTCGGGTAACGTGACGCGCCATCGTAGAAACCTCCAGAGAAACCAGTATGCGAAAGGGATATAAAATAAGACGGCAAACAGCGCGCCCAGCAAAAGCCGTACTATGAAAAACTGACCGCGGGTGGTCAGATGGCCGGTATAAAAGACAGAGATGCCGTTTGCGCGGTCGAAGACCATACGATTGGCTCCGACGGCGAGCAAAAGAATGCACAGCAGAACATATCCGAATAGGAATCCGCCTAATATGCAATCGCCCTGGTGGTCGGGGGCCGCCAGAAGTTCAGCCCAGGTAATCGAGCCGCCGACAAGCAAAATCGCGGCGATCAGATAAAACCATACATCTTCACATTCTCTTTTGAATAAGGTCCACATAATCCTTGGCTCCTGATTTTATTGTTCCAGTATTGATGCGGCGCTGCCGTTTGCGGTCGCTGTACATTCCACGAATATATCTTCCAGACTCATCGGGACTTCAACGACGCTTTGCGGGCGGAAGGTCTCAATGAGTTTTTGTTTTTGTTCATTCCAGTTGGCCGCGGTCAGATGTAATTCCCGGCCGCGCCGTTCGACGCGGATGATTTCGGTTAAATACAAATCTTCCGGCGGCGTATCGGCGAAAATCACGCGGAATTTGCGAATCCGCCGTTTTAATTCCTCCAGTTCGCAATCGACGAGCAGATTACCGAGGACCAGAATGCCGATGCGGTCGGAAATGCGCTCGACATCGCCGAGGATGTGAGAGCTGAACAGAATGGTGCGTCCTTCCTTTTGGATAACTTCGATGGCAAGCTCCAGAAACTGCCGCCGAACAATCGTATCCAGACCCTGCGTCGGGTCGTCGAGAATCAGCAGTTGCGGGTCCATCGCCAAGGCAGTCGTCAGATTGAGCTGCGCCCGCATACCGGTGGAGAGCTGTTTGATTTTGCGGTCCATCGGGATATTGAACAGGTCGCGGAGTTTGTCAAAGATGGTCGTGTCCCATTTGCCGCACATATCCCGGCAGGTTGTCATCAGTTTGTACGGCGTATAATATCCGATTAAGTGATGCCCCTCAGCGACGTATCCGATGTTGTGTTTCTGCCGGTCGCTTAGTTGTCGGCCCGGTGCGCCAAAGACAAGAGCCTGACCCCGCGTGGGTTCTTCCAAGCCCAGCAGGATACGAATCAGAGTGGTTTTGCCCGCGCCATTACGGCCCAGGAGACCATAGATACTGCCGCGGGGGATTTTGAGGTCAATGCCGTTGAGGACACATCGTCCGTCAAAATACTTGACTATGCCTTCAATACAAATCGGATACTCGTACATAACATCAGTTCCTTTCACTGTTGCGGAAAAGAAATTGGTTCAATAACGCTTCAAACCACTCACAGACCGTTGGTTTTGGAATTTGCAGTGTAACCGCCTCCACCACGGCGGATTCGAGTTTGCCGCAGACCAATGTTTTGCGGGCATCCTGACTGAGCGAACTGCCAGCTTCGGAAACAAACGTCCCGGAGCCTACGCGCGTCACGACAATACCCTGCTGTTCAAGGATTCGATAAGCCTTGGCGATGGTATTAGGGTTGATTATCAGTTGAGCGGCCAATTCACGCACCGTGGGGATTTTGTCGGTGCAAGACAGCCGACCGAGAGCGATTTCCCGTTTGATCTGGTCAACAATCTGTTGATAAATGGGTGATTCCGAAGCTGGGTTTATCGCAAAATACATTGCATTTCCTCTCGATTGTACTATTTGCACTAATACAAATAATACATCAAAGATGCACGTCGTCAACTAAAATTTTTCCAAAAATCCATAACTCTTTTTGTGAAAAAGAATTAAAAAATTTTATTGTTGATATTCAGGCTTGTTTTGCAGAGGGAAAAACGGTATAAAAACACTATATTGCTTTGCAAGTGAATAATACGAACCGGGCGCGGCGGCAGGATACCGCTTCATTTTCGTATCCCAAATGCGACAAACGAGAACAGGCGATACGCTTGTTGGCGTCTAATGGGATACTGGTGAGAGCTGTCTTGCTCTGAACTATCAGGGCTATTCTTTCGTAAAAAGCCATGATTTAGCCTGATTTTACGTCATCAGGCCGGTGTAACCATGTTTTTTTAACTTTCAAGCGTGATTGGGATATCGTCCCGTATCCAATCGCTGCAACTTAGTATGTGCAGGAAGGCGGCAAGTCATGAGACGGATACTCTTATTATTCATTTTGCCTTTATTGATCATTGTAACTGTGGTTTTCACGGTCTTTGGCGTTATTCAGGTCCGCTACGAAGAAAAAAAACAGATGGACGAGTTGCGTAGAAAAGCGCGTGCCGTCGCGGAAAGCCTTGAATTATCTGCACATAATATACTCCTGAATAATGATATGAAATTTGCAACAAGACTGGTGGACACTTTCCAGAAAAGAGAACGATTGCAGGGATGTTCAATTTCCGATCCCAATGGAAACATATTGGCGATCACAGAACGTTTTTCGGAGTGGAAGCAAAAAAACATATCCTTCTTCAGGGAAGTGGCGGAGGAAAAAACACCGAAAGGCTCTATGCAGAATTTTGGACAGTATCATATTTACAGCTATGTACTGCCGGTTCTGGATGACGACAATAATATTCTGGGCGCCGTGGAGGTGATGTACGATACATCGTATATGCTTTCGGATTTAAACAATCTCTGGAAACGCATCAGTATCTCGCTGATTGTTCTGGTGTTATTGATTTTTTCGGTTGCGCTTTTGATACAATGGCGAATATTTATTTTGCCCGTCAAACAGCTTACAGAATGGTTTCAGCGTTTTCAAAAGGGCGACACAGACTTAAAACACCCTATTGTTGGAACAGACGAACTGGGCAAGCTTGCAAGTGAAGTAGAGCAGGTCGCTTTAAACCTCCGAATTGCCCGCAAAGCGGCTTCCCAAGAGGCCTCGGAACGAATTCAGAACGAAGACCTGTGGACAGATGGACGTTTGCGGGATTTGGTCAAGGCAAAGTTGGGAGAAAACGCCTTCTTTATTGTTTCGAATAGAGAACCTTACATGCACACGGTCCTGAAAACCACCGGTGAACCTCAATGTATTCGTCCCGCCGGCGGCGTAGTTGCCGCGTTAGACCCGATATTGCGAGCCTGTGGAGGGACATGGGTTGCACACGGGGCGGGCAATGCCGACAGAAAATTTGTGAATTCGAAGAACAGACTTGGTGTTCCGCCGGAGGATAACCGCTATATTCTCAGGCGAGTCTGGCTTTCCAAAGAACAGGAAGAGGGATACTACTATGGTTTTTCCAATGAAGGGTTATGGCCGCTGTGCCATATTACCTATGTTCGGCCTATTTTCAGGCAAACGGATTGGCAGGCCTATCAGGAAGCGAATCAAAAATTTGCTGATGCGGTTCTGGAGGAATTGCCCTCAAACAATCCCTTTGTGTTCATTCAGGATTACCATTTTACCCTCCTGGGAAAAATGATTAAGGAAAAACGCAAGGATGCTACGATTGCCCTGTTTTGGCATATTCCGTGGCCGAATCCTGAAGTATTCGCAATTTGTCCCTATCACAAGGAAATTTTAGACGGTATGCTCGCCTGTGATTTGCTTGGTTTTCATATTCAGAACCACTGCAATAATTTTCTGGATACGGCCAACCGTCTGCTCGAATCGCGTATTGATACTGAAAAATTCAGCGTGGAGCGTTCCGGGAAAACCACATTTGTCAAGGCATTTCCCATCAGCGTTAATGGATATATCGAGAGACATTTATCCGCCGCCGAACTGAAACAGGTTGATCAATTACGTACCGAATTCGGTCTTGCGGACAAAATCGTGGGTATTGGTGTGGACAGGGTCGATTACACAAAGGGGATCAAAGAGCGAATCCTTGCCATCGACAGGTTTCTGGAAAAATATCCGCAGTACAAACATAAATTCGTTTTTATCCAGTTGGCCGCCCCCAGCCGGACTCACATCAAAAGCTATCACGATTTGACCTCGGAAATAGACGAAATGGTGGACCGGAAAAACTGGAAACATTCGGAGGGCGACTGGAAACCCATTATTTATCTGAACAGGCACTTTCCGCCGGAAGAAATCAGATTGTATTTTGAACTTGCGGACCTCTGCATCGTCAGTTCGTTACATGACGGGATGAATCTGGTGGCCAAGGAATATGTCGCTTCAAAACCCGGCTTAAATGGTTCTCTGATCCTGAGCTGTTTTGCCGGGGCTTCGAGAGAATTGACCGACGCAATCCAGATCAATCCCTATTCCATTGAGGAATTTGCCGATGCCATCAAACTGGCCGTCGAAATGCCGGTAAAAGAAAAGAAAAAACGGATGGAGCAGATGCGGAAAGTTGTCAGGGAAAACAATGTGTATCGCTGGGCGGCTAATATTATTACCGAATTAACAGCCCTCAAAAAAGAGTAAAACAGGCATGCAGTATATTTTTTCAGAGATGAATTCAGTTATAAACCAATTGAAAAATCGAAATCTCTTTCTTTTGTTGGATTTTGACGGTACGCTGGCGCCGATTGTGCAAAAACTGCAGGATGCCGCTATTTCTGCGGAAACAAGAGAGGTATTGGTTCGTATCTCAAAAGAGAGCAAAGTGCAAGTCGCCGTCATCAGCGGCAGAGCTTTACGCGACATAAAACAAGTCGTGGCCGTTGACGGTATTATTTATGCGGGTAATCACGGTATGGAAATGGAAGGTTTGGATTTCAAATTTGAACACCCCTTGCCCAGGGAGTATAAAGACCATCTTAAGCAGATAAGCGATATTTTGCATCAGAATCTTGCAGCTATCGAAGGTGTCTTTTTTGAGGATAAAGGTTATTGTCTGTGTATTCATTATCGGGAGGTGGCGCCGGACAAAATCTCGCTTTTAAACGACCGTTTTAAGCAGGCCGTTTCATATTTTCTGCAGAACAATTTAATTCAACTACATCACGAAAAAATGGTGTTCGAAATACGATCTCCTTTGACGTGGGATAAAGGCATGGCCGTCTTATGGCTGCTGGAACGGCAAACCGCTTTGAAGCCGGGCACCGGCATGTATCCGGTATATATCGGTGACGATCAAACCGACGAGGATGCGTTTGAGGCATTGAAGAACATGGGATTAACGGTCGTTGTGGGAAAAACCGAACAATCCTGTGCGCAATATTATCTCAGGGATACGGTTGACGTGACACAGTTCTTAAGGCAAATTGCCGACGCGACAGAATCATAACTCAATTCGTATGGAAGCGATGGATTATGACAGATATTCTGAAAGCCAATGAACCGTTCAGATTCTATACGAGATTGCATCTTTCCGAATTGACCGGCATGAGGGCCTCCACGGCTGGCGAGCTGCTGGAATTGGTCAAAACAGTCCCCGGCGCCTCGATTTATCATCATACCCACCGCTTCCTGGAGCAGCACCAGTATCTTTCCCCCGAGCCGCCCAATGATTTTGCGTATTGGACTTCCAATGTATTAGGCGAACCCGAACTGGGCGAGAGGCTTGCCAGTATCGATATCATTCAGTTTTCCACGATACGAAGTCTGCGCGACAAAATCGCCGAGGTGATCGAAAGCTATCTGCGGCATAAACCGGCGGAGACAAAACTCACAGCCCTCGAAAAATTTTTCTTTGAACCTTATCGTCTGTTCGCACGCGAGTCGAGATAGTCAATCTGAAAACAAAGAAATTCGGAATCGAATCTTCGCAAAGAATATTTCTAAAGCAGGATAGTTTTTATCGGATTCTACGCCATTTTTGAGCTGTTCAATTTTGCACCGATGTCCTATAATGATTTTGATTTTTTGTTTTTAAGAGTAGGAGTAATTTTTGCTCTTAAGATTCCATACGTATATACCGATGTAGTTGCTGGGAGGAACTGTCAGCGTCGGCAGTTCCTGTGAAAAAAGGTATTATAATCGCATTATGCGGAAGGGATTTTCGTAATGCAAACGGTTCGAACATTTACGGTAAAACCCTCTTTGCCGGAACCCCTGCAGGACTTGAAAGTCATCGCTTCCAATCTGTTCTGGTCCTGGCATACGGAGATTACCGACATTTTTCGGCGGATTGATTACGATTTATGGAAACAGTGTGCGCACAATCCGGTCAAAATGCTGGGGATGGTTTCGCAGGCGCGACTGGAGGATTTGGCCCACAATGAAGGCTTTTTGTATCAGCTTCAGCAGGCCAAGGCCAAACTGCAGGAAACCCTCAACGCGCCATCGTGGTATGACAAGATTTATTCGGCCAAGACCAAAAAACCTCTAATTGCGTATTTCAGCGCGGAATTCGGCGCCCATGAATCGCTGCCAATTTACTCCGGCGGCCTGGGGATCCTGTCCGGAGACCACTTGAAAAGCGCATCCGACCTGGGTGTACCGCTGGTGGGCGTGGGGCTGTTGTATCAGAAGGGGTATTTCCGTCAGTATCTCAACACCGACGGCTGGCAGCAGGAACTCTTTCTGGATAACGATTTTTATAATATGCCGCTGTCGCTGGTCACCAAACCGAGCGGCCATCCGCTGACCATCAGTGTTCAATTTCCGGCGCGAACGGTGGTGTGCCAAATCTGGCGAGCCGATATTGGGCGCACGCCCTTATATCTGCTGGACACCAATGTGCCGGCCAACAGCGTCAACGACCGAACCATCACGCAAACCCTGTACGGCGGAGATACGGAAACCCGCATCTGCCAGGAAATCGTGCTGGGCATCGGCGGCCTGAAGGCCCTGTACGCGATGGGACTGGAACCGATGGTCTGTCATATGAACGAAGGACACGCGGCATTTCTGGCGCTGGAGCGCGTACGCAAGATGCGCAGCCTGCACAATATGAGTTTCGAAGAGGCGGTCGAAGTGACCCGCGCCGGCAATGTCTTTACCGTGCATACGCCGGTGGCCGCGGGCCATGACGAATTCCCCGTCGAAATGATGGATAAGTATTTTGGGCATTACTTCAACAAACTGGAAATTCACCGCGACCAGTTTCTGGGACTGGGCCGGCTTCATCCCGGCGATCACCGTGAAAGTTTTAAGATGCCTGTGCTGGCGCTGCGGATGAGCTCCTATCGCAACGGCGTCAGTCAACTTCACGGCGAAATCTCGCGCAAAATCTGGGCGGGGTTATGGCCGGACCTGCCGGTCGATCAGGTTCCCATCACCTCCATCACCAACGGCGTACACGCCCGAAGCTGGCTCAGCGCCGAAATGGGTTCACTGTTTGAACGGTATCTCGGAGCACACTGGTCGGATGAAATCGTCGATAAGTCCATCTGGCACAACATCGACCAGATTCCGGACGAAGAACTGTGGCGAATTCATCAGCGCTGCAAGGAACGACTGGTGGGCTTTGCCCGCGCACGGCTCAAACGACAACTGCAGCGGCGGGGGGCATTCCATACGGAACTGAGCTGGGCCGAAGAAATCCTCGACCCCGAAGCGCTGACCATCGGTTTTGCCCGGCGGTTTGCCACCTATAAACGCGGCAATCTGCTGCTGCGCGAGCCGCAGAGACTGATGAAGCTCTTAAGTAATACAGAACAACCCGTGCAGTTTGTGTTTTCCGGCAAGGCCCATCCGCGCGACACGGCGGGCAAAGACCTCATCCGGCAAATCGTGCATTTTGCCAGCGAAAATCCGCAAATCCGCAGAAAACTGATTTTCCTCGAAGACTACGATATAGACATCGCCCGCTACCTCGTGCAGGGCGTTGACATCTGGCTGAACAATCCGCGACGACCGATGGAAGCCAGCGGCACCAGCGGAATGAAGGCGGCCATCAACGGCGTATTGAATATGAGTACGCTGGACGGCTGGTGGTGCGAAGGGTATATCCCCGACGGCGGCTGGATCATCGGCGCCGGCGAAGAATACGAAGACCTCAGCTATCAGGACCAGGTTGAATCGCAGGCCATTTTCAACCTGCTGGAACAGGAAGTGGTTCCGCTGTTTTATTCGCAGTCGAAAGACCGTCTGCCGCGGCGATGGATTCGAAGAATGAAAAATACCATTAAGTGGTGCGTGCCGCGGTTTAATACCAGTCGGATGATGGCCGAATATACGCGCCGGTTTTATAATCCTGCGGCAATGAAATGGGAAGAACTGACGTCCGATTCGATGGCCCGCGTACGGGCGTTGTCGCTGTGGAAATCCGCGACGCGGGCGGCCTGGGGCGATTTACAGTTTGCGGATGTGCAGATTCAAACCGCCGAAGGACAACCGTACACAAGCTGGAACGGCCATAAACCGGCACTGATGGTCGGCGGCGAATTGAAAGTCGTCGCGCTGATTCGGATGGGACGGCTTAAGCCGACGGATATTTCCGTACAGATTTATCACGGTCAGGTGGATTCGGCCGGCCATGTCGAAGACGGCCATATCACCGATATGCAGTACGTGGAAAACTCGCTCAATCCCGACGGTATCGCAACCTTTGCCGGCATACTGCCGTGCCGTATTTCCGGCCAGCAGGGCTTCAGTCTGCGGATTGTACCCAGACACGAAGACCTCGTCGAACCTTACGAATCGGGAATGATTCTGTGGGAAGGCGCAACGAAATAAATGCCATTGCCAAACACGATTTTCCAACCCCCCGGTCCAACAGGCCGGGGGTTTTTATTTTGCAAATCACCCGCACAAAGAGATAATAACTGCACTTGAACAATTTTGACAGAGATTTGGTTTTTCGCTTTTAAGTTTTCGTAAATTTATGCGGATTATCGCCGGTTCAAAGCGAGGGATGAAGCTGTTCAGTCCGGAGGGGATGGATACGCGACCCATCACCGACCGGGTCAAAGAGTCGGTGTTTAATGTTCTCTACAGCAAGGGCTATCCGGCCGACTGCATCGCGGCGGATTTGTTCTGCGGTACAGGCTCGATGGGACTGGAGGCCCTGTCGCGCGGGGCGATATGGACAACCTTCATTGATAAAGACTATAAAGCCATTGAGATTCTCAAACGCAATATCGCCAAAGCGGATTTTGTCGGTCAGTCCAAGGCCGTGTGCGCCAATATCCTGAAAGTCGGCGCTCCGCCGACGCCGGAGTACGGGCCTTATGATTTGGTTTTTGTCGATCCGCCTTATGCGATGAGCGAAAACAGCCGAACGGGAACGCCGATTAGTAAGCTGATGGCGATGATTGCCGGTCAGGTCAAAGAAAATGCCATAGTGATTCTGCGTACGCATCTTCATGCAGTTGCGGAAGAACGCTACGAAGACCTGGTACAAATCGATATACGAAGCTGGGGGACGATGATGGTGTGTTTTTACCGCAAAGGCAACAAAGAATAAATACCGATCGCCAATCGATGCTCTTTCAGTTGAGAAGGTTCCTGAGACGTCTAAAGATACTCTCAAATACTTGGCTTAGTGTCGGCTAAGGCTTCGTCTGAGGCCTCAAGGCGGGTTTTACGGGCCAGTTCCATCCGCTGCTTGCGAAAGTGAAACACATCCACCAGTCCGCCATAATAAACCGCCAGCATCGCCCAGCAGGCAATACATCCGGCGACAACCCAGTCACGAAGTTCGTAAATATGTTTCAGATACGGGCCAACGGCCAATGCCCAAATTGGATTATCCTGACGGAAGGGCCAAAAGATTTGAACGTCTTCGTGATGAATAGAATCAATTGCGATATGAAACCATACGCCGAGAATACCGGCGAAAATCATTTTGCTTAAAATCGCCCGGTACGGCAGACCAAACCAGTCCATACTCTTTTCACAGAGCGTTCGCAGCGGACGAATCTTATACATTGCAGCGCCATAAACGGCGCCAAACACCGCGCCGAAAATCAGCGTGTGAAAGTGTGTGGTCTGATGCACCGGCCAGCCGGGCTGGAAGATCCAATCTATCACTACCTCACAATCAATCGCGACATTGGCCAGCACAAATACCGGCACGTCAATCCATCGCCGAAACGCAAGACCCACCAATCCACTGGGCCCAAAGTGGTACGGCGTATAAGGCATAGCTCTATGTTGTCCTTACAAAAAACGAATTTTATTTTTTTCTCAGGAAATCAACACATAGAAAACCCGAGAAAAATGTCAATATCAAAAATACCATTTTATCCGATATGGGTTTAAAAAGCAATATTCTATCGGTCCAAGACAAGGGCAATCTGCAAACGGGGCGTCTCTTATGTAAGTCTTTTTGTGTAATGAGGTTGCGTTAAAACAACAAGAGACAAGAGAGGCTTATTGAGCAGGGACATCTTTTTTTTGTGTTTGAAACCTCCTAAATAAGAACATCACGGTAAAAAGGCCGGCCAGAATCCAGCCAAGGAGACAACTCCACATCACCCATCGCTGAATCTCATCCATTCGCGACCAGTGTCCGCCACAGGCCCAGCGAAGGAGAAGATTATTCCGAATCGGCCAAAAGACCTCAACGTCGTAATGGTATAACCCGTCAATCAAGACATGCAGCCATACGCCGACAAGACCGGAAAAAATCATTGAAGCCATTGTCGGTGAATGTGGAAAACCCAGCAGAGAATTCACCCATCGGCATCCATGGCGAAACGGTTTTATCCCATAGACCATTGCCCCGAACGCCATTCCCACCAGACCGCCAACCAACAACGTGTGAAAGTGCCAAAGCTGATGTACTGGCCAGTGGGGGGCAAAAAAGAAATCCGCCAGAACTTCCGTGTCAATCAGCATATTGGTCGTGATTAAAACGGTTATATCCAGCCGTCCGCGGCTTCCTAACGCCGGCAATGCACTGAGTCCAAAATGATATGGCGTAAACGGCATATCGTCCCTCTTAACCTTCTTTGCGGAAAAAGTACATTTTAATTTGTTCTCCTGGGTTGCGCCTCTGAAAAATCAATGGATTCCTTTGAGAATCGCATGAAATTCGATTTCATCATCTTTTTTATCGCCGCTGTGCCTTCAATTTTTGCGGTGATGCGGCAGATACGCCTGCGATGAGCTGTTTGTTTTGTGATTTTCAAGAGTTTGCCTCAATTCCTGCAGCAACCCAAGTAGTATTTAGTTGATTTACCTGTCTGTTGTTAAAAACAAACGCGGCCCATCTGATTTCGGTACCATTTTGGCTTATAAAGTTGCTAAAATTCACCATTTTTGACGAACAAGATGAAGTATATAAAAAATTATTTCTGAGTTTCCCCCAAAAGTGAATTTTTGGGGGATGAAAATTTGATTTGGGGATATAACCCTATTGGGGATGTAACCCTATGTAGATTAACGGATGATACCTGTTGTTTCAGGGACTGCCTGTCTGCCCCAAGAGGAGAAGCTTCGTTTACAGATTTTCACCCGTAAGCGGGGGTGGAAAATGGACGATACAGCCCAAATGATGTGTTTGTGACGCGGGGGTACCGAATGTGAGGGTTTTTTGAGCTATCAAAGAGAGAGAGGAAAATGTAGCCCCTGTTGTAAAGTGGAATTTTGGATGTTTTGCCACTGGAATCAAGCGAGAACGAGAAAAGGTACTGGGAGAATGAGACAAGTACTGCAATTTTTAAAACCATATTTCGTATGTTTTTGCTGGCTTTGGCTTTCCGCTGTAAGCGGGGCATTTCCGGCTGTGACCAAAACTCAGGATACGACAGTCGATAGCTCAGCAATGACGCTGGGCAGCGGCGCTCCGTATGGTTATGCTATCAACGGCCTGTCTTTTCAGCAGGAAGTGCTTTGGACCTATAACGGCTGGCAGTATGTGACGTACTACAACGGAGCCGGACATGTGTGTATTGCGCAGCGGCAACTGCCGTCAGGTTCCTGGCAGATTATCGAACTGACCGATTACACGATTAGCACCACCACCGATGCGCACAATGTCGTTACGATTGGGATTTGCCCCAACGACGGCACGATACATTTGTCTTTTGATCATCACGGACAGCCGTTGAAATACCGCATTTCACAGGTTGGCGCAGCGACGGATCCGGAATCCATCTCGTGGAATACCTCGCTGTTTGGTTCGGTGCGGAGTTATCTGGAAAGCGGCAAAACCTATCCGACTGTTACGTATCCGCGGTTTTGGACGACGCCGGACGGAAATATGCAGTTCGGCTACCGTGTTGACGGTTCCGGCAACGGCGATTGGGTGATGGTGAGCGTGCCGCGGATTTGTTTTTGCGGGCTTATTGAGCCGAGCAGATATACAGTTCCGTTTTCTTCCGCTGCCGGAAGAAAAGCGTTTGATGAAAACCAACATCCGCGCCAAAAAAGGCTGGAAATTATTGGATGCGGGCCTCTTGGGACCGGTTCAGATATTGGAACAACAGGATTAGTCCCTCGCCTGTTCTTCTGCTCACCTGCTCCATTGTTCTTACACCGGAGAGGGCGGGATTCGAACCCGCGGTACCCCAAAGGGCACACTGGTTTTCGAAACCAGCTCGATCAGCCGCTCCGACACCTCTCCACAATCGGCCACGCCCACTTTTTTCCATCGGGCCGATATAAATACTTTACCGCCAAAGCTTTATTTTTGCAAGCCGGATTCAAGCCAGGCAGAAAAAGCCGTTCTTTGGATGATAAGCACTTGATTTTTGGCAGCTTTTCCCGCAATATTTTCCGCGGACGAAACAGATTTAGAGCATCTAACAAAATGCCTTTGCATTCAAGCGGCTTATTTTGCGTCCGGCGGCGTTGGCCGAGCCAAAATCGTCCTCGACGTAGTATTCAGCTACGCCTGCGGCGATTTTGTCTCGTCCGCCTTGCCGGCCACAAAATCGCTCGCTTTCGGTGCGACGATTCATTTTGTTAGAAGCTCTTAGGCTATTGCCTAATAAAAGTGGGAGCAGATTTTAATGGCGATTGTATTGTTGACATCGATGATCTGACAATGTTTGCGGAACAATAGCTGAGTACAGGAACTATATTTGGATGTCATAAAAGACGGGAAAGTGGACATGAAAGATTTGAACATCGTGTCCAAAGGATGGCAACAGAACGTAATCTGGCCGCCTGTTGATGGACAGAAAAAAATTTACGCAGTGCCATTTACAAATGTGTGTACTTTTGCACATTTTATATAACAGAGATGCGAAACGAGCAAGGCGGCAATTTGCAGCGGGTAATTTCTTTGCGGGTGGGTGATTTAAACAGTATAATTTCGCGGTCGGGAAATCGAATCCTGCTGTAAAGGAGCGCAAACTATGGACGACCGAGTCAAATATGCGGTGGAGATGTTCAACGAAGGCCATTCCTGTTCGCAGGCGATTGCTGCAGTTTACGGAAATCAGTTTGGTCTGGGCAGGGATACGGCTTTGAAAATTGCGTCCGGTCTGGGCGGCGGCATCGGCAGAACCGGCAACATCTGCGGAGCGGTGACGGGAGCCGTCCTGATTCTGGGACTCAAATACGGCACGGCCAATCCGAAAGACAAAAACGCCAAGTATGCAACCTATAAAAAGGTCCAGGATTTTTGCGAAGAATTCCAGACCCGCGCCGGGTCGCTGATTTGCCGGGAACTGCTGGGGTTTGACCTGGGCGGTCCGGAAGGGGCGCTGCGGGCCGCACAGCCGGGGGCGTTTGAGCATTGTCCTGAGTTTGTGCAAATCGCGGCGGAGATTCTGGAGTCGATGCTGCAATGACCGCCCGTTTTTTGCAGATTGCCTGCGATGTGCTGAGCCGGCCCACGGCGCCGATCGGCGAAGGCGCCGTGGTGCGTGTCGGCGACCGCAGCAGTATCTTTCATCCGGCTGTAACCAAATGGATGCTGAAGGTTGCACGAACACTGCAAAGGCGGGACAAAAATTTTCTCTATCAGCGAAAACTGATGGACGCGGGGACGTGCGAAGCGTCGATTTTCAGCGCCTTTGGATATACCGCCGGGGCGGTGTGTGTGCCGCTGGGCAATTATCACAACCGCGACCGCAGGCGAAAGAAAATCGCGGCTGAATACGTCTCCTGTCGGGATTTGCAAAATATGATTAAACTGGTTTTGGCTCTTGTGCAAACCGATATATCCGGGGTAAAATTATCTCCGCGACCGCCGAGGTATAAAAAGCATCTTGGCAAACTCGGCGAGGTATTCTGGGAATAATTCTTGGAGGGACAGGTTATGGACGAGAAATTAGTTGTGGTGGCTCAGTACGAAAGCGCAGAGATAGCCCATCTGGATCGCGCGGCCCTGGGCGCAGCCGGGGTCGAGGCAGTTATCGAGAATGAAAACCTCGCCGCCGCCGGCCTGTATTACCCCCTGGCCGCGTGCGGAGTCAAACTGCTTGTCCGCCAAAGCGACCTGGAGCAAGCCCGGCGGATTTTACAGGAAATACAATCTTCCGGCCCGGCGGTGGATGAAGCCGGTAATCCCCCATTTGATGAGGAAGACAGCTAATACCTTCTCATCGGATGCAGATGCGGCCACAAGTGGAAACAACGATAATATGAAAAAGCGGACGATGATTTTTAACCCTTCGTAAAAACCATCGTCCGAACGGAAACTTTATTAACGCTTAAGGGGCGTCTTTTTCTCAGCAGGAATCTCGTTCGCATCGGTTTTTTGGCTCTTTTGTGATTGTTTCATATAATAAGCCATCTGCTGTTGCTGAATCTGCATCATCACCTTGGCCGTTTCCAGCAGGTGTTCTTTGGGCAGGATGAGTTGTTCCCGGATACGTCCGTTTTCGATAAACGCCGCGGCGGCCATACAACTTGTCGTGTTGGGGTCGATGCCCTGCCAGAAGTCGGGCATTTGATGGCCGCTTTGAGTCATCATCTGTTGTCCCATCTCAGACAGGCCCTTCATCAGCTTCAACAGGTTGACCGAAGCGACCATCTCGGCTCTGGTGTTGTCGGGAATGAGGGTCATCGCCGTTTTAACCTCTGCGGCGGCGGGGCCGGGCTGTTTGGCGTCAATTAAAGCCTTGAGCTGATTCATGGCGTCAGGGCCAATAGTCAACAGGAAGCGGTCGGCGGTAATGGCCATCGGATACTGCAGGCCCTGTTTGCCGTACATCATTTCCATCGCTTTTACGGTTTGGTCATTGGGGTCTTTGGCGACGAATTTGAATTGATACAGGCCGATATCGGTTCCTTTGTATTTTTCGACGGACGGGGCGTATGCAAACTTCATCGGCATTCCCATCGTCTTATAGATGCATTCAACCGTTTCCGGTGATTCTTTTTGAAGTTCAAGCAGTGCTTTAGAGTCGTTGACCGCAACGATTTCTTTCATTTCAAACGGCGGCGTCCCTGCACGATATGAGAATGATATTGCCGCCTCATCACCCATCGCAAGGACCGATTTGCTGACCAGGGCTTTCATTTTTTCAAATTGAGGTTTATCCGCTTCCGCCGCGCTTTTGCCAAAAATGTCAATGATTCGATTGTACAATTGCTCTATCAGGGGTTTGTTCATTCGTCCGAGCATTTTCACGGCAGAGTTGTCGTTGAGATAGCCGGCGTATTGCCAATTTTTGCCGGCGACTGGAGCAGGCCTGAGCATCCCGGCCAGTTCGCCGCCGGGTTTGGCGGCAAAGACGGTTTCAATCTGCATCTGCTGCGGCGTCGGTTTCAGCGACAGGGTTATCCAGTCGGCCTGTCCGGCGAAGTAGTGAAAGATTTCAAAGAACTTTCCCATCATTTCTGCGGGGACGGGCTCATTCGTCTGAGCCGCCTTGACGGCAATGACCTTTTGCATTTCATCAAAACTTTCTTTGACGGTCGAGCCGTAGAGCTGGTAGATTTTGTCGATGTTGGCATACGCCCAGGCGGGATTTTCAACGGCGGCCTTGCCGAGGTCCGTGGACAGTTTGCTTTTCAGGGGAGCCTTTTTTCCCTTCAGGGTTTTTTGAACGGTCAGCAGGTCGGCTTTGTGGTGCTGACGGCTGACGAGCAGATAGTTCGGTTCGGTCAGCGGCACAATAGCAAGGTCTCCCAGTTGGGAATTTGGAGCTTTGAGGGTATAAACGCCGTTGGCGTCGGCGACGGAAAGATTGGTATTGCCTTTCAGAAAATCACTTGTGGAGGTGGTGGGAATCAGGAAGAATAAAAACAGTTCTTTCTTTTCCTGCCCCATTTCCGTTTCGACGGCGGCCATTGCGAAATTGCCCTGCATATTGATCCCGGTCAGCGTGGGGTCGCCGAGGGCGCCAGCCAGTTGCATTGTGGCCGGCATCGAAAGCCCCATCGGCGTCGGGGTCGCCCCGGCCAAATACTGGTCCATCTGTCCCAGCGTAAGCTGCAAATTATTGACACGTACGCACACTGCACAGTCCGAGGGCAGTAAATCCAGCAATACATCCTTTGATGCTGCGGCGGGGGGTTCGGCCGCGAAACCGGATGCCGTGGACAAGATAAACAGAATAAAAAGTCCGATGGTACGAATGATTCCTTTACGATGGTTCATTTGTGTCTCCTTTGAGTTTAGGGTTATATTTTTTGTTCTCATAAATTGTTAGACGCCCTGTGCAGTGAATTCGTTGCAAAAATATTTAACAATTCAGAATGCGTCCTGGGATTCGCGGACAACAGACGAAAACGCTGCGTTTTATATTGATTCAAATCAATCGGGAAAACGGATTTGCCGTCGAGGGTGGTGACGATTCCACCGGCCTGCTCGACCAGGAGCGCGCCGGCGGCGATGTCCCACAGCTTGGCCGAGACGGTCAGCGCCCCGATGAGAGCGCCTTTGGCGACATAAGCCATATTTAACGCCGTTGAACCGGAACTGCGAAAACGCGTCATCCGCATAATTTGATGGACGGAGGACTCAACGGACGGATCAAAATGGCTGTCCACGGCGAAACCGGCAAATGGGCCGATGGAGTCCTGACTTGCCTGAATGGGTTGGCCATTGTATTGGGTTTGTGTATTTTGCGTGGCGGTGAACAGGGAATTGGTGGTTGGGTCGTAAATGACGCCGACAACAGGCCTGCCTTCGCGAAACACGCCGATACTTACACAAAAACACAGCAAACCGTGGGCGTAATTATTGGTTCCGTCAATCGGGTCGATGATCCACCAGATGTCGGAGTCATCTTTGGGCGGCTGTGTCAGCATCCTGCCGTTGGGACCTTCCTCGGCTAAAAAACCGTGGTCGGGAAAAGAGCTGCGGATATGGTCGATAATGATTTTCTGACACAGCGGGTCGGCCTGGGTGACCAGCTCGGACTGATTTTTCAGGGCGATGGAAACATGCGGTAATTCTTCCATCGCCTTTTTGCCCGCCAGACGAGCGGCCTGGGTCGCAGTCTGCAGAAAAGCGCTTATTTGTGAAATCGATAACCCCACAACAATCCTTTCATCTTGACAATTTCGCGTTGCGGTTCTATTGTAGCGGCCAAATGGCCAATTGCCAACCAACAAATGCCGTGAAAAAAACAAAATCCCCCGGCACAAGACTGATTGCAGCGGCAATTTTTCTGGGGGTTGTTTGTGTATTTGTTCTGCTGTGGCTGGGTGAAAAAGGGATTATTCCGCTTCATTATGTTTTCGGCGTCTGCGGATTTAAACAGCGATACGGACTTCCGTGTCCGGGGTGCGACTGGACGCACGCGGCGGAGGCGTTTGCGGCGGGCGATGTTGTGCGTTCGTTTCAAATTCAGCCTGCGGCGGCGGTTTTTTGCGGCGTCGCGGTTTTGACGGCGGTTTTGTCTTTACATACGGCGATTTTTGGGATACACTCCCGACTCCAGCGAACACTGTCCGACAAACGATTTTGGAAATATGTCCTGATAAGTTTATGTGTGGTTGTTCTGCTGGGCTGGCTGGTAACCTTAACGAGGGTTTTGGTCAACCACAAAGGACTGTAATCAGAGTGGTTAAGAAATTGGGGAAATTGACCGTTTGGGTTGTATTTTTGGTGCAATTGTTTTTGTGCCAAGGGTGCAATATTTTTGGGTTTTTGGTCACTCCCGGGCCGTTTGAACAGAAGATTCCACCAGACTGTGATTTGAAAGCGACGGCTGTGCAAAAGATATTTGTCTGGGTGGAGGCTTTGCCCGGCAGCGGAGCCAATGCCGAGGTCGCCAAGCGTTTGAATCAATCGGTTCTGGTTCGATTGGAGAAAAATGCGGGTATTTCCGGGAAATACCTGATAGCACAGGATACACTGAGCGCTTCGGCTTATGGTCCTTCTCAAAGCCCGGCAGAACTGGGCCAACGGGTCGGCGCCGGGTTGGTACTTTACGTCCGGCTCGAGGAATTTGAGGCGATCAATCTGCACAGCGATAAAATTTATTCCGGCCAGATGCGGGCCCGCGCCGTGCTGATAGACAGCCGGAGCGGAAAGATTCTTTGTCCGGCCGGCGCCGAAGGCATTGTCGCGGACGTGGCGACGGAGCTGGCGACAAAAGGACGAGAGGAACTGGTTGTCTCGTTGAGCGA
This sequence comes from uncultured Pirellulales bacterium, assembly GCA_964635075.1. GTDB lineage: Bacteria > Planctomycetota > Phycisphaerae > Sedimentisphaerales > Anaerohalosphaeraceae > Anaeroglomus. Next base: position 16,907 of record CAZWMN010000024.1, on the reverse strand, counting down.
TTCGGCCGCCCATTGTATTGTGCGCCGTTTTTATTCGTGTCCCAAAAGTGAGTATCGGGTCAACGAAGAACGTTCGACTCTGAATGAAATGATCCGGCAAGATGTTTATTAGGAGAGGTTAAGTATGTTGAGGATTTTAATCAGCGACAAACTGGCCCAGGAAGGCATCGACCTTCTGAAGTCAATGACAGACGTGGAACCGGTGGTACGCGTCGGCGTCAGCGAGGACGAATTGGCGCAAATTATCGGCGACTATGACGGACTGATTATCCGCAGCGGAACCAAAGTCACCGCCAAAGCGCTGTCCAACCCCGGCAAACTCAGAGGGATTGCCCGCGCCGGCGTCGGCGTGGATAATGTGGATATTCCGGCGGCCACGAAAAAAGGCATTATTGTGATGAATACCCCCGACGGCAATACCCTCAGCGCCGCCGAACATACGATGGCCCTGATGCTGGCGATGAGCCGGCATGTCGTGCCGGCCTGCAACAGTCTTAAGGACGGCCAGTGGGACCGCAAAAGCTACGAAGGCAATCAGTTGAACAACAAAACTCTTGGCGTTATCGGTCTTGGGCGGATTGGAATGGCGGTGGCTAAAATGGCCAAAGGATTTAATATGCGAATTCTCGGTTACGATCCTTTTGCCGCCCCGAAAGAAACCGAGGAACTGGGCGTCGAAATCGTTGACAACCCCGAAAAAATTTACCGCGAATCCGATTATATTACGCTGCACGTTCCGAGGAACGAAAGCACGCTCAATATGATATCAGCCAAAGAGCTGAAGATGATGAAGCCGACTTGCCGGATTATCAACTGCGCCCGCGGCGGCATCATTAATGAAGACGATTTGTATAATGCGTTATTGTCCAAAACCATCGCGGCGGCGGCACTGGACGTTTTTTCCAAAGAGCCGCCGGAAAATATGCGGTTTAAGGAAGTGCCGAATTGTCTTGTGACGCCGCACCTGGGGGCCAGCACCGAAGAGGCACAAATCGAAGTGGCCGTCGAAGCGGCGCAAATTCTGGTTGACGCACTGCGCGGCGGTCCCATCCGCAACGCCGTCAACGCCCCGTCGCTCGGTTCGGCGGCGCCAATTGTCTGCTACTATGCCGACATGGCACATCGCATCGGAACATTGATGAGCGCACTGGCTCCGGGACATATCCAATCGGCCAAAGCGGAATTCCGCGGCGCCATCGCCGACAAACAGGTTGAACTGATTGCGACCTCCTTTACCATCGGTCTGCTGCAGCCGCACTTTGACACGGTGGTCAACATCGTCAATGTCGGTATGCTGGCCAAGGAACGCGGCGTCAGCATTGACCTGACCAGGAATACAGAAATCAAGGACCTCGAATCCAGCTTCACGGCGACCGTGCGGACCGACAAGGTCACCCGGACCATCCGTGGTACGGTATTTGGCGGCAAATTCCTGCGGATTATTGAGATTGACGACTTTGCCATCGAAGTAACGCCGGAAGGCACAATGATGATTATTTTCAACGACGACAAGCCCGGCGTCATCGGCGCTGTTGGAACCCTGCTGGGCAAACACGGCGTCAACATCAATACGATGGGCGTGGGCCACAAGGCCGAACAGGGCAAGGCGATCCTGGCCGTCAGCCTCGACAAGGCACTGGATGAGAAAGCTATTGTGGAATTGAAAAAGCTGGACTTTGTCAAAGAGGTGTATGTCTGCAAACTGCAATAGACGGCGGGGGGAAAACGCCGCACCGCGGCGGATGGAAAAAAGTTTTCTTTGACAGGCCGGACCGGCCGGGTTGACCCATAAACGACCTACCGGTCCGGCCTGAGTTTATCCGATATAATGATTATGGATATGACGAAAAAAGCCAGGAAAGGCAAACAGGACAATCAACTGGATTTTGTCTTTGAACCGTCGGGGTCGGCACAAACTTCAGTAGAGTCGTCGCAAATGGCGGTTTCAGCAGATGAGGGGGAGCAGGCCGTGGAAACCGTTTCAAAGAAATCGCGACGACGACAAAGTGAAGCGGCGACCGCCGAGTCGATGGCCGCCAAACAGCGCGACATCAGCGTGAGCGAATTTTTCGCCAAGAACCGTCATTTGCTGGGATTCGATAATCCGCGAAAAGCGCTACTGACGGCGGTCAAGGAAGCGGTGGATAATTCGCTGGACGCCTGCGAGGAAGCGCATATCCTGCCGCAGATTACCGTAATGATTGTGCCGATGGACGGCAGCGAAAATAAATTCCGTATGACCGTCGGGGACAATGGACCTGGGATTGTGCCGAAACAAGTGCCGAATATTTTTGCCCGGCTGCTGTACGGCAGCAAGTTTCATACGCTGAAAATGAGCCGGGGTCAGCAGGGCATCGGCATCAGCGCCGCGGGGATGTACGGTCTGCTGACGACGGGCGAACCGGTACAGATTACCACGCGCACCCATCCGAAAAAAACGGCCAATCACTATCACGTGCAGATTGACACGAGCAAAAATCGTCCGGAGGTGATTCTCGACGAGGAATGCGAATTTGACCTGCCGAGGGGCACGAGCGTAACGATTGTGCTGGAAGGCCGGTATCAGAAGGGTCGCCAAAGCGTCGATGAATACCTGGCACAGACGGCCATCGCCAATCCGCACGCGGCGTTTATTTATCACGCACCGGACGGCAATACGTACGAATATCCCCGGCAGAGCAAGGAAATGCCGTTTATCCCTGTGGAAATCAAGCCGCATCCCTACGGCGTGGAAGTGGGCGTACTGTTCAAGATGGCCCGGCAGACCGAATCGCGGACGATGAGCGATTTTCTGCGAAGCGAATTCTCACGCGTCAGCCCACGTCTTGCCTCCGAGATTTTGAAAAAGGTCAGATTGTCCGTTCGGATGAAACCGCACAGTTTGTCTATCAAAGATGCGGAGAAGCTGCACGAAATTATCAATTCGACTAAACTGATGGCTCCGCCGACGGATTGCATTGGGCCCATTGGCGAGGAAAAACTCATCGACGGCCTGAAACGGGTGGTCGATGCGGAGTTTTATACGAGCTGCACCCGCAAGCCGGCAGTCTATCGGGGTAATCCTTTCCTTGTGGAAGCAGCGCTGGCGTATGGATGCAAAGATTCGTCCGCCAACGGCGACGGCGAGAATGAAGAGATTACAACCAGCCCCGGCAAGGACGAAAAAGAACAACTAATACGGCTGGTACGGTTTGCCAACCGTGTGCCGCTGCTGTATCAGCAGTCGGCCTGCGCGACGTATAAGGCGGTGATGGAAGTCAACTGGCGCAGCTATGGTCTGAGTCAGAGCCGCGGCGCCCTGCCGTCGGGGCCGGTTCTGCTGATGATACACATCGCCTCGGTGTGGGTGCCGTTCACGTCGGAAAGCAAAGAGGCGGTAGCCCACTATCCGGAGATTATCAAGGAAATCAAACTGGCTGTCCAGGAATGCGGCCGCAAGCTGGGCCTTCACGTCCGTAAACAGCGGCGTATCAAAGACGAGATAGTCAAACGCGGTTATATTGAGATATATCTGCCGCATATCGGGCAGGCACTGAAAGATATCCTGACACTTAAAGACCCGCAGGTGGAAAAATTAGTGAGCAAACTCAAAGTCGTACTGGAGAAGACAAGACAGATTTGAAGACTATGGCACAGGAACTGATTATCAGTATCAGCGGGATGCGGGGGATTGTGGGGGAGAATCTGTTTGCCCAGACCGCTGCGGATTATGGGGCGGCCTTCGGGACTTTTCTGCAAGAACACAGGGGGGATAAAACCCACTGTGTGGTTGCTGTAGGGCGGGATTCGAGACCTTCCGGTGCAATGCTGTTCGAGGCGGTCTCTTCGGGGCTGGCTTCGGTGGAAGTGGATGTGATTGATTTGGGGATTTGCACGACGCCGGGGGTGGGCATTATGCTGCGCCATCTGCATTGTGCCGGCGGGGTGGTGATTACCGCCAGTCATAATCCAAAGGAATACAACGGCATTAAACTGTTGCTGGACAATGGTATCGCGCCGCCTAAACCGCTGGCGGAAGAAATTCGCACCATTTATTTTGAAAAACAATTCAAGAAAACCGATTCGGCTCATTGCGGCCGGATTTCCACCGACGCCAGCACCTGTCAGATTCACGTCGATAAGGTTTTAACAATTGTTAATCCGGCACAAATTGCCGCAAGACGGTTCAAAGTGGTTCTGGACAGCGTCAATGGCGCCGGCGGGCCGGTTGGGATAATGCTTTTGGAAAAACTGGGATGTTCGGTCGTGGCGGTCAATACGGAGCCGACGGGGATATTTGCTCACGGCGCCGAACCGACGCAGGAAAATTTAAAAAGCCTCTGTGAGGATGTTCGTAGAGCAGGCGCGGATATTGGTTTTGCGCAGGACCCGGACGCGGATCGGCTGGCGATAGTTGATAATGCCGGCCGATACATTGGCGAGGAATTTACGCTGGCGCTGGCGGCACAATATATGTTTGCCAAAAGTCCGGGTGCATCGGCGGCGGCCAATCTTTCCACATCGCGGATGATTGACGACGTTGCCGCCGCGGCCGGCGGGAAAGTGATTCGCACGCCGGTAGGGGAGGCCAACGTCGCCGAGGCGATGATGAAATATAACTGCATCATCGGCGGCGAAGGCAACGGCGGCGTGATTGACCTGCGCGTCGGGCCAATTCGTGACAGCCTCGTGGCGATGGCGCTGATTCTGCAATGGATGGCCGAAACCGGAAAGACGGTCGCTCAGCTGGCCGTTGCTGTCGGCGGTTATGCGATGTACAAAACCAAATACACGGCTAATACGCAGCAGGCTAAAATCGTTATCGACAAGGCAAAAGAAATTTTCTCCAGTGTGCAACTCAATACCAGCGACGGCTGCCGGTTTGATTTTGCAGACGGCTGGATTCATATCCGTACCAGCAACACCGAGCCGATTATGCGTGTGATTCTGGAGACGCGGGACGCCGCCGCTGCAAAAAAATATCTGGACGTGATAGACAATCTCTGCAAAGAAGTTCTGAAATAACCAAACGCGTCGCCGGGAGAACCTGAGAGAGATATGCAACGGCAATATCCCGTACAAAACGGTCATATCATTCTGCTGATGGGTTTGTCGGCTGTTTTTTTGTGGTCGATGATTCGTCCGTTCGACTGGTTCACGTGGTTTTTGGAGGTGCTGCCGGTGGCGATTGCAGCGCCGATTTTGATATTTACTTACCGGCGATTTCGATTGACCGACCTGGTTTATCTGCTGATTTTTCTTCACGCGGTGATTTTGCTGGTCGGGGCAAAATATACGTATGCTCGTGAGCCGTTGTTCGATTGGCTTAAAGAGACGTTGAACCTGGGCCGGAATTATTATGACCGACTGGGGCATTTTGCACAAGGGTTTGTGCCCGCCATCATAGCCAGAGAAGTCCTGTTGCGAAAGACACCGCTGCGGCAGGGGAAAATGTTGTTCTTTCTGACGTTGTGTGTCTGTATGTTTATCAGCAGCACGTTTGAATTATTTGAATGGTCGGTCGCTATGGCCACGGGTTCGGCGGCGGACGATTATCTGGCGTTTCAGGGCGATGTGTGGGATACGCAAAATGATATGGCGATGTGTCTTATTGGCGCGGTGACGGCGTTGCTGACGCTGAGCCGCATCCACGACCGCCAGCTTGCGGCGCTATCCAATGCGGGACAATAACCAAAGGTTATTTTGTTGAAGCTGCAGTTGAAATTTTCCTTTTACGATTTGACCGGTCATTTCAAATGAGATTTTATTTTCGCTCTGTTCGAGGAGCGTTAAATTTCCCTTGTCGGCGATTTTGACTGAGCCGATGTGATTCTGTACAGGGCCTTCGTAGGATAGAAAACGTAATGGATGGTCGGCGATTTTTTCTGCCGGAATGGGTTTATTTTGAATTTGTTGGGGCGGAACAGAAAGTCTCCACGTCCGGAGGACATCCTGAAACTGAAGCATCAAGTCCCAGTGGATGCCGCAGGGAGAAGTATGTTCCTGAATGACAAATGATGTAGTGTGAGGGGTCATATTTCAGGCCGAACAAGAACCCGCTCGAGATTCTGCACGATGTACTGTTTACCCTTACGAATAATGGTATGTCCTTCGGCCTCGAGCAATCGTCGCTGGTTTTCGATGCCGCCGGGGTATTTTTCATTCAAAAGGCCGTCGGTTTTCAGCGTTCTCCACCAGGGAGTGATTCGTTTTTTGCCTGCATCAGCTTCTTCCTGGGCGGCGTGCGAGGCGATCCAGGCGAAAATACCAGTAGTAATGGGGCATCCAATGGTAGCGTTGTGTTTTTGGGCCAGCGCTGCGCGGATTTCATTGATGGTGGTAAGTTTGCCTTTGGGGACTTTTCGCATCAGCTCATCGACTTCCAGCGGAGCGGGGATAACGACAGTTCCTTCACCCCAGCGTTTGGACATTTTGCCTTCGATGCGTATCACCTTGGGCAAACCCTTGTTATCGGCCAATTTTTCCCGCCAGGTTTTTTTGTGAACAGCCATCGTTTGTCTCCTTATGAAATCAACCACTCGTTATATTATAGTGAGTAATTCGTGGAATTCTATAAGGAAAAGGGGGTGCGATTAAGGCTGTAACTGCTTGTTGCAGTTTGAGTTATAATCAATCGCCGCATTCTTTACTACTGTCGCAGGTCTTCTGGAATTCATTTTTCAGAGGTTTTTATGCGTGTCTTTGGAACATATTCCTGCACTTTTTTTGTTGATATTTTTCACGATAATGATAATTTACTCCGTTTCAAAACCCATGAGCGTCAGTGGGTATGTCAATGTTCAAATTTGTTTTTGCTGAAAGGAGACCGTGTCAGATGGCAGAAGTTAAAAAAGGTATGGAATCGCTGATGCAGGAAACGCGCACGTTTCCGCCTCCCGCTTCCATCAAATCCAAGGCGTATATCAGCAGCTTTGAGCAGTATCAGCGGATGTGGGAAAGGTCCATCAATGACCCCAACGGTTTCTGGCTGGAACAGGCCGGGACATTGCACTGGTTTAAGAAGCCGACAAAGGGCCTTCAATACACATGGAATACCCAAAGCCGAACGATCAAACACCCCTGCTTCGAAGACGGTCAGCTTAATGTTTCGTATAACTGTCTCGACCGGCACCTGGGTACGCCGATTGCCAAAAAGACCGCCATCCTCTGGCAAGGTGAAGCCGAGGACGCCGTCAAGAAATACACATACGAGCAACTGCATAAAGAGGTCTGTAAGTTCGCCAATGTCCTGAAATCCAAGGGCGTCAAAAAAGGCGACCGTGTGGCGATTTATATGCCGATGGTTCCGGAACTGGCGATTGTGATGCTGGCCTGTACGCGAATCGGGGCGATTCACTCGGTTATTTTCGGCGGATTCAGCGCCGACGCCATCAAGGACCGCGTCAGCGATTCGGACTGCTGTATGCTGATTACCACCAATGTATCTATGCGTGCCGGTAAACATATTCCGCTTAAGGCCATCGCCGACGAGGCCGTTGAGAAGTGTCCCACCATTCGTAACGTCATCGTAGTCAAAGTCAATGGCGACCCTTGTCCTATGAAGGCCGGTCGGGACTGCTGGTATCATGAAGAAATAGCCAAAGCGTCGGCGGATTGTCCGGCGGAGCCAATGAACGCCGAAGACCCGCTGTTTATTCTTTATACCTCTGGTTCAACCGGAAAACCCAAAGGCGTGGTTCATATCACCGGAGGTTATCTGATAAACGTTACCCTGACGCACAAATACGTGTTTAACATCCACGACGACGATATTTTCTGGTGTACCGCCGATATCGGCTGGGTCACCGGCCACAGTTATATTGTCTATGGTCCGCTGGCCAACGGCGGCACATCGCTGATGTTTGAGGGTGTGCCGACCTATCCGGACGCCGGGCGATTCTGGCACATCTGCGATAAATTCGGCGTGACGGTTTTCTATACCGCTCCGACCGCTATTCGCGCCCTGATGCGCCTCGGCGATGAGTGGGTGACGAAGTACAAACTGGATAAGCTGCGCATCCTCGGTACCGTCGGCGAACCCATCAATCCCGAGGCGTGGATGTGGTATTACGAAAAAGTCGGGCATAGTCGCTGTCCGATTATGGATACCTGGTGGCAGACGGAAACCGGCGGATTTATGATTACGCCGCTGCCCTGTATGACGACCAAACCCGGCTCGGCCAGCCGACCCTTCTTCGGCGTTGACCCCGTCGTTCTCCGGGACGACGGAACCGAATGTGCTGTCAATGAAGGCGGCAAACTGTGCATCCGCAAACCCTGGCCGGGGATGATGCAGACGATGTGGGGCGACCACGAACGCTTTGTCGATACCTATTTTACGATGTTTGAGGATGTGTATTTCACCGGCGATGGTTGCCGGATTGACCAGGACGGCGATTACTGGCTGATGGGCCGCATCGACGACGTGGTTAATGTCTCCGGCCACCGTATCGGCACAGCCGAAGTGGAAAGCGCCTTAGTCAGCCACCCGGATGTGGCCGAAGCGGCGGTGACGCCCATTCCCCACGAAATCAAAGGACAAGGGTTATACGCCTATGTCACGCTCAAAGAAGGCATCCATGAAAGCGACGACCTCAAGAAGAAACTGATTCTGCACGTCCGCAAGGAAATCGGCGCGATTGCCGCTCCCGAGGCGATTCAATTTGCCCCGGCTCTGCCCAAGACACGGTCGGGCAAAATTATGCGGCGGATTCTTCGCAAGATTGCCGAAAAGGATACCGGCAATCTGGGCGACATTACCACGCTGGCCGATCCGAGCGTTGTGGAAAAGCTCATCGCCGGACGAGGCAAATAATAACACGAAAAAAACCGGACGCTTACCCTGGCGTCCGGTTTTGTTTTGAAAGGAGTAGAATATGAATCAGGCAGCAGGCGAGTCTTTATCACCCCTTAAAAATTACGGATGGCAGGTCACATTTGCCGGGATGGGTATCAACCTGGCGCTGGGCATTCTTTATACATGGAGCATTATCAGTAAGAACGTCCCCGCGGAATGGAATTGGACGGAAACAGACAAATCTTTGCCATACATGTTCGCCTGCCTGATTTTTTCACTGATGATGGTTCCCGCGGGACGAATGCAGGATAAGATCAGTCCGCGGATTGTGGCGACTATTGGCGGTATTCTGGTCGGCATCGGATTTTTTATGGCCAGCAGAACGACATCGCCATTAGGATATATACTCGGTTTTGGCGCCCTGGCCGGGGCAGGCATTGGTTTTGGATATGCCTCCGCCACGCCGCCTGCGGTCAAGTGGTTTGGACCGAAGAAAACGGGCTTAATTGCAGGTATTGTCGTTTCAGGCTTTGGCCTTGCTTCCGTCTATACAGCGCCTTTGAGTAAATGGCTCATTGTCACGTATGCGATTTCAAATGCCATCTTTATTCTGGGCGTGGCGTTTTTGATTGTCGTGGTAGTACTGGCGCAGCTTTTGAAAACTCCGCCGGCAGGGTATGTCGCCGCAGGCGCCGCCCCGGCTCCCTCAGCCGATGCTGTTGTAAAGAAAGACAATTTCACACCCGTTGAGATGCTTTGTACGCCGCAATTTTACCTAATGTGGTTTATGTATGCCTGTGGTGCCGGTGCGGGGTTGATGGTCATTGCCAAACTGGCCGCGATTGCTTCGATACAAGCCAAAATTGAGATGGGATTTGTCCTGGTGGCGTTTCTTGCTATTGGCAATGGTGCCGGTCGTATCGGCGCCGGGATGCTTAGTGATAAAATAGGTCGTAAAGCCACACTGTTCATTTGTTTTGTTGTCCAGGCTGTGTCGATTATTCTCCTGTCAATGACCCGCGAAGGAACATTTCTGGCTTCCATTCCCGTGCTGTCTGTTCTTTCCGCCCTGATTGGAGCCAACTATGGAGCGAATCTGGCCTTGTTCCCGTCGTTGACCAAAGATTTTTATGGCCTGAAAAATTTCGGCGTCAACTATGGTCTGGTCTTTACCGCATGGGGTGTTGGCGGCTTTATGCTGTCCTTCCTGGCCGGCTGGATGTATGACAAGTATAAAACTTTTGATATTGCTTACTACGGAGCATGTATTTTGCTGGTTTTGGCGGCGATTGCGGTATTTATACTTAAACCCCCGCATCGCAAGGCCTGATGCGGTCTTCTTACTCGAAAAGATGATAAAAGCCTGTCAGATTAAATACCGGCAGGCTTTTCTTTTCTAAAACCGAGCCTGGAGGGGCTTGAACCCCCAACCTTTGGTTCCGTAGACCAATGCTCTATCCAATTGAGCTACAGGCTCTTGCTTGCAAAACTTGAAGCGCCGGATAGTATATTTCCCTTGCTCAAAGACTTCAAGCGAAATCAGGGTCGCTCTATTTTTTCAAGCTGGCGGCAAAAGGCGTTCAGCAGACGTTTTTCTTCCACAACGGCAATTCTTTGGCCGTTTTTATAGAGGAATCCTTTTTTGTTTCCGGCACAGATGGCTAAATCGGCGTCGGCCGCTTCGCCGGGACCGTTGACGACACAGCCCATCACGGCTACACGAATGGGTTTGTGGATTTTTGTCAGGAGTTTTCGCACTTTTTTGGCGAGCCTGACAACATCCACTTCACATCGACCGCAGGTGGGGCAAACGACTAATTGAGGTTTTGAATCGTGATACAACCCCAGTACGCCGAGAATTTGTTTTGCGGCATCGATTTCCTGGACGGGGTCTCCGGCAATGCTGATTCGCACCGTATCGCCAATGCCCTCGGCAAGAAGTGTTCCGACGGCGACGGCTGACAGGACAAGGGCATCCTCTTTTAATCCCGCGTGGGTCAGGCCGATATGAATGGGATAATCGAATCTTCTGCTGATGGCACGATTGATTTCGATGGTGCGGATGGTATCGGCGCTTTTGGCGCTCAAGACCAGATTTTCAAATCCATACCGTTCAAAAAAGCGGACGTATTCGGTTATTTCACGGAGCATCAGCGCGACCCGCCGGTCTGTATTGATATCGTGTTTCAGGTCTCGAATACTGGCTTCATTGACGCCGATGCGAATGGCGATGCGGTGTTGTTTGGCGCAGTCGATAATCCGCTTGATGTCCTGTTTGTTTTTAATGTTTCCGGGATTGAGACGAATTTTTGCGGCGCCGGCCTCGATGGCTTCGATGGCGCGGGCAGGGGAAAAATGAATATCCGCCACCAGCGGGACGGGTGATTTGGCTGCGATTTTACCAAAAGCCTCGGTATCGACACGGGTCGGCACGGCAATTCGTACCAGACCGGCCCCAGCCGCAGCCAGCCTGCGAATCTGTTTTAAACAGCCGTCTATATCTGTGGTGTCCGTTTTGGTCATAGACTGGAGAACAATCGGATTTTTTCCACCGATTTTTACAGAACCGACGCGGACACATCGTGTTTGTCTTTTTTTTATCAAAGTTCTTATTCCGGCCCGTTTTTATAATTTTTCCCTAAAGCCTTTATTTTACCTTATTTGAGGCGGAAAGGCAAATTCAAATCGGGGCTATCTGCGTGGGCGGGGAGGGGTAGTACATTCTATAATCTTCGAATCAGTCCGATGACAATCGCCTGAATCCGGCAGTTTGTGGAAAAAATCGGCTCAAAAGCGTCATTCTCCGGCGCCAGACGGACGCTCTTTTTATCCCGGAAAAAACGCTTTACCGTGGCCTTTTGTTCGTCTAACAGGGCGATAACAATCTGCCCGTTTTCAGCAGTGGTGGAGTATTTGCAGATGATATAGTCGCCATTGGCGATGCCGGCGTTCATCATACTATCACCCTGCACACGCAGCGCAAACAAATCCCCTGTTCTGCCGAAAAGCTCCGTCAGACCCAAAGACAGGTTATCCTGTGCGGTCTCAATTCCATATCCTGCGCTGACACATCCAAGCAGAGAAATTGCCGCCTCGTCGTTTTCCGCAGCATCGCTGTACGAAACCTGCTCAAGCAGTCTTTTGGCCTTTTTCGTGAGCAGTAAAGAGCGTGCCTTGCCGCGGGACGGTTCGACCAGGCCTTTTTCGCGAAGCTCTGCGATGTGTTCGAATACGGTTGGCCGACTTACACCCAGCGAACGGGCCAGTTCTTCCATCGTCGGCGAATAGCATCGGCTGGCCTGAAACGTTTCGATTTCCCGCAGCACGGCCAGTTGTTTGGGAGTGATGATGGCCGAATTTTGATTGAATGTGTTCATACGTTGTTTTCTCCGCCTTCGTTTTGTATATCTGTTCTTTTGGGGCGTTATCCTGCCGTTGCGAATAGTCAATCAGCAGCTCCGGCCCGACAGCCACACCGATTATTCCCGCAATCACTTCAAGCACTTTTCCCAGAGGATTTTCCGGTGGCTGAGATTTGAATAAAGCCGCATTTTCGGACAATTCCTGAATAAATTCACCGCCCGGCCCGAATTTGCACAGCGGGTGTTCCGAGAACCGATTGTAAAAGCCTTTGCCGTCCATGGTTTTTTGCCTTTCTTCGAAAAATCCTGTATGTACAAAAAACTATATCGGCAAGGACTGGCAGAAAACCTAACAAAAACCGAACGGAATTGAAAGAAAAAAATGGGCGTTTTTTACAACTATTTTTGTTCTATGCGGTTATGGGTTTTAAAATCGGTGTAAATTTACATTTCGGCTGTCAGATTGTCCCACAGGCTTTTGGTCAGCAGAGCCAGACCAAGTAAAACCAGAGTAACCATACCCAGATTTAGACGGGCCGGTTCCATAATCGTCTGAATCAGGGCGATCAGTCCCGCTTCCAGCGTCGAATAAATCATCCGCAGCACCGGCCTGCTGCACAGTAATACAAGCCCGACTGCCGCTGTCAGGACGAATACCACCCCAGAGAGGCGTTCCTGCCAGACGGTTCGTCTGAGCAGTTCCTGCGCCTTTATACGATCTATTTGTCGCATCACCTTTTGCAAAAATGCAGGATTGGCGGGACGGGCGGTTTTCAGGCTCGCGGCCAGCCACAAATCAAATGCTTCTTCGCTGTGTCTATTTTCGGACATAATCGGTTTCCCAGATAGATTGTAATTGACTGTAAAGTTCTTTACGCCCGCGGTGCAAATAGGTTTTAACCGTATTTTCCGGCGTTTCGAGAATATGGGCAATCTCTTCGACGGACTTGCCTTCCCGGTAATACAGCACAATCGCCGCAGCCTGCGGCTGCGAAAGCTGCTGCACCGCCTGCCAGACGGCGGCATTCTGTTCTTCAGCGGATAAATTCACTTCCGGCGACGCTGCCGATGCAGCAAGAGTTTCTATCTCAATCTTTGCCTGCGTTGTCTTGTTTTGCCCTTTTTTGCGATAATCCAGCGCCTTGTAATACGCGATTTTCCACAGCCAACTGCTCAGCTTGCTCTTTCCGCTGTAATTTTTGATCGACTTATACGCCGCCAAAAAGGCCTCCCCGGCCGCGTCCTCGACATCTTCCTTTTTCAGCCCCACCGCTCTGCAGCAGGCAAAAACCATATCCTGATATTCCCGGACAAACCGTGTGAACATCCGGCTGTCACCACGTTTGAGCGAGGCGATACAAATACCTTCTCCGGTTTTTTCTGACGGCGTTGTCAATCGTATTCCCTGTTTCTCTATAAGTCGGGACAATCGCAAAAAAAGTTTCAAAAATATGAAACCTGAGGGTATTTTGTCAGACTCATTATACAGGAAAAGACGAAAAATAACATTTTATAAGAAAGGGTATAACGATGGAAATAATGCCTGTATTAGCGGCGGTTGTTGACATTACCGGCGGCGAAGAGGGCGGCCATGTAGTGGTTGACCCTATGGGGCCGATGGCGATGTCGGCGCTGTATTTGTTTTTGATTCTGCTGCCATTGCTTTTAATTTTGCTTATCGTCTTTTATAAGAAAAAGTACCAGCACCAGCAGATTCTGGCGGCGATGGAAAAGGGGCTGCCTATCACCGACCTGATAACCAAACCGCAGCCTCGTAATCGTGAAGTCAACTGGGTCAGTAATCTTTCGGCAGGTATAGGTTTTCTTTTTGTCGGTTTGGCATTGGCGGGATTTTTTGTGTGGAGGAACGTCGCCTCGGGCGTGGAGTCATTAGAGCCAAAATTTTTGATTATTCCAATTGTAATTGCAGGTCTTGGGTTAATATTCCTGTTTCGCGGGATTTTGCAGAGAAATTACGAAAAGCAAAAGCCGAAGGAAAGCACAGCCCAGGCTCAATAATTTTTGATTGGTAATCCCAAAATCATATTTGTCAAAAGGGACTGTAATGGTCCCTTTTTTTGTTTTGATACACATCCGGGGAATAATCGGCGCAAAAAAAGACCGCCCGTACTTCGCAGAAGGAGGAGGAAGTCGGTGAACTTCCCAGGGCTACTGAAGTTACGGGCGGCAGAAGGAGCTTTCAAAATTAAATATCTCTTATGGCTGACCCCATCGCCGCTTCCTGTCGCTATCACTAATCTATTCAATCCAGCTAAAAAACGCAAGAAGAAAATTCGAAAAATGAGAAAAATTTTCTGCTGGAAATCGGTAAAAATACCGATGTCGTGATGCCACAAGCCGGGATTTCTTTTTTGACCTTTCAAAATCTCCTGTAATATATTGTAAAATATGGGCTTATGAATCATTTAATACGGATTAATTTTGCCGCGTCAATCTTGTCGGGCAGAGGCGTTTTATACAAATCGGCGACGAAACGCTGGCCGTCCTTCCAGTAACCGGCCGTGGGTTTTACGTCCGGACAAAGCCGTGAAAAATAGCGGTTCAGCTCGTTCATCAGAAGCTCGCGAATCCATTTGCTGACCATCGAGGCCAGTGACACCGGCAGAAATTTGCTGTCGGCTTCCGTGGCAAAGTGCAGACGCATCTTTTGTTTGTTGTCGCTCAGTTCATAACTGCTCAGCGTATCGCTTTCGGAGAGAATCGCAAGTTCCATCGCAGGGAACATCTTCATCAGTTCCCGATGATATTGTGTTCTTCCGCCCTGACGGTCGATGAGGAATTGAGCCGGACCGTCGGAATCCTGAAAGGTCTGAAAAATGTGATGCACCAGAGAGCATAATTCGATAAACAAAACCCGCGATTTGTTTTTGATTTTGTCAATTTGCCGGTTGTAATGACCGGCTTCGAGAAATCGACTGCCCATCCAGAGCAGCCGCATACCGTTTTCGGAGAGTGTCTTTTCAAACACACTGGAGGCGATGGAGTGGTCCGCCGGCACAGACAGCGGCGTCTGGTCCAACTGCCGGTACCACGGATATTCGTCTAAAGATGGGAAACCGGACGGACTTAAGGTTTTGATCGCCTGCGAGACGGTTTGAGGCAAAACCGCAGATTCAAGGGGATTGTCGGTCTTGGCGAGTGTATCCAGCGAAGCCATAACGGTTCGCTGCAAGTGAACGGTGCCGGCGGCGCGGGAATAGACTTTTTTGCTGTCGTTAATCAGGAGTCTTCCGGCCAGTTTCTTTTTGTCGCGCGCCACGGCTTTTCGCAGGACTTCCCACAGGTCGGCCCTGAGCAGGTTTTGCGGGATGGAAAATGCCACGCCGGAGACCACCAGCGGCCCCAGCAGCGGCCCGTAGCCGGCCTCATCAATCCCTGCAAGAATGGCCATTTTCCCTCCGTGTTTTCGTATGTAACCAGTGGCTGTTTTACTCCAGCCAGGTGCCGGTAAAGACTTCTTCGGCTGGGCCGGTCATATAGACACAATTATCGACGGCGCTGTAGTTTAATTCGAGGTCGCCGCCGGGAAGATGTGCCGTCGTGACGCGTTCACATCGTCCGGTTAAAAACCCGGCGACCGCGCAGGCACAGGCGCCGGTGCCGCAGGCCAGCGTAATGCCGCTGCCGCGCTCCCAGGTGCGCATCGTAAATTCCCGCGGCCCCTCGGCCTTGACAAAATGCACGTTGGTACGCTGGGGAAACAGCGGATGCCATTCAATCAGCGGTCCAATGACCCTCAGGTCAATGGCGTCGAGGTCTTCGCAGAAAAAGACCGCGTGCGGATTACCCATCGAAACGCAGGTCATACAAAGCTGCTGGCCGGCGATATTTAACGGCACACCGATAACCTGCTCGGTATCGAGGGCGACGGGGATTTTGCCGGCTTCCAGGATGGGCTGGCCCATATTGACACAGACGCGGACGACTTTGTTATCCGGCCCGACATCCAGACCGAGCGTCAGGACGCCCCGGCCGGTTTCAATCCGCAAAGAATAGGGCATCGTGGCCATTCCGGGGATGGAAAACTCCGTATTCGCCTGTGCCAGACCGTGCTCATAGACATACTTGGCCAAACACCGGATGCCGTTGCCGCACATCTGGGCTTCGGAGCCGTCGGCGTTGAACATCTGCATCCGGGCGTCAGCGATTTTGGACGGGCAAATCAGAATCAGGCCGTCTGAACCAATACCGCGATGGCGGTCGCTGATTCGCGCTGCCAGTTGGGCGGGATTGTTGATGGTCTGCTCAAAGCAATTGACATACACATAGTCATTGCCCAGACCGTGCATTTTTGTAAATTCTATGCTCATTTTTTTCTCTCTGTTTCGCTCTACTATAGCCCAATAGGCGGAAAAATGCAATGCGCAGGGTTTTACAAGTTGAAAAAAGGCAGCCTTTTCTGTATCTTTAGTTGGTTCTTACAAATGACTATAGCGAAAAGGCTTAAATATGAGAAAAACAGGCATTATCTTTTTATGTGGACTGGTTGTTTTCGCTTTGGGGTGCAAAAAGAGACCCGCCCAGCCGGTTTCCGTTCCTCCGTCAGCGGTTGGGCCGCAGGAGAATCAGCATCAGGATAATAAGCCGCAGGTAAACGGCGAATCAACGCCGGCAGTCAAAAAACCCGTTACGCGGACGGCTGCTCATCTGGAATGGATGACGGATTTTGAGGCGGCGAAGAAAAAGGCTGCGTCCGAGGGCAAAGACCTGCTGATTAATTTTACCGGCTCGGACTGGTGTCCGGCCTG
>CAZWMN010000023.1:0-42441 GCA_964635075.1 uncultured Pirellulales bacterium | reverse complement strand
GCCGAAATGGTGCAGAACCGTTCGTTTGAAGAGCATTTGCCGCCGGGCAACGCGAGAGTGGAAAATGGAAGACTCATAACCAATAACGGCTGGAGTTATCAGCCATTCCTGGATTCCGGCCTTTATGCGTGGTCTAAAGTGGAACAAAATGGCGCGAAAGTGACAATCGCATTAGACGATACATCACCGCTGAACGACAAAACGCCTCACGCGATGAAACTGACAGTTAAGGCTGTCGGGCAGGGTGCCGGCGTCGCCAATGAAGGCTACTGGGGTATGGCGGTTCGCAAGGGCGAAACGTACAACCTTTCCTTTTATGCCAGGACGGACGCGGGACAGTCGGCGGATTTGACGGCGACACTGGAAAGCGCCGACGGCAAGACCGTTTATGCGAAGAAGAAAGTTTCCGGCGTGGGCGGCAAGTGGAAACAATATCGAGGCTCTCTCAAAGCAAACGGGACTGATACAAAATCCCGGCTGGCGATTCGATTCAGCAAGCCGGTAACAATGTGGCTGGATATGGTGTCGCTGTTTCCGAAAGATACTTATAAGCAGAGGCCGGGCGGTCTTCGCAAAGACCTCGTTGCGATGCTCGAAGGTATGCATCCCGGATTTCTGCGGTTTCCGGGCGGCTGTGTTGTGGAAGGCTGCACGCTGGACGACCGGATTCAGTGGAAAAAGACAATCGGCGACATTGCCGAACGTCCGGGACACTGGGATGTATGGGGGTATCGAGCCTCGGACGGATTGGGCTATCATGAATTTCTGCAACTGGCGGAAGATTTGGGTGCGGCGCCAATGTATGTGGTAAATATCGGGATGAGCTGTCAGGCGCGAAATTCGGAAATTGCCAAAGATATGGATACGCTGGTTAAAGATTATGTTCAGGATACGCTGGACGCGCTGGATTATGCGATGGCTCCGACGACCAATAAATGGGGTGCCCTGCGTGCCAAAAACGGCCATCCGAAACCGTTCAAAATCAAATATGTGGAAATCGGCAACGAGAACAACGGCCCGACGTACCATCAGCACTACACGATTTTCTATGCGGCCATCAAGGCGCGGTATCCGGAAGTGATTACGATTGCCGACCAGCCCATCCCCGGCGGTCCCATGGAGATTGTTGATGAACATTTTTACGTCAATCCGAATGTGTTCTTCTCCACCGCCGAAAAATACGACACCTACGACCGCAAAGGACCGAAAATTTATGTCGGCGAATATGCGGTCAATCAAAATGTCGGCGCGGGCAATCTGCTTGGCGCGCTATCGGAATCGGCATGGATGATGGGAATGGAACGCAACAGCGACATTGTGATTATGGCCTCTTATGCGCCGTTGTTTGAAAATGTCAATGACCGGGAATGGCCGACGAATCTGATTCGCTTTGACAACTCCCGTGTGCTGGGCCGCAGTTCATATTATGTGCAGAAGATGTTTGTGGAAAACCTGCCGACGGCGATGCTGGAAACGACGGTGGATTATCCGCCGACACAGCCGCCCCTTCCGCGGGGAAAAATCGGCTTGCGGACGTGGCTGACCGACGCCGAATATAAAGATATTCGCGTCACCCGCGACGGCAAGACGCTGTATGCTTCTGATTTCAGTAAGCAGGCCGAAAACTGGAAAGTAATCGGCGGCCGGTGGGTCGTGGAAAACGGTGCCTATCGTCAGCAGGACCCCGCGGCGATGGATACACTGACCGTCTTCGGCGACGATACATGGTCGGATTACACGCTCGAATTGAAGGCCAAACGCAATGCCGGCGCCGAAGGCTTTATGGCGCTGGTTCGCTATTCGGAAGGAAACGTAGTGCAGTGGAATCTGGGCGGCTGGGGCAATAGCAAGCACGCCATTCAGGTCGCCGGGGCCATTGCCGCCGAGACGCCGGGGTCTATTGAAACGGGTCGCTGGTATGACGTCAAAATAGAATTAACCGGCGAGCGGGTGAAATGTTATCTGGACGGCAGGCTCATTCACGATACGACGATTAAGATACCCACGCCGCGGATGTGGGCGGCCAATGCCGGGCTGGATGAAAAACACGGCCAGATGGTTGTTAAAATGTGCAATGCCACTGATAAGCCGATGCCGTTTGATATTCGGATTTCGGGTCTCGACCGGGTATCATCGAAGGCACAGGCAATCACGTTAAGCGGCAGCGGGCCGGAAGATGAAAATACGCTGGAAGAGCCGATGCGCGTGGCCCCGGCCGATTCGACGTTTGACGGTGCGGGAAAAGAATTTGTTTACCCCGCCAAACCGTGGTCAGTGACAATTTTGCGAATTCCGGTCAAAAAATAATCATCATAACAATAAGGAATGCCGTTATGAAAAAATCCGCAGTTGTCATTTTGTTGATGACCGTATTACTTATGAGTTGTCAAGTCAGTCAAAGTAAAATCAGAATAGCTAACCAGACGCCGATAGAAGCGTATGCGTTTGATTTAAGCGACGTGCGGCTTCTGGATGGCCCGTTCAAAGCGGCAATGGAACGCGACGCGGCATATTTACTGCTGCTGGAGCCGGACAGGTTTCTGGCGTGGTTTCGCAAAGAGGCCGAACTGGAACCCAAAGGCGAAGTCTATGGTGGCTGGGAGAAACAGACCATTGCGGGCCATTCACTCGGCCATTACCTGTCGGCCTGTGCGATGATGTATGCGGCCGCCGGCGACACACGATTTAAAGAACGAACGGATTATATTGTCGATGAACTGACATTATGTCAGGACAAAAACGGCAACGGCTATCTGGCCGCGTTCCCCGGCGGCAAACGCTGTTTCGAAGAAGTCGCCCGCGGAGAAATCCGTTCCAAAGGTTTCGACCTTAACGGCATCTGGGTTCCGTGGTACACGCTGCATAAAGAAATGGCGGGTCTTCGCGATACGTATCTGTACTGCGATAACGACAAGGCGCTGAAGGTCTGGATGAAACTAACCGACTGGGCGTACAACGTGACGGACAAGCTGACCGAAGAACAGTGGCAGAAAATGCTGGATTGCGAACAGGGCGGAATGAAAGAAGTCTGTGCGGATTTGTATTCCGTCACCGGCGATAAGAAATACCTGGCCCTGGCCGAACGTTTCACGCATAAAAAAATTATGGATCCGCTCAGCCGGAAGAAAGACATTCTGCCCGGCGTTCACGGCAATACCCAGATACCCAAAATGATCGGCGCAGCGCGACAATATGAGCTGACCGGCAGCGACTACTATAAAACCATCGCCGAGTTTTCATGGGACTGTATCGTACATCATCACACGTATGTCAACGGCGGCCACGGCGCTGGCGAACATTTCGGCCCGGAAGATAAACTGAGCGACCGTCTCAACGATACCACCGAGACCTGCAACACCTACAATATGCTCAAACTGACCGGGCATCTGTTCACCTGGAAGCCGTCGGCCCAGCTCGGCGATTATTATGAACGCGCGGTCTTGAATCATATTCTGGCGCATCAGCACCCCGTTACGGGGATGATGATGTACAAGGGCTTCCTCGATATGCCCGCTCACAAGAATTTCTGTTCGCCATTTAATGATTTCTGGTGCTGTGTCGGCACAGGGATGGAAAACCACGCCAGGTACGGCCGGAGTATCTACTATCACAAGGACGATGCGCTGTATGTGAATCTGTTTATCGCGTCGGAATTGAACTGGCAGCAGAAAGGACTAATCGTTCGACAGGAAACCAAATCCCCGTATGAAGATACGGTGCGGCTGACCTTTGACGGCAAAAAATCGACCCAGGCGACAATTCTGATTCGTAAGCCCTTTTGGACGGAAGGAATGACCGTTTCCGTCAACGGCAAGTCCATCGAGACTACACCTAACGCTGATGGTTTTATCGCAATTGGACAAAAGTATAAAAACGGCGATGTCATTGAATTGGAAATGCCGATGAAATTGCGGACGGAAAGTATGCCGGATAATCCGGATCGCGTCGCGTTCTTCTATGGGCCGACGCTGCTGTGCGCGGATTTGGGCGGCAGCCGTGATGTGCCGGCACTGGTTGGCGAATTGAATTCGCTGCTCAAGACATTTTCGCCGATAGCCGGCAAATCGCTGGAATTCAGGGCCAAAGGTATCGGCAGAATTTCAACCGCTGACGGATGGAAGGAAACCGACGTTCACCTCGTACCGCTTTTTGAAGTGGCCGACCAGTGGTACACGGTTTATATGGATGTGTTTAATCAATCGCAGTGGGAGCAAAAACAAAAAGAATACGAACAGGAATTGCGTGTACGAAAAGAGATGAAGGCCCGCACCACTGACGCCATCGGCATCGGTCAGATGCAGCCGGAACGCGACCATAATCTCGACAGCGAAAAAAGTAATGTCGGTGAATTCGGCGGCCATAAATGGCGTGACGCCCGCGACGGCGGGTGGTTTGCATTTGATATGAAGGTCCTGCCCGATATGCCGATGGAGCTGGTCTGCACGTACTGGGGCAGCGATAGCAGCGGGCGAGAGTTTGATATTCTGGTGGACGACGTGAAAATCGCCGCGCAGCGGCTTAATAATGACAAGCCCGGCAAATTTTGGGATGCAACGTACGCAATTCCGCAGGAATTAACCAAAGGCAAAGACAAAGTGCGGATTAAGCTGGCCGCCCATCCGGGCAGAATGGCCGGCGGACTATTCGATTGCCGCGTGTTGAAAAAACAGTAAAATCCGGTACAATGATAAAGACCCGTGCAGCCCTCGTCGTTTGACGGGGGCTGTCTTTTTATGGTGTTTTCGTTATGAATGATTCCAGTCAGACAATTTCCCGGCAGTGGGTGGTATTGCTGGCCCTGACGGCGGGACATTTTATCGTCGATTGCTTTCCGGGGATGATGCACACGCTTCTGCCCGAAGTGCAGAGAGATTTTGGATTTACTTTGTCTTCCGGCGCATCGCTGCTGACGGTCTTTCTGATAGGCAGCAACGCGATTCAGGTTTTGATTGGTCATTTGCGCCCCGATAAAACCCGGCCTCTGTTTATGTACATGGGGCTGCTGTGTTCGATGTGTATCGGTATATTTGTTCTGCTGCCGCGGACAAGCGGGGCATTTTGGCCGGCTGCGGTGATTCTTCTGATTTGCGGCTTGGGCGTGGGGATGACCCATCCGGAGTTTCTGCGGTCGGTACATACGCTCGATAAAATCTCCTCGGCGGTCAGCACGTCGGTCTTTATGGCCGGAGGCGTCACCGGGTTTGCCTTTGGCGGCTGGACGGCGACAGTTCTGGTACAGCGGTGGGGTTTTCCGACATTATGGTATTTTTGTGGCGCGGCGGTAGTGATTGGCATTGTTTTGGCCTCGCTGCGGGTTCGACTTGCTGAAGAAAAACAGCCAATCGACGATACGGATGCCCAAGGCGGTGCAGCGGTTCCATTCTGGCCGCTGTTTATTATGACGGCACTGGGGGGAAGCTCATCGTCGGTGCTGGTCTGGGCCGTGCCGCAGACGCTCGATAAAATGGGATTTGCGCTGACTTTCGGTGGTTTTTCCGTGATGCTGTTCAGCCTGGCAGGCGGTCTTGGCGGGATACTGATGTCGCGATGGGCGGCGCGGAAAGGCGAGTTGATTACCTGCCTGGGAATGCTGGCTGTGGGTGTGCCTTTTGGATTTTTCTATTCCGCCGCGACGCAATACCGCTGGGGCGCCGTTTTACTGGGGCTGACAGGACTGTTATGTTATGGAGCCTATCCGCTGATGGTGAGTATGGCCCGCCAGGCCGAGGGCGGAAATCTCGGCAGGCGGATGGGGCTGATTGTCGGCGGGACCTGGCTGATTGCCAGTTTTGTGCCGCGACTGCTGGCGCCAGTGGCGCAAAAAATCAGCCTGCATCCAATTCTAATGATTGCTCCGCTGGGTTATCTGGCCGCGGCAGCCCTGGCCGCATATTTATGGCTCAAAATAAGACGGGCGAGTTGTAAATGATACCTTACGATTTTCATATTCATACTGAATATTGCGGACACGCTGCGGGAATGACTGTCGAGACCATTTGCCGCAGGGCGGAAGAAATGAAGCTGGAAACCATTGCGATTACCGACCATATTTACGACAACGACTCGGCGGGCGTGATTGAGAAAATCCGGCGGGATTTGAAACAGGCGGCGCCGACACTGCCGGTTGTCATCGGCGCGGAGGTGGATGTCGATGCGGATTTTATCGACGGGCGCCCCGCGTCAAATCTTTTGGACGGAATTGATTATCTTGTCGCGGGTTTTCAGTATGTGCCGACAGTAGGCAATCATCCGTGGAAACCGGAACATAACAGTCTCGATGAGACAATGTTTATGCGGTACTGGGAAAGCACGCTGCTGGGTATTGTGTCCAACCAGCGTATCAATACGCTGGCGCATCCAGGCAGGCTGCTTGCCGCGGCGATAGGACCGAAGGTTGATTGGTCGGCTGCGATGGAGGTGTTCAAGAAAGCGGCTACACTCTCGGCCAAAAACCGTATCGCGTGGGAGATTAACGAACTGACCGGCAAACGCTTATTACCGGAGTTTCAGGAAAAATGGCACGAAATTTACGCCATTGCTCTCGACGCCGGCGTCAAATTAATCTTCGGCTCCGACGCTCACGAGCCGCCGGCCATCGCCGAGGCGACATTTTCCGAAACGCTTCTGGCAAAATTACCCGCGGGTAGTCTTTCGAGTCTGCAGGAAGTTCTCGAATGGAAAAGAAGTTTACCTTAAAAATGTAAAAGAAGCCGAGGCTTGGAGGGATTTTGCGAGATTGAAAGACAATACACCGAATGTCTCGATATTACCAACGCCGTTATCGCCACCGGCGGTAGTGTGGTCTATTGTGATTCGGCGATGCGACATCTGAAACAAAATGGATGGGTGATTTATCTGGAACTGCCGCTGGAGATTTTGCAACGGCGGCTCAGTGATATTTCCGGCCGAGGCGTGGCGATAGAGCCGGGACAAACGCTCGAAAGTCTGTACGAAAAACGCAGACCGTTGTATGAAAAATACGCCGCCATTATACCATTCCCACCGCGGGGCTGACTCACGAACAGAGGGTGAACGCCATCTTACGACGACTGACTCCGGTTTTATAATCCGCGGGATTTATTCCGGCAGGTCGTTGTCGGCTTTGGGGGAATTTTTGGCCAGTTTTTTACGGAGTCGCTGACAAACCGGCGGGGGAAGAAGTTTGGAGACGTCTCCGCCCAGCATGGCGATTTGGCGAACAATGGTGGAGCTGACGTAGCCGAATTCTTCGCTGGTCATCACAAAAACCGTTTCAATCCCGGCGACGGTGCGGTTGGTCATCGCCAGCTGAAATTCATACTGCACGTCCGAGAGGTTTCGCAGGCCCCGCAGCATCACATCCGCTTTCTTGCGGGCCGCAAATTCCACCGTCAGGCAGTCGAACCATTCGACGCTGACCCTCGGCATATCCGCCACCAGTTTGCGAATCATTTCGATCCGTTCTTCTTTGGTGAACAGTTCCTCCTTACCCGGATTCTGCCCCACGGCGACAATTAAATGGTCGAATATTTTGTTTCCGCGGCGGATGACGTCAAGATGTCCATTCGTAATCGGATCAAACGACCCCGGATAAATAGCCGTTACCGGTTTGTGTTTCATAGCCGATCCTTTTTCTTATGTTTTGAAAGGCTCGAACGTGGAATGGCTCAATTGTTTTTTTTGGAATTCTGCAGCGACTCAAGAAGCAGCTCTTCCAGGTCTCTTGCGCTGTGTTCGACCTGAAGTTGGTTCATAAAGTATTCGGCGGCGCCAAACCGCTGCTCGGCCAGCTTTCGGGTGGATTCAAAGCGAAAGCTCTCTTTAAGCCGGGCCTGCCAATAGCGGTAGTCGATTTTCCGCTTCCAACTGTCCAGAACGTCAGCCACCCCTTTTCCATGAATGACGTACTTACGAAATTCATGGAACAGCCCGATAGCCCCCATATCTTCGAGGTTTCGCGCGTCGGAAAGGATCATCGCCTCGATCATTTCTGTAAATCGATTTGCCGACTCGACAATAATTTTATTGATTTTCTCAATTTTCGGCCCGGCCAGGGCCCCGCTGAGTCGGTCAGTTACAATCTGGGTGGAGAAATCCCGCAGGTCGGTCTGGCTGACATCCGACAAAACCAGCCGGCTTGAGGTGTCTTCCGCGTCGGCCCAGCGGGCGTATCCGGCATCGGCGAAATACGCCGCGGCGATCAGACAAAACCGGTCCGTCGGAGCGTTGTGTTCGGCCAACTCCGGCGTTCGGCAGAGGTGTTCGGCATTTCGAAGAATTCGCAACGTCCGGTCCCAAAGCCAGTTATCGTTCACCCCGGCCAGGGTCGGGACCTTCATCACTTCTTCCGCAATCTGGCGTATGACGTCCATTTCTGACATAAAGTACTCGCTTCAAATGAAAATTTCCCGATTCTTGCCAGGAGAACCGTCTTTGCTCTTTCCTACAAGGCGTTCTCCTTAGTCGAAATTTACCAGCTTTATCGCATGTTTGAACAAAACCGTCAAGACTTTTGTCCGACAAATCGTTTTTATCAGACGATAAAGGACGGTGAAGGGCTTTATGCCGGAGTGGATATGACCCGGACGGGAAAAAAGATGAAAAAATCGTTGAAGTCCGTACAAACCATAAAAGATATGTTAAAATTTATTGTAATGGGCGAAAAAGAATGGTAAAATTGTATAGGAATCCATTTTCTTTCGCCGAGATATCTGTAGCAGGAAACCGGTTCTATGGAAGGAACGCGGGAGAAGGGATTTTTGGCGCAGGTTGACGACGAGATTATGAAGGCGAATCAGGCAAGAACAGCAAGAGTTTTGGTGACATTGACGGCGTCAATGACCCTGGGCGGGTTTGTTTTAATGGCGCTCGATGACCAGGGACCCGCACGAGGGGCGTATAGCCTGGCCAGTTATCTGCGGCTGGACCCTGTGGAGAAGGTTACCCTCAATTCAATTCACACTCAAAGAACCGCCTGGGATGGCATTGAGGTCTATTATAGTCATACCGGCCGGGGCGATCTGAATCAGATGCTCAGTCAGGGCAGGACGGGGTTTCACTTCCTGGTCTGCAACGGCAGGGGTGGCGAAGATGGACAGATTGATTTTACTCCCAGCTGGAGCGGACAGCGATATGTGGCCGCTCTGGATGGAGCCATTCGGATTTGCGTGATTGCCGACCGCAGTACCAGCCCCGCCACGGGAAGCCAGTTAAAGCGGACTTCGGCGTTGGTCGATTCACTCAGCCGTAATTTCAATATCGCTCCTGCGAAGGTTCGTTATCCCGCCGATTGGCAGTTGTAAGCGAATATAAGCCAAAAAAATAAAAGCCGTGAGCTAACCCCTCACGGCTTTTTTTGTTAATCGTTCCGCCGGTTTTTATTTCAACTCCAGCGGACTGATGGAGTTGCCGTATTTGGCGTCGGCTTCCTGCAAACGCTTGCGGATAGCCGCGAAGGTGTCATAAACGATTTGCGGGGTATCGGGTACTTTTTCCCGATAGACTTTTTCCACACGTTCGAACTTGACAATCAGGTTCGCTGCACGAATCATAAACTGCCTGATGTACGCTTCTTTTGTGTAGTCGAAATTCAGCTTGCTCTTAAACAGCGGGGCCAAATCTTCATATTTCGGTATCCAGCCCGTCGGCGTCTTAATCGCGCCGACGTCGTTATGCACTCGCAGTTGGGCCCACAGCAGCCAAATCATTTTGTCGAGTTTGCCGTTGAGAAATTTGCCGGCGTCATCCCGCAGAAAATAATTGACCGAGAAAATCGCCGGCGGATTCTTCACGCCTTTGGCAAAGTCCAGATTGTTCTGGATATATTTGCCCAGCGGAATTGACACAAAATCCTGATTGGCCATAATATTGAACTTCCGTACGCCTTGTTGTCCAATTGTGGCCGCGGTGGTTTCCGATTCGATGGATGCGCCTTTGGTGATGATGCCTTCGGCCCAGTTAAAGGCCTGCTCGACCGGCACGAGCGTATCGCTGTCGCGTCCGCCGTAGATGATGCCGCCGACGGGAACACCCGCCGGGTTGTCGGCTTCGGGGTCAAGATTAGCCAGCGCGGAAAGCCGAACAGTATAGCGGGCGTTCTTATGCGCCGGCGGTATGGGTTTACCCTCTGCATCCGTTTTTCCCTTGTGCCATGGGCCGGTGAAATTGACGCCGCTTTCAGGTAATTCGCAACCCATACCCGGCCAGTAAGGCTTGCCGTCTTTAATCAGCACGTTGCCGAAAATCACTTCGCCCGGCGTCATCAGCGCATCATAAATCACGGGGTCGTCCTTGCTGTTGACATCTTCGATGATGCCGAAGATGCCCTGTTCGACGTTGGCGGTGTACATCTTGCCGTTGCGTTTGCGGAAATACGCGATGTCGTCGCCGATAATGGTTTGTCCCGGCAGCATCGCGGTGGAGGTCTTGCCGCAGGCCGAGGGGAACGCGCCCGCAAAGTATGTTGTTCGACCTTTGGGGCCGATGGCGCCCATAATGAACATATGTTCGGCCAGCCAGCCTTCTTTACTGGCCTTTTGAATCGCCAGTCGCAGGGCCAGTTTCTTAAGGCCGACGGTATTGCCGGCGTATTGGGTATTGGCCGAATAGACTGTATCGTCAATCAGGTCGATATAGACCCGGCGTTTTTGCCATTCGATACTGCATCCGTTTTCATCGACTTGGCCTTCGCTGTGCAAAAAGCGGAAGAATTCACCGTCGGGCTTATGCTTGAATTGCTCATAACCCGGCCGGTACAAAATACTTTCGCTGTGGGCAACGTAGGGCGAATCCGTAATCTGAACGCACGAGATGGAGAACTCCGAGTTTGTCGGACACAGACACCAGAAACAAATCAGCATTTTTTTGCCCTTCATCGAGCCTTTCAGAAAGCCCTTGACTTCCTCCAGTCCCTGTTGACGCCCGATGGAGTTGAGACTTTCACCGAGGTCCATTCCCGCAGGCAGCAGGTACTTGGTGCTGAAGGTGTCGCGGCCCTGGTCGTTGGGGCCGTCAAAGTGATACGTATGGCCGGGCTTAGCCAAAGGCTTTTCGCCGCCGCTTAATGCCCACTTGCGAATCGTAACCATATCTTCAACGCTGTCGGTAAAAACCACCACGTCGGCCGGCCCGGTCAGCTCAATGGCCTCGGCCACAAAAGCGTGCATCTTCGGATTGGCAATTGCCGTCAGCCGGTTATAGTTGTCCGCAGATAGCCTCTGTCGTAAAAATCCCGCTGCGTTTTCCACTTTTTTCTCTTGCTTATGGGTTTTCAGGAAACTATAGGCACAAAATCCGCGGCATTATAGTAATCGCCCACCGCGAGGTCAATGGTTTTTTGAAGATAGTGCCTGTTTTTAACGTTTTTCGGATGCCTGGCGTTTTCTGATATTCTTTTGCCGGAAACCCCCGGCCTACTTACACAGTCAGCCGGCGGCGGCACAAGACTGTCATGTTGGCAGAAGATGCCTGCGGCGGGAAACATCCGAAGAGGTCTTCTGGTTTATATCTAAGTCTTTTGTCTGCTGGCGGTTGTGATTTTCGCGGCAGGTTTTTATCCTGTGGCTGGCATATCATTTGCAAATCAACGCTTTTTCTTATATGATACTTTGTCAAAAAACAGGAAACCTGGATTTTTACTGATTTGGAAAGGAGAGAAACACAATGAACATCAGACCTTTAGCGGACAAGGTGATCGTTCAGCGGACAGAGGCCCAAAGCAAAACCGCCGGCGGTATTGTGCTGCCGGATTCGGCCAAGGAAAAACCCCAGCGCGGCAAGGTCATCGCCGTCGGCCACGGCAAGCTGCTGGACAACGGCAAACGAGGCGAAATGAGCGTCAGGAAAGGCCAGCAGGTGCTGTTCACCAGCTACGCCGGCACGGAAGTCAAAATGGACGGCAAAGAATACCTCATTATGGACCAGTCGGACATTATGGCGATTATTGAAGACTGATTGCGTGGATATCGCTATATCGCGCAAGGGTCATTCTGTCGGGTGGCACGGTCAGGCGCAGCCTGGCCGTGGAAAGCCCAAAAGCCCGGAGCGTCAGCGACGGGATAAATGACAAAAGAAAGACTAAAATAACAGGAGAGCATTTATGACAGCTAAAAAGATAGCGTATGGTACGGATGCACGCACGGCCATCCGCGAAGGCGTTCGCAAACTGGCTCGCGCCGTTAAAATCACTCTCGGCCCGTGCGGCCGCAATGTCATCCTCGAAAAATCCTTCGGCTCGCCGACCGTCACCAAAGACGGCGTCACAGTCGCCAAGGAAATCGAGCTGACCGACCCGTATGAGAATATGGGCGCGCAAATGGTCAAGGAAGTCGCCTCCAAGACCAGCAACATCGCCGGCGACGGCACCACCACCGCGACAATCCTGGCCGAATCGATTTTCGAGGAAGGCCTCAAGAACATCACCGCCGGCGCAAACCCGATGCAGGTCAAGCGCGGCATCGACAAGGCCGTCGAAACCATCGTCGCCGAGCTTAAAAAGATGTGCATCCCCGTCGAATCCGGCAAACAGATTGAACAGGTTGCCACCTGCTCGGCCAACCAGGACGCCGAAATCGGAAAGACGCTGGCTCAGGCGATGGACAAGGTTGGCAAAGACGGCGTCATCACCGTCGAGGAAGGCCAGTCCCTCGAAACCGTTGTCGAACTGCTCGAAGGGATGCAGTTTGATAAAGGCTATCTGTCCCCGCATTTTATCACCAACGTCGAAGAACGCACCTGCATCCTTGAAAAACCGTTTGTTCTGATTTACGAAAAGAAAGTCGGCGCAATCAAATCCCTGATTCCGCTTTTGGAGCAGGTCGCCAAAGCGGGTCGTCCGCTGGTGATTATTGCCGAGGACGTCGAAGGCGAAGCGCTGGCGACGCTGGTCGTCAATAAGCTCCGCGGCGTACTGAATACCTGTGCCGTCAAGGCCCCAGGCTTTGGCGACAGACGCAAAGCAATGCTCCAAGACATTGCGATTCTGACCGGTGGCGAGGCGATTTTTGAGGATTTGGGCATCCAACTCGAAAATCTCAAGCTCTCCCAGCTTGGCCAGGCCAAACGCATCACGATTGATAAGGATACCACAACCATTATCGAAGGCGCCGGCAAGACCGGCGATATCAAAGGCCGCATCGAGCAGATTAAAAAAGAAATCGACGCTTCCACCAGCGACTACGATATTGAAAAATTGCAGGAACGGCTGGCAAAACTGGCCGGCGGCGTCGCCGTCATTAAAGTCGGCGCAGCCACCGAGGCCGAGATGAAGGAAAAGAAGGCCCGCGTCGAAGACGCCCTGCACGCCTGCCGTGCCGCCGTCGAGGAAGGCATCCTCCCCGGCGGAGGCGTCTCAATGCTCAGGGCGCTGCCCGCGCTGGATAAAATCAAGACCGTCGGCGACGAGGCCGTCGGCGTCGATATTGTGCGTCGCGCCATGATAGCCCCGATTAAGCAGATTGCCGTCAACGCTGGATTAGATGGTTCGATTGTGGCGCAGAAGGTGATGGAGTCCAAAGAGAAGAATTTCGGCTACGACGCCATCCGCAAGGAATATGGCGATATGGTCAAGTTCGGCGTGATTGTTCCGACCAAGGTCGAACGCACGGCCCTGCAGAACGGCGCATCCATTGCGTCGCTGCTGTTGATGACGGATGCCATTGTCAGCGAAATCCCTGAAAAGAAAGAAATGCCCGCGATGCCCGGCGGCGGTATGGGTGGTATGGGCGGCGGCATGGGTGGCATGGGTGGAATGTACTAATCCCAAACGCCGACAAAAGTATTCTAATGGGTGGCCTGCCCACTGCCTGTCCTGAGTTTGCCGAAGGACTTGCGTGGGCAGGTTGACTCTTGAGAGTGTCCCAAAATCAGATTTTCACCAACGGGCCTGACACCTCACGTCAGGCCCTTATTACGTGATCGTTAGGAGCGCAAAATGAGAGAACTGAGTAAAGTGGAACGCATTAAACTGAGCACTATTTGGCAAAAAGAGACTGAGTTTACTTCATGGCTTGCCGAGAACATCAAAGGTCTCGGTAGTGTGTTAGGCATGGATCTTGAATTACAAGCCCAAGAAGCCAGTGTTGGAGATTTTTCGCTTGATTTGTTGGCAAAAGATATAGGATCGGGTCGTATGGTTGTCATTGAAAATCAATTGACTCGGACTGATCATGACCATCTTGGAAAACTTTTGACGTATGCGGCTGGTTTTGATGCTTCAGTTGTAATTTGGATTTCAGAGTCGATACGAGAAGAACACAGGCAAACGCTTGAATGGTTAAACGAAAGAACTGATATAGACACATATTTTTTTGGTGTAGTGGTTGAAATATTGCAAATTGACGGGTCAAAGCCTGCTTATGACTTCAAACCGATAGTGTTTCCTAACGAGTGGCTAAAAATGAAACAAAGTCAATCAGGAGGTAATGTTTCCGCAAAAGGTGAGGCGTACAGAAAATACTTTCAGCAATTTATTGATGAACTCCGGGAAAAACACAAATTTACTGAAGCCCGATTGGCACAACCTCAAAATTGGTTTGCTTTTCCTTCTGGAGTTTCAGGCATCTGGATTTCTGCTGTTTTTACCGGCAGCGGCAAAGCTCGTGTGGAATTGTATATAGATCATGGTGATTACGAATTAAATAAAGCTTTGTTTGATTGGTTAGAAAACCAAAAGGCGAAAATAGAAAAGGATTGTGGATTTTCTCTTGAATATGGACGAATGGATAAAAAACGGGCTTCGCGAATTTCAATCAGCCGTAATGGAAGCATCGAAGATAGCCCGGAAGAATTGGAAGAAATAAGAAAGTGGCAAGTCGAGAAGCTCTTAACATTTAAAAAGGTTTTTGGCCCATTAGTAAAAGCTGGCTTGAAAGAGAAAAATGACTACAGCCCATTTCATAACCTCAAAAAACCGCGTTTTCAGTACTGAAAACAGGCCATTCAGTGGGTTATGAAATGGCTTCTAAGATTGTCGCGCTAAGATGTAGCGAAAATGTATCGATTCTGATTGAGACCGTGATCCATCGCCGATTTTGAATTTTAATCTGGAGTTCCTTTTTCTGGTCGCTGGAAGCCGGGGACTGGAAGCTATTTCCGATATTGACGTGCGGGCGTTACATAGGTAAGATACTGACTATGACAGCCTTAATTGAACAAAACAGAAGCAAATTGCGGCAATTATGCCGGCAGTATGGCGTCAAGCGGTTTGAGTTATTCGGCTCCGCCGCTGCGGGCGAATTTGACGAACAAACCAGCGATTTTGATTTTCTGGTCGAGTTTCTGCCTTCCGACCCGGCATGTCATGCCCATTCATACCTCAACCTCCTGGTTGCCCTCGGAGATTTGTTTGGCCGCGAAATTGATTTGCTGGAAATCAAGGCGATTAAGAATCCCTATTTAATGGAATCCATCAATCAGACCCGAATCGAACTCTATGCCGCATAAAATCAGCCGGGTAGGGTGGCGCTCTTAGCCCACCATTTTAAAAACAGTCGCCGAAGGCGTTCCTCACTTTTGCCTTTTTCCCTTTGCCTTTTGCCTTAAAAAAATGTATAACTCTCCAGGTTTTGGATTAGGCGAAACAATATATATCAGGAGTGTAGAACATGTTTGAAAAGCTGGAAATGGCCCCGGCCGACCTGATTCTGGGCCTGACCGAGGCATTCAATAAAGACACCCACCCCAACAAAATCAACCTCGGCGTAGGCGTATATAAGGACGAGGCGGGCAATACCCCCATTATGAACTGCGTCCGCAAGGCCGAAAAAATCCTCGTCGAGACGGAAAAAACCAAAACCTATCTGCCCATCCCCGGCTCCCCGGCATACAGCAAAGCGGTGCAGGAATTAGTCTTCGGCAAAGGCTCCAAAATCTTTGCCGCCACCGCCCACACCCCCGGCGGAACAGGGGCGCTTCGCGTGGCGGGCGATTTCCTGAAAAAATTCAAACCCTACGCCAAGGTCTGGGTCAGCGACCCGACCTGGCCCAATCATAACGGCGTATTCGGCGCTGCAGGACTTCCCGTCGGCAAATACCCTTATTATGACAGCCAGAACCGCAGCCTCAATTTTGCCGGTATGCTGGCTTCGATGAAGGCGATGTCTCCGGGCGATATTATTCTGCTGCACGCCTGCTGTCATAACCCCAGCGGCATCGACCCGACGACCGAGCAGTGGAAACAAATCGCCGCGGCGGTCAGGGAAAACGAATTGTTCCCGCTGGTTGACTTTGCCTATCAGGGTCTGGGCCGTGGGCTGGAAGAAGATGCCGAGGGTGTGCGGATACTGGCCGCGGCTATCGCGGAAATGATTATATGCAGCTCATTTTCCAAAAACTTCGGTCTGTACAATGAACGCGTCGGAGCCATTACCATTAAAGGCGCAGCGCAGGAAACTGTCGATAAGGCATTCAGCCACGTTAAAATCGTCATCCGCCAGATTTACTCTAATCCGCCCAGTCACGGCGGAGCGATTGTGGCGACCATTATGAACAGCCCCGAACTGCGTAAAGAGTGGGAAGGCGAGGTCGCTGAAATTCGTCAGCGCATCAAACAAATGCGGGAATTATTCGTAACAACGCTCAAGGCCAAAGGCGTCAAGCAGGACTTCTCGTTTTTGACGCATCAATACGGAATGTTCTCATTCAGCGGCTTTAATGATGAGCGGGTCAAGACGCTCAGAGAGAAATACGGCATTTACATCGTCGGCGGCGGACGCATCAACGTCGCCGGGATGACCAAAGCCAATATGGATACACTGTGCACCGCCATTGCGGAGGTGCTGAAGAGTTCGTAGTTCATAAGTTTTGAGGCATTAGTAAAACAATGTTTCGCTTTTTCTTTTCCGGACCGGTTGAGTATCAGGTGGGCAAAACGCTGGTCAGGGGCAGTTTCATTGGCGGCCTGTTCCTGATCGGCTTTGGGATGCTGGTGTTTATCCTGCGTGATGTGTTTGCGTTTCTGGCCGCGGCGATATTTTTTATGGCCGGCCTCTCGGCCATCGGCTACGCCATCCGAACGTGGATTTTGCTGTATAAAATGAAACGTTCCGATAACAACTACCGCGAAAACGTCACGATTCACCTCGACGACCCCTTCCAAAATTCAGAATGAGCGGCTGTTTCTGTCACGCCGATTTTCCTGCAAATATCCCTATTTATACGGATTGCATTTTTGACTTTATTTCTGTATAATCATCTGCTGACAGAAAGAGAGTGAACTTCCTGGAAAGGCAGAGAATGAGGGTTTTGCTGTCGAGCGTCGGCAGGCGCGGCTATCTGGTCAAGTACTTCAAGCAGGCTCTTGGGCCGGGCGATGAGGTCTGGGGTGTGGACTTCAGCCCCTACGCCCCGGGTTTTGTGTATTGCGACCGCCGATATATCCTGCCGGAAGTATCCAACCCCGCCTATTGCGACAAACTCCTGAGCCTGTGCAAAGAAAACCAAATCGACATTGTCATCCCCCTCATTGACCCGGAATTGAATGTTTTGACTCATCGGCAAGGGGATTTTGCCAAAAGCAATATTATGATGGTGGTTTCGCCCCCTGCCACGATTGAAATGACGTTTAATAAGCATCTAACATGGCAGTGGGCTCAGAAAAATAATATTGCGATGCCGCTGACGGTTCTGGCGGTTGAAGAGGTGCTTGACGGCATAAAAGCCGGCAGGATGAAATGGCCGCTGGTCGTTAAACCCCGCAAAGGCAGCGCATCGTTTGATATTTCCTATTGCGGCGATGAAGTTCAGCTTCGCGGCGCCATTGACGGCTGTCCGGAGCCGCTGATTCAGCAGTTCGTGGATGGCCCGGAGTACGGCTATGACCTGTTCGGCGATGAGCAATTCCGACCTGTCAGCGTCTATTGCAAAAAGAAACTGGTGATGCGGGCCGGCGAGACCGACAAGGCCATCAGTACCAACGGGCCGGCGTTGATCGATTTCGGCAAAAAACTCTTAGACGCGATGCAGTTATTCGGGCCGGCAGATGTGGATGTCATTTTGTCCTCCACCGGGCCGCAATTACTCGAAATCAACCCCCGTTTCGGCGGAGGCTACCCCTGTGCCCACTTGGCCGGCGCGGACTTCTGCAAAAAACTGGTGGATATCCGTCTGGGTAAAACACCGGTCTGTGATATCGGCGCCGGCTCCGAGGGTATCTGTATGCTCAAACAGGACGAAATCATCCGCCCGGACTGGAACAACCTGCCGAAAGCTTAGAAATTTAAAACTGAAAAGCCATTCTCCTTCGCCAGGGCCGCCAAAGACAAAAAACGCCGGGCCGCAAACCAGAATTTGAAAATATATTTATGCCGGCGTTTCGGGCTTTTGTTTTTTTGTAGTGAGGAGAAAAGTAAAGCAGGAAGCCAGTATTGCCGCGGCGATTCCAAAAACCGCGGTGGCCACGTCCACCCACCAGATGGGTTTATGGTAATATAATCCGGCGAGTTTGACCGCCGCCAGCAGTCCCAGCGGCAGACTCATCGCCGCCAGCGGCCACAGCTGATGGATGCGTCGAAATCTGCTGTTCTGTTCCAGGTGCTGAATCCAAATCAGCGTTAAGGCCGTATAGGCGGTCAGGTGAAATGCAGTGTTCAGATATAACTGAGGGTACAGATTCAGCAAAACCGAACGGTCGGTGATGGCGAGGATAAAAATCGCCGATACGCTCAACAACGCCGGCCAAAAACTCAGGATAGATAGAATCCCCAGTCCTAACAATGCCCCGGTCAGGTCATTCAGGAAATCGCCCAATTCCATTTGTCGCCCCACCTGGCCCTGCAGCCATTCGTCAAATGCCCCGTACCAGACGACAATAGCCAGCACGATCCAGACCTTGGCCCGATTCCAACGTACTTTCTCGTACGGGCTGATAGCCAGCCATACTAAAAACATCAGTACCAGGTATACCAGCAGGTGCATCAGCTTGTCCGACATTCCGCTCTGCTCGGCGATTTTCGGTACGGGGATGTGGGTCAATACGAACAGCACCGGCCAGTAAATACCCAGCGACAGGAGAACATATTTATGTCGTCTTGGAATCTGCATATTTCACGTTTTCATCATTGCAAAAATGCGGCTGAACCATAAGGCCTGTTTAGGGCTTATCGGCTACCCCGATGGGTACTTTACAGAAGATTTTCCTCTTTTTTTAATTCTTGACCTGCTGTGTTTCCGATGGTTAAAATAGGTAAGAGAAGAAAGATGGGTCGAATTGGCCGTTAAGGAGAATCACAGGATGGAAAAAATCAAAGACCTGTTCACTACCGGCGAGGCGGCGGATATCTGCCAAGTGAGCCAGCAGACGATTATTCGATGTTTTGACTCCGGTAAGCTGGATGGTTTCCGCGTTCCCGGCTCGAAATTCCGCCGAATCCCCCGCGAAAATCTGATTAAGTTTATGAAGGAAAACAACATTCCGCTGTCCAATCTGTCCGTGGCGGGCAAGAGGAAGGTGCTGATTGTCGATGACGATATGGAAATTGTGGAATTGCTGGTGGATGTGTTGACGCGCGACGGGCGGTTTGAGGTGCGGACGGCTACGAGCGGTTATGACGCGGGGCTGATGACGCAGCGGTTTAGGCCGGATGTGATTCTGCTGGACTATATGCTGCCGGACGTCAACGGCAATATCGTGTGCCGGACGATTAAGAAAAACGCCGATTTTGCCAATACGCAGATTATTATCGTCAGCGGTGTGGTCAACCCGGAAGAGATTGAGGATCTGCTCAAATCCGGCGCGGCGGAGTTTGTCAAAAAACCGTTCAATATCGCCGAGCTGGTCGATAAACTGGGGGCGCTGACGCAGGCGTAATTCAAAACAAAAATTATAAAAGATAAAAAGTAATGAATGAGCCGAGCAATAAAACCTCTGTAGCGCGTCAGGTGGAGTTGATAATCCGGCAGTTGAATACGCTGTCCACGCTGCCGGAGGTGGCGGCGGGGATATTGCCGCACCTTCTCAAGATGCCCTTCAATACGGCGCAATTGGCGGTGATGATTGAAGCCGACGCGGCGATGACTGCAGGCGTTCTGGCGTTGGCCAACCGGCTGAACATTGCCGGCGCCGATGGGTCAGCGTCTCTGGCGGAGGTGATAGACACTCTTGGGCCGGCTGCGCTGCGCGACGCGATTTTATCGGTGGGGGTGGTGCGGGTTTTTGATGACCAGACGGATATGGACGCCAAACGTCCGCTGCCGCGGCGTCAACTGGCGCTGCATACGCTGGGGGTGGCCTGTGCGGCGGCGGCGATCGCTCAATCCACCCTTGATGAGCCGCAGCGCGGATTGGCTTTTACGGCGGGTCTGCTGCACGATATCGGCAAGGCGGCGCTGGATGAGGCGATGCCCAAAAGTTTTGAGCAGCTTGTGGTGCAGGCGCGGCAAAAACAACAGGGATTGGCTGCGGTGGAGCAGGAGCATCTGGGGCTGACGCACGCGCTGCTCGGCAAACGGCTGGCGGAAAAATGGCATCTGCCGGAGGCGATTACGCAGGCGATATGGCTGCATCATGCGGAGCCGCAGCTTTTGCCGGAGATGCCCGGAGGCCGACTGGCGATGGTGGTTGCGCTGGCCGACGGTCTTGCCCGCCGGTGCGGCGTGGGACATTCAGGCAGTTATGATGTTGACGGCCGGGTGGAAATTTTGGCGCAACTGCTTGGTCTTGATAATGGGCGGATAGAGCAAATCAGCAGTGAACTTGCCGGGCAGGTCGAAGAGAAGAGCAAATGGCTGGGCTTGTCTTCGCCGGACCGTGCAGCGGGGTATTATGAAATGATTCGCCAGACCGCCGCTCAACTGGCACAGGACAACAGCAGACTGGCCGAGCAGACACAAAGAAGTCTGGATGCGGAGGTATTTGCCGGACCGGTGCAGGAATTTCTGGCTTCGCTTTCGACCGGTGCGACGCCTGACCAGGTGGCGGGGCAGTTCGCGGCGTGTTTTCAGAAGACTTTCCAGACCGGGCCGGTGCTGGTGCTGCTTTGGCCGCGGGAGGACGCTATTGCGGAAATTGCGGCAGTTGACCGCAATGGAAAAATTGAAGCGACGGTTTTGCCCGTGCCGGACACGGTCGATCTCAAAACCAATCCTTTCGCCGATGGATTCGCTGTTGTCGCGGCGGATAAGTTTTTCGGCTGGTGCGTCCAGCAGGCGCGTTATCCGATGGCTTCTCAGTCGCTGGCGGCGCCGCTGTTGCTTTTCAAAAAGCCCGTGGCGGCGGTGATGTGGGAAGCCGAGAAAGAACTTCCGGGTGAGGCTCTGCAGATGCTTTGTTCCATCGGCGGCGCGGCGATTTCGACCAGCATCGCATTTCGCGGTCAGCGGGAACAGGCTGAACGACTGGTGGAACTGATAGGCAAACTCCGCGACGCCGGACAGCAGGTGGCCGAGGCACAATCCCTGTCGGCCATTGCGGAGACGGCCGCCGGGGCCGCACACGAACTGAACAATCCGCTGGCCGTCATTTCCGGACGGGCACAGTTGCTGTGGCAAACCGAAACCGACTCGAATAAAAAGCAGATTCTCGGGCAGATTCAGCAACGGACACAGGAGATTTCCGACATTATTACCGACCTGATGGCTTTTGCCCGGCCGCACGAGCCGCAGAAATATATGATTTCCCCGATGGTTCTGTTTTCCGAGGCGACGGAAAAAATCGCCGCGCAGCGCAAGATTCAGAAGATTGAGACTAAAACAGCCGACGTCGAGAACCTGGCGGATGTCTTTGTCGATAAACCGCAAATAGTGCAGGCGATTGGTTATCTTCTTGATAACGCGCTGGATTCTTATCCGGGGGGCAACGGGCCGATTCGCGTGGAAGGGCAAAACGATTCTGACGGCCGAGGCGTGGAAATCCGGATTGGCGACCGCGGCTGTGGAATGGATGAGGCGACTTTACGGCAGGCGACAAAGCCGTTTTTCTCCGCCCGCCCCGCCGGGCGAAAACGGGGGATGGGACTGGCGCATACTCAGCGGCTGCTGGCTCTCAACGGCGGCTCGCTGCGATTAATCAGCCAGCCCGGAAAAGGTACGACGGCAATTATCCGCCTGCCGAGAGTGTGAAAAAAAATGAATAATGATAAATGAAAGAGGTGCAAGAGGGCTTTAATCGTTCATTTAAAGGAATTTCACAATGATCGGAATTATCGGCGGGACGGGGCTGGGTGATGTGCTGGCGAAGTGTCTTATGGACGTGCAGACACAAACGGTCGATACGCCGTTCGGCAAACCGAGCGACGCGATTTGTGTCGGCAGACTCGGTTCCAATCCAGTGGCGTTTCTGAACCGTCACGGGCCGGGACACCGGCTCAATCCATCCTGTGTTCCGTACGCGGCCAATGTCTTTGCGTTGAAAAAACTCGGCGTTACGACCTTAATCGCCAGCGGTGCTGTCGGCTCCTTACAGCAGGAATACAAACCCCGGGAACTGGTCATCGTGGACCAATTCATCGACAAGACATTTCGCAGGCAAAATACATTTTTTGATAAACTCGGCGCGGTACACTGTGAGCTGGCGCAGCCGTGTTGCGGCAGACTGCGAAAACAGCTTTTGCAGGCGGCAAAGAAGATGAAAACCCGGGTACACCCCTGCGGCACGTATGTCTGTATGGAAGGGCCGCAGTTTTCCAGCCGGGCCGAATCCCTGATGCACCGGGCCTGGGGCGGAAGCCTGATTGGAATGACCGCCATGCCCGAAGCCAAACTGGCCCGTGAGGCACAGATGTGCTATGCGCTGGTGGCGCTGGTCAGCGACTATGACTGCTGGCAGGAACACCACGGCCAGACGGATAAGCAACTGCTTTTGAAGGAAATCATCGGCAACCTTAACACCGCGACCGAAAACGCCATCGCCTTAATCAAGACCCTGCTCGAACAAAGCGACAATCTGTGTGATGATACCTGTCCGTGCCGTAAGAGCCTCGAATTGGCGGTCTGGACAAATCCACAGACCATCGACCCGAAAATCAGACAGGAATTAACGCCGCTGTTTGAGTAAAACTTCTTAATGCTTTTCCAGTTCTTTTTTTATTTTTTCGACGTCTAATTTTCGCAGGAACGCAGGCAGTTCTGTCCAGAGAGGGTGATAACCAAAACCGCCGCGCGTCATTTCGCGGATAGCCCAATCCTGCTCCCAGTCCTGAACAACCATCCGATAGGCGGCTACCATCGTACCCGTGCGGTCAGCGCCGTACTGGCAATGGACAAAAACCGGCGCGGCATTTGGATCAACGGCCACACGCAAAAAATCGACCACCGTCTGTGTCTTGATATCCAGGGTATCCATCGGAATCGAGACATAATGCAATCCCGCTCTCTGCAGCAATGCCTCGTCAGAATGATGGTCGCGCAGGTTAACAACCGTTTTAACCCCCAGCTTTTTGAGATTCTCAAAGCCTTCTTTGGTCGGCTGTGCCCCGCGATAAAGCGTATCGCTGACCTTATGCAGATTCGGACAGCCAGCCAGTTTTATCCCCACAGTTTTGCCGGACTTGATGACTTTCTGCACCTCGGCGCTTTCAGGATTTTGGGCCGCCTGTGGAACAGACACCGACGCCACAGTCGGGTCCGACGAAGCAGGCTTAAAAAACAGAAAATAGCTCTGGACGGTCAGCGCCACTGCAATCAATAAAACAGCCAGAACAATATGACGCAGTTTCAGAACAGCGTGTTTTTGTTTTTTCTTCTTCATGAGTATGGTTACTATTAATCCGTCAGCATTATATCTTTCCTGAATCCGGTTGTAAATCCTTGCTTTTTCATATCTGGGGCGGTTTAATATCGGGTATGTTTAAGATGATAACTATCATCGGCGACGGCGCGATGGGCAGTGTGTGCGCGATGCTGTTGTGCGAGAACGGCATCCGAACGACGCTGTGGGGTTATGACGCTGCGCAACTGGCAGAAATCGCGGCCAAACGCGAAAACGTCAAATTCCTTCCAGGATACAGACTGCCCAAAGAGGTGGTTTTTCAGGCCGATGATGTCAAAGCGCTAAAAGAGGCGGAACTGGTCGTCTCCGCGGTTCCCTGTCAGTTTGTGCGGGGGATATGGAAACGCTTAAGGCCTCACCTGCCGGCGGACATTCCCATTGTCAGCACGACAAAAGGTATAGAGAATAAAACCCTTCTTCGGCCGACGGAAATTCTGTCTGAAATTCTCGGTTCCAGTCGTCCGCTTGTAGTGCTGTCAGGGCCGACGATAGCCGACGAAGTGGCGCGAAAACTTCCCGCCACGGCCACGGCGGCCTGTGCCGATACCCAACTGGCCCGGCGCATTCAGCAATGTTTTACGACGCCGATGTTCCGGGTTTATACCAATGAGGATATTATTGGCGTTGAATTGGCAGGGGCGATGAAAAACGTGATTGCCATCGCCGCCGGCATTATCGACGGTATCGGCGCCGGCGACAATGCCAAGGCCGCTCTGATTACTCGGGGACTGGCTGAAATCAAACGTCTCGGCACAGCAATGGGCGCCAAGGAAAAAACCTTCGCGGGATTGTCCGGTCTTGGAGATTTGGTCACAACGTGCATTTCTCCAAAAGGTCGCAATCGTTCTTTCGGCGAACGTATCGGCAAGGGATTGTCTGCAAAAGAATCACTGGCTTTCACGCAAAGCATCGTCGAAGGCGCCACGACGTGTGAATCGGTGCTGGAACTGGCGAAAAAACACAACGTCGAGATGCCTATTACCGAAGCGGTCTTTGCCATTGTTTATGGCCGAAAAAGCGTTCGCCAGGCCATTACGGAATTGATGACTCGTCAGCTCAAAGCTGAATAACGGTTTCGTCCGGCATTCTGTTTTGCAGATATCCAATGAATCAGGAAGCTAAATTTATCATTACCATTGACGGGCCGGCAGGCGTGGGCAAAAGCACCGTCGCACGAATGCTGGCCCAGCGACTGAGTGCAGTGTTTCTCGATACCGGCGCGATGTACCGTGCGATTACCCTGGCGGCAGTCGAACGGGGTATCGACCCGGTAAATACGTCCAAAGTTCGCACCCTTTTTGACCGATGTCAATTTGAGTTCCACCCCGAAGCCGACACGATGCGGGTTTTTATCGACGGGCAGGAGAAAACCGCCGCCATCCGCGACCCTGAAATTACCGAACAGGTCAAATTTATCGCCTCGGCTCCGGCTTTGCGGGAAAAGCTGGTGCAAATGCAGCGGGACTTTGCCGCCCGCCATTGCCGTATCGTTACGGAAGGACGGGACCAGGGAACGGTCGCGTTTCCCGACGCGGAGGTGAAATTTTTTCTGACAGCCTCGGCCCAGGAGCGTGCCAGACGCCGATATCAGGAACTGTTGTCGGCGGGTAAAGATGTCTTGCTGGAAACCGTTCTTTCGCAGCAGCAGGCCCGCGACGCCTCGGATGAAAACCGCCAGGTCGGCCCTCTCAAGCCCGCTGATGACGCAATCATTATTGATACGACGGTGCTGACCGTCGAACAAGTGGTCGGCAGAATAGAACAGGTTGTGAAGGAAAAAACCCGTGGCCCAGCGGCTGGTGCTCAAAGATAACATCTTCAAACGACTCTGGTATTTACTTTGCCGTACTCTTTCTGTGGGGACGGTAGCCCTGATGTACAGGCTCAAGGTCTATGGCAGATGCAATGTCCCCAAAACCGGCCCAACGCTGATATTGAGCAACCACCAGAGTTTTTTTGACCCGATGTTCTGCCAAAATTGGGTTTGGCGACCGTTTTATTTTGTTCCTCGACATACCATTTTGGAAGCGAAATTCTGGGGCAGAATTATCGCTTCTTTTTATGTGATTCCCATCAATCGCGGCCAGGCCGATATCGCCGCAATGAAAACAATTATTGAAGTTCTCAAACAGGGCAAAGCCGTCTGTCTTTTCCCCGAGGGTACGCGCACCCCGGACGGAAAAATCGGCACAATCAAGCCCGGCTTTGGTCTGATGAGCCGCAGGACCGGCGCCGCCATTGTGCCGATGGTCATCGACGGAATATATGAGTGCTGGCCGAAAACGCAAAAATACCCCCGGCTCGGCAAAGTCGCCGTGATGTATGGAAAGCCATTTTCGCCGGAGTATATTCAGTCTAAAACCGATGAGGAATTCGCACGGGAAATCACGCAGACGCTGCGAAACCTGCAGGCCGAACTCCGTACACAGATGGGAAAAAAGCCCTTCGATTAT
The DNA here is from genome assembly GCA_964635075.1 of uncultured Pirellulales bacterium. Taxonomy (GTDB): domain Bacteria; phylum Planctomycetota; class Phycisphaerae; order Sedimentisphaerales; family Anaerohalosphaeraceae; genus Anaeroglomus. Next base: position 16,308 of record CAZWMN010000023.1, on the reverse strand, counting down.
CCGCAGGAATCTTCCACGGCCGGTGTTGTGGTTTGAGTGGGAATGGATGGTATTTTGCGAAGGAACGGTTATAATATCCGGCGGCGTTTGGGCCTTTACTGAGATGATAAACGAAATTTATGAATGCCATAGAAGTTAAAAATGTCTGTGTGCGTTATGGGTCGATAGAGGCTTTGTGCGGTATCAGTCTGGAAGTCGCCGAAGGCGATTATGTCGCCGTCATCGGTCCCAACGGCTCGGGCAAGACGACGCTGTTTAAGGCGATGCTTAACCTGCTGCCGCTGACGGAAGGAGCGATTCTGCTGTATGGTACGGATTGCCGGCAATTCAGAGACTGGCATAAAATCGGTTACGTTCCGCAGATTTCCCGCAATTTACACAAAGGATTTCCCGCGACGGTCAAAGAAGTGGTGGCTTCTGGTCTGCTGGCGGCGGAAAAATTTCCCCGTCTTGTTTTGTCGAGGCAAATGGAAAAGGTTCGCGCTGCGCTGGCGATGGTGGGTATCGAAGACCTTGCAGAGCGGCTCATCGGCGAATTGTCCGGCGGACAGCAGCAGCGTGTGTTTCTGGCCCGCGCGATGGTCAATAACCCTGAATTATTACTGCTGGACGAACCCACCGCGGCCGTTGACCCGACCACACGCGAACGCTTTTATCAAACCGTCAGGGAACTCAACGAAAAAAGCGGCAAGACTGTGATTCTGATTTCACACGACGGCAGCCAGGCCGGACAGTACGCCAATAAACTGGTTTATCTTGATAAGCATCTTGTCTTCTACGGCAATTTCGCCCAATTCTGCGCCTCGCCGGAGATGACCCGTTATTTTGGTCCGCACGCCCAGCATCTCATCTGCGGTCAGCACGGTTCCGTGGAGGAGAGCTGATGACCTTTCTGTTTGAAATCCTTCATTATCCGTTTATTCAGCGGGCCATCATCAGCGGCGTGTTCATCGGCTGCTGTTGCGCATTTCTGGGCGTGTTTCTGGTGCTGCGCCGTTTTTCGCTCATCGGCGATGGTCTCGCTCACGTCAGTCTTGGCGCCGTGGGGCTGGGGCTACTGCTGAATACTCAGCCGCTGTGGGTGGCGATTCCGCTGGTAATGGCCGCGTCGCTGTGGATTCTATGGCTGACGGACAAAACCGACGTTTATGCCGACGCTGCCATCGGGCTGGTCTCGGCGGTCAGCGTCGCTGTCGGTATCACGCTGGCCAGTGTCGGCAAAGGCTTTAATGTGGATTTGTTCAGTTTCCTGTTCGGCAATATCCTGGCCATCAGCCTGCCGGAAGTGATTCTAAGCGTTATTTTGTCGGTTGTGGTTATTGGTACGGTGATTTTGCTTTATCACGAATTATTCGCCATCGCGTTTGAAGAAGAGTACGCCAGAGTATTGGGAATACCAGTAGAGAGAATCAATCAAATCCTGATTCTCTGCACGGCGCTGACAGTCAGCCTGGGGATTCGTGTGGTGGGGACGATGCTGATTTCGAGCTTGATTATTTTCCCGGCGGTGACGGCTTTGCAAATCGCCCGCGGATTTCGACCGGCGATGCTGCTGGCGGCGGCGATTTCGACGATAGCCGTCCTGGCCGGTGTGTTTTTATCCTGCCTGCTGAATTTGCCCACGGGAGCGACTATTGTGCTTGTCAATTTCGCCTTTTTTGTGCCGGCATTTCTCTACAGACGCCTGCGGTAAAAAAAGTGGGCGCAACTCTTTGTCTATAAAGCTTTTTCGAGAAGGAGCATTTTCTTTTTGGTTCCGATGCCGCCGGGGGTGGAAAAGCCGCGAAGGGAGCCATCGGAACCAATGACGCGATGGCAGGGAATAATTAAAGGGATGCGGTTGCGGGACATTACGCCACCGACGGCACGGGCGGATGCTGGGCAACCGGAAACCTTGGCTAATTGTTTGTAAGTCATTGTTTTGCCATATTTTATCTTGGCGCAGGCCAGTAGGATTTTTTGAGAAAAAGGCGAATAGCCGGATAAGTCTGTTTTTTCTTTTGAAAAATCAACATAAACGCCTTCATAATAAGCACTTATATTTTCCTGTAACGGCGAAATCAAGGATTTTTGGAAAATGGCGTTTTCAAGCCCTTGCGTCAGTATTTCTTCGACCTTCCGGCGGGTTTTGAGTGGCAGACAAGTGCGATAAATGCCTTTTTCAGTACAGTAAAGGCCGAAATAACCCCAGCGGGTCTTGAAAATGGTATAATAACAGGTTTTTCCCATCTTGTTTTCTCGTCCAATCTCTATCCTAAGCTGGAATTTTACGAGTGTCAACTGGGCGGGAAACTATGCGGGGAGCATTTTGGTTGACGAGAAGCCTAAGTTGTGGTAAATAAGCCGTTCTAAAAAGCTTGACCGAGATGAGAACCACCCTATAGACGAAATAATCTGGATTCCCGCTGGAGTTTACCCTCGTGAAAACGGGGGCGGGAATGACAAAATAAAAGGCATTTTAAAAACGACAGACGATGTCGCTGGAAGAATTGCGTAAAAAAATTGATGTTCTGGATGAGCAGCTTGTAGAGCTGATCAATCAGCGTGCGCGTATTGCGGCGGAAATCGGGAAACTCAAAGCGGCTGAGGATAAGCCGATTTACGCCCCCGACCGGGAAAAGGCCGTGCTGGACAAAATTTCACGGTGCAACAAAGGCCCGATGCCGGAGAAGACACTGGCGGCGATCTGGCGGGAGATTATGAGCGGCTCGTTTTTTCTGGAACGGCCGCTGCGCATTGCATACCTGGGGCCGGAAGGCAGTTTCTCACACAACGCCGCAATTTTGAAGTTCGGTCAAAGCGTCGATTATGAGGCGACAACCGATATCCGGGCGATTTTTGAAGAAGTGTCCAAAGGACACAGCGACTTCGGGATTGTGCCGATAGAGAATTCCGCAGGCGGCGGCGTGCGGGAGTCGCTGGATGCCTTTATCGATACGGATGTGATGGTTTGCACCGAGGCGAATATGGCAATTCATCACAACCTGATGGCCAATTGCCCGATGAGCCAGGTGCAGAAAATCTATTCGCAACCGGAGATTTTTGCCCAGTGCCGCAACTGGCTGGCCGGGACCTGCAAGGAAGCGCAGATTATTCCGCTTGCTTCCTCGTCGAGGGCGGCACAACTGGCGGCCGCCGAACCTCACGCCGCGGCGATTGCCTCAACCGTTGCGGCGGAGATTTACGGCCTGAAAATTCTGTGCGAAAATATTGAGGACGTCTCCAGCAATATCACGCGGTTTCTGATTATCGCCAGGGAAGATACCAAACCGACGGGCGACGACAAGACAATCATTCTGTTCAGCACGGCTCACCGCACGGGCGCTTTGGTGGATGTGCTGAATGTGTTTAAGGACTATGGTCTGAATATGACCAATATCGGTTCGCGGCCGAATAAAAAACGCGAGTGGGAGTATTATTTCTTTGTGGATTTTCTGGGTCACAGGCAGGATGAGAATGTGAAAAAGGCGCTGGAAGAAGCCAAAAAGCATTGCCTGCAGTTGTCGGTGCTGGGAAGTTTTCCGCGAAGCGCAACCTTATTGTAAAGCTCACAATACAGAGATTGGAATGATGTAATGTTTGAGAGCAAGAGGAGACAGCTGTGAGGAAGCCGTTTTTGGCCGGCAACTGGAAAATGAATACCGACACGGCCTCGGCGGTCGCCCTGGCCAAAGGCATCGCGGCCCAAATCGGACAGGTGGATAAGATGGATGTGGCGGTTTGTCCGCCATTTGTCTATTTGCAGGCGGTGGCCGAGGCGCTGAGCTCGTCCAATATCGCCCTGGGCGCTCAGGACGTGTCCCATCAGCCCAACGGCGCTTTTACCGGCGAAATCAGTTGTCAAATGCTCAAAGATGTGTGCTGCACGTATGTCATTCTCGGGCACTCCGAGCGGCGGCACGTCATCGGCGAAACGGATGAGCTGATTAACAAGAAAGTCAAGGCGGCGATTGACGGCGGACTGCTTCCAATTTTCTGCGTGGGTGAACTGCTGGAAGAACGACAGGCCGGAAAAACCAATCGGGTCGTTTCCCGCCAGGTCAGGAAAGGCCTGGATGGAATTTGTCAGGAACGCATTCAGGCGGTTACAATCGCGTATGAACCGGTCTGGGCGATTGGTACCGGGATAAACGCTACGCCGCAACAGGCACAGGAAGTGCACGCGATGATCCGTGGTCTTCTGGCCAAATTATATGACAAGCAAATCGCCCAGCAGCTTCGGATTCAGTACGGCGGCTCGGCCAAACCGGCCAACACCGCCGAACTGATGGTTCAGCCGGATGTGGATGGACTCCTGATCGGAGGAGCCAGTTTGAAGGCTTCAGACTTCGTGGCGATGGTAAATACGAGTATTCAAGTGAAATGCAGGTAAATAATAGGGAGAAAGAACTATGGCGCTTCCTCTGGCGGCGGTTTCGATTTTCTGGCATATCGTGATTGTGGTGTGGTTCCTGATTGCTCTGTCGCTGATTCTGGTCGTCCTGATTCAGAAGGGGCGCGGCGGCGGCTTGGCCTCGGCGTTCGGCGGCGCCGGCGCTTCCAGTCTGCTGGGCACCAAGACCGGCGATTTTCTGACGTGGCTGACCATCGGACTGGTGGCGGCGTTTTTGATTCTGTCGGTGATTATGGGATTGTATATGCGCCCGGTTCAAAGCGAAGAATTGTCCGGGCCTGCTGCGCAGACTGTACCGGCGCCACAAACAACAGAAACACCTCCCCCTGCATCCTCGACGGAATCCAAACCGGCAACGACTACCGGGAACAAGGAAGCGGCATCACAGCCCGCGGCACAGACGAAAACCACAACCGCTCAACCACCCGCGAATCCAACTCCGCAGCAACCTGCTGCGGCGGATACGCCGAAGAAATAATTTCTTTTTGCGACTGGAGTCGGCGATATGATCAGCAGTATGACAGGATTTGGACAGGCCTGTGCGGAGGTCGAGGGGATTGTTTATTTGGTCGAAATCCGCTCGGTCAACAACCGTTACTTCAAGGCGGCCCTGCGTCTGCCGGATATCACGGCGTTTCTGGAAGGGGAGATCGAAAAACTGGCCCGCGACAGTATCGGGCGGGGAACGCTGAATTATTCGCTGCGAATGAAAAACGTCTCCGGCCAGGCATTGTTTGATGTGGATGAAAATACGCTGGTCGGGTATGTCAATCGGCTGAAAAACTTTTTGCCCAAAGACGACGCCCGATGCGGTATCGACCTGGCGGCGTTGCTGGCTTTGCCGGGGATTGTGCAGCCGGTGATTCCGGACGCCAAACATATTGAGCGAATGAAAAATACCATTCTGAAACTCACGACCGAAGCGCTGGAACAATTGAAAATCAGCCGGCTGGAAGAGGGCAAGGCCCTGACTGAAGACCTTTCGGGCAATTGCCGGAAAATTCGCGAAGACCTCGAAACCATTCGACAGCGTAAAGACGCCGTGGTGCGGGAATATCACGAGAAGCTGCGAAAGCGAGTCGAGGAACTGCTGGCCCAGGCGCAACTGCGGATTGACAATGATTTGCTGGCGAGGGAGGCGGCGATTTACGCCGACCGCAGCGACATCAGCGAGGAAATCACTCGGCTGGACTCGCACGTGCAGCAATTTGAAATCTGCTGTAAAAACGGCGGTGCGGCCGGACGAAAACTGGATTTTATTACACAGGAAATGCTGCGGGAGGCCAATACGATTGCCAGCAAGGCCTCGGATTCGCTGATTGCTCACTGTGTGATTGATATTAAGTGCGCCATTGACCGCATCAAGGAACAGGTGCAGAACGTTGAGTAGGCGGATATGACGGCACGGCAGGGCAGACTGGTCGTTATCAGTGGGCCGTCGGGCGTAGGCAAGAGTACCATTTGCCGGCGGTTGGTCGAATCCGCCGTGGGCGGGGATGTGTTCCTGAGCGTGTCCTGCACGACTCGCAGGCCCGGCAATGCCGAGGTCAATGGAAAAAATTACTGGTTCATTGACCGACAGAAGTTTGAGAAACGGATTGCCGAAGACGGTTTCATCGAATATGCGGACGTGTTCGGCAATTATTACGGTACGCCGCGAAAACCGGTTGAAGAGGCGCTGGCGGCAGGCCAAACGGTGATACTGGAAATCGACGTTCAGGGCGGACTGCAGGTCAAAAAGCAGTATCCGCTGGCGGCGCTGATTTTTATTCTGCCGCCGCAAGCCCAGGACCTGCTGGCGCGGATGGAAGGCCGGCGCCGCGGCGAAGACGAACAGAGCAAAAAACGACGGCTGGCGACGGCAATGCGGGAAATGAGTACTGCCCGCGAAAAATATGATTATTTTGTGGTCAATGACGTGCTGGAGTATGCGGTTGAGGAAGTGGAAACCATTATCCGGAAATTACAGGAGACGATATGATTGAAGAATTGAAAGATGCAGCAATTCTGAACAAGGTGGGCGGGCGGTTCAAACTGTCGGCCCTGATTCAAAAGCGGATGCTGGAGTTGATGGAAGGGGGGCGACCGCTGATTGAAAACACCGAGGGCAAAACGATGATGGAAATCGTCGTTGAGGAAATCCGGCAGGACAAAATCGCGCTGGATTTCACCGCCGGCAAATCGAAAGAAAAGTTCACTTTGTAGGGTAAACTATGGCGCGCAGACCAAAGACAGCCTCCGGCTCAAAAGTCATTCTGCTGGGCGTCAGCGGCGGTGTCGCGGCGTATAAGGCCGTCGAGCTGGCCAGTAAGCTGACCGCGGCGGGATATGCCGTGCATACAATTATGACGCAAAACGCCTGCGAGCTGGTCGGGCCAAAGAGCTTCGAGGCGGTGACGGGAAACGCCGTCTATACGAGTCTGTGGTCTGCGCCGCAGGAATTTCGCATCGGCCATATCAGCCTGGCCGAGGCGGCGGACATCGTCGTAGTGGCGCCGGCTACGGCCAACATCATCGCCAAAGCCGCCTGTGGCATCTGCGACGACCTGCTCAGTACGACATTGTGCGCCTGTTGGCAAAAGCCCATTTTGTTTGCGCCGGCGATGAACACGCGAATGTGGATGAATCCGATTGTGCAGAAAGATGTCGCTATTTTGAAAAAGGAGCTAAAGGTACAGTTCATCGGCCCGGAAGAAGGACGCTTAGCCTGCGGCGAAATCGGGGCAGGCCGTATGGCCGAACCGGCTGAGATTATCAAGGTTATACAACGTCTGATTAAAAGCCGTTAGAGCCTTCCAGCCAGTGCTGGGCCGGAATGGCAAAGTCTGCCGGTTCGACGACACCAGAAACATTCGTATCCGCACCACCGCAGTAATTACACAGGAAGATTTAAGCGTTATGTGCCTTGAGAGATTGAAGTTGAAGACAATCCGGTCCGCCCCGATGACCGCATACTCGAAATCACTTGTCCCCACTCGAGTTGGCCAGTGTAACTGCCGAGGCAATAGCGAAATTCGCGGTATGAGTGATGCTTATGCTTATCTGTATAATGCCGAGTTTGTCGGCGATTTTTTTCACTTCGCCTGACAGCTTAACCTCCGGCTGACCCGTCGATGTATTTACCACTTCTATGTCGGTCCAGGCAATTTTGCCGCGCCAGCCGGTACCAATGAGTTTCATCACCGCCTCCTTGGCGGCGAAACGCCCCGCCAGTTTCTCGACACGATTTTTGACCCCGTCGGCGTCGGCACGCTCCCGCTCCGTGAACACACGCTGCAGAAAATGTTCGTCGTGACGGCTAAGCATCTGCTCAACCCGCCCAAAATCCACCAAATCAATCCCGTGCGATATCTTCATTCTAAATTCCGCTGCAAACTCGCTAAAATCTCTGCTCTCACGTCAAATCCGAATCGCAAAACCCGAAATTCGAAACAAATCCGAATTTTTAAACTTCAACATTAGGTTTTGGGATAGGTTCTAAATATTATCCATTGTCATTCCGGCGAAAGGCCTGCCCTGGCGAAAGCACGGGGCCGGAATCCAGTTATTTTGAATTTGAATCATTCTAATTTTGAATTTGTTTCGGATTTCGATATTCGGATTTCGGATTTTATTTACTCACGCTCCACATCGCGTAGGCGTCCATGACGCAATGGTCCAGAAACTGCTCCATCTTCAGCGTATCCACACGAGCCGTTAATTGATTGATAAGTTTTTCATACTGTTGTTTGCGAAATTCAAACTGGAACTGCTGTTCGATGGCGTCCTGGACTTCCTCAAACGTTTTGCAACTGGCCTCTTTTTTGTTTTCCAGCTTCAAAATAAAAAGATGTCCGCCCGCGGCCAAAGGCCCGGCCACCCGGCCCGGCTTCATCATCACCGCCTTTTGCTCCAGAATGTCGTACGGCGCCGGCAGCGAACCGGCCCCAATGGTAATCGGCCTCCACAAACCACCCGATGAGGCCAGCGGCCCCTGCGAATACTGCTGGGATAGCTTGCCAAAATCCGCCCCGCCGGCCACCTTATCCATAATCTCCACGACCAGACGCGCTGCGGCTTTTTCAGGGGTCTCATTCGGGTCAACCTGCTCCGACGGCAGTTTCTCAGGAATAATGTCAATCACGCGAAATTGAATTGTACCTTCCTGGCAAAACAAATCCCGGTGCTGATTGTAATACTCCACCATTTCGCTGTGGGCGATGGGCCGTTTATCGGTAAATTCCTTGGACAGATACGACTGCGTCAAAATCAGCTTGCGCATAAAATCCCGATAGGTCTTCCAGTCATAACCCATCGTCCGCAGGGCGTTTTCCGCTATCGCACGGTTGTTGCCGTAGGAGGCCAGAAACCGGCTCAACTCACTCTCGACGGCCTTGTCGAGAGGGTCGTCAATGTTTTCGGGGGCTTTTTTCTTCGCTTCCTTGTACAGCAGAATATCCGTCACACGGCTGCGCAGGGACTCGCGAAAAGCCGGGCGGGCGGTCTGGCGAAACGCGGTCAGATTGCCCTGCTGGGCCAACGGCTTGAGTTGCTGTTCCAGCGGCATCGCCAGGTCTTTGGTCGTAATCGTCTCCGACTCTACGTTCAGCGACATTCCACCCGCAGCCTCCGGCAAATCATGCCGGTTGGGAAACGGAATGGTCTTCATCTGCTCCGCCGTGAATTTCCCCTGCGGAATCTTATCCCCGCAACCACCCGCCAAAAACAAAACCGCCACCCATCCCAACCCAATTGCCAATCCATTTTTCATATTCATCTATCCTTTTGGTCCGTCTTTTGGAAAGCGGCATTATACCCATCCGCAATCTATAACTCAACGCCCGCGTTTGAGAAGTTTTCGCAATATGCCAATCAGCGTTTTCGGCTCAAAATAATTCTTTTCAAGGCGCACATAGACCGTCCGCGGGTCGGGAATGCTGACGCGGCCGGGAGAGCGGGCGAATAAATCCGCCGACGAGACCCCTTCCTCAAACGTAAAAATCAAATCCTGCCCGTGTACAATGAGACTCTTGATTTTCCACCGGCTGGCGTACATCCGCAGTTCCGCGATGTCCAGCAGCGTCCGCACCGATTCCGGCGGCGGGCCGAATAAATCCCCCAGCTCCTCCTCAAACCGGCGCATATCGGCGGCGGTTTGCACCTTTGCGATTCGCCGATAAGCCTCCATCCGCTGACGGTCGGACGAAATATAATTTTTCGGAATGCCGACATAAAATCCCAAATCCATCACCGTCATAGGTGCTTCTTCAATCGGCTCATTGCGCAGTTTTTTGACCGCGTCGGCCAGTAATTGACAATACAGCTCATAGCCGACGGTATTGATATGTCCCGACTGCTCCGGCCCCAGGATATTGCCCGCCCCGCGGATTTCCAAATCACGCAGGGCAATGCGAAAACCGGCGCCTAACTGCGAAAATTCCTCGATGGCCTTAAGCCGTTTGGCGGCAAGTGGACTGACCGGACGATTCTCCGGCAGCATCAGATACGCGTATGCCCGGTGTTTGTATCGTCCCACACGCCCGCGAAGCTGATGCAGTTGCGCCAGACCGAATCGGTCGGCCTCCACAATAACCATCGTGTTGGCGTTGGGAATATCCAGGCCCGCTTCAATAATCGTCGAACACACCAGCACCTGAGTTCGTCCCGTCACAAAACGAATCATCGCGTCTTCCAGCTCGTGTTTGTGCATTCGGCCGTGCGCCACATCGACCCGCACCAACGGTTCATTAATGATTTCCCGCAGCATCTGCGCCGCCCGGTCGATAGTTCGCACGCGGTTATACAGAAAAAAGACCTGACCTTCGCGGCCCAGTTCAAAGTGAATCGCCCTGCGAATCATGTCCCTGTCAAACCGGCAAACCTGCGTGACCACGCTTCGCCGGTCTAAAGGCGGAGTCGCCAGAGAGCTGATGTCGCGCAGACCCAATAAAGCGATGTGTAGCGTTCGTGGGATTGGCGTAGCGGTCATCGTCAACACATCCACATTGACGCGGAATCGCTTGAGCCGTTCCTTGTGTTCGACGCCGAAACGCTGTTCCTCATCAATAATCAGCAGACCCAAATCCTTAAACCCAACGTCGTCGCTGAGCAGCCGATGTGTGCCGATGAGAATATCCACTTTGCCGGCTTTGGCGGCTTCGAGAACCTGTCGGGTTTGTTGGGGGGCGGTAAAGCGATTGAGAATCTCAATCGAAACCGGAAAGTCGGCAAAACGCTCGGCAAAGGTTCTGCCGTGTTGAACGCAAAGCACCGTCGTCGGCACCAGCACCGCGACCTGCTTTCCGGCCTGCACCGCTTTGAACGCCGCGCGCATCGCAAGCTCGGTTTTGCCATAACCCACATCGCCGCAAAGCAACCTGTCCATCGGAATCGCCGCGGTCATATCGGTCTTAATCTGCCCGGAGGCCATCATCTGGTCGGGCGTCTCCTGATAGGCAAAAGACTCCTCAAATTCCTTCTGCCACAGCGCATCGGGGCCAAAGGCGAAACCGCCCAGTTTTTGTCTTTGAGCCTGGATATCCAGCAGTTCGGCGGCCAGCTCCTGCACGCCCGCGGCGACGGCCTGTTTTTGCTTCTCCCATTTTTTGGTGCCGATACGGCTGAGCATCGGACGCCGCGGCATCGCACCGACAAACTTATGCACCAGATGGATACTCGACACCGGCACATGAATCCGCACCTTATCGGCGTACTGAATCGTCAGATACTCGCCGGTCTGGCCGGCTTTTTCCATCGCCTCGACGCCGACAAATCTGCCGATGCCGTAAGAGATGTGAACCACAGTGTCGCCCTTCTGCAAATCGAGCATCGTATCAATCGGCGAAATGGTTCGCAGCGCGCGAATGCGCCGGCGGATGAAAACCTGGCCAAATAATTCGTGATGACTGAGGACAATCATTTTGAGATTTTGCAGGATAAATCCCTGGTGCACATAGCCCGGAATCAGCCTGAGATTTTTCGGCACGCCGCCGCTGGACTGCCGCAGGATTTCTCCAACACGGCCGATCTCTGCTTCACTCTCACAATATAACAAAACCTGATATTGGCCGGCTTGTTCAATTAAATCCGACAAGGCGCTGCGGCCTTCTTTCCAGATGGAACCCGCTTTGTGTTCAAATTCCTGCGCGCTGACGATATTCAAATGAACGCTGTCGGCCCCGGCGGCAAATCGGCTGATCTCCAGACGTGCAAATCGTTCCATCTCCCGATAAATCGCCGACCACCCAAACATCCCCCGCGAGTCATCGAGTCGGCTTAAAAAAACGTCCGAGACTTCCGCAATCTGTGAGGGTTCTTCCAGCACGATAATCGTTTTGGGCGGCAGAAGATTTAAAAACATCTCAGTCTCCTGCGAACTCATCGTATTCTCGCCGGCGGCGATAATGGTAATCTGTTCAACCGCCTCGCCCGACCGCTGCGTATCGAGGTCGATATGCCGAATACTTTCGACGACATCGCCGAAAAATTCCACACGCACCGCCTGCGGCTCGGAAACAGAACCGCCCGCGCCGGAGAAACTGACGGCGGCGAAAATATCCACGATACCGCCGCGTTGAGCAAACTGACCGGGATAATCCACACTGTCGGTACGCTCAAAACCTTTATCCGTAAGCCAGCCGGCAATTTCTTCGAGATTTATCGATTTGCCAACCGATAATTCCAGTCCCCGGCTGCGCAGCGATTCAACCTTTGGTACAGGCTGATTTAACGCCTGGACACAGGTGGAGATAATCCGGGCGCTTACGCTTCCGGCTTTTTGTGATATTTCCATCGCCAAACGAATCCGCTGCGAGCCGATTTCATCGGCCGTCTGATTTTCGGATGGACTTTCCCAGACCGGGAAACTCTGTACGGAAAGGTTGCTGAAGGTTTGCATATCGTCGCTGACATGGTCGGCGTCGTCAATGTGCGGACTGATGTATAAAATAGGACGATTCAGCGTCTCAGCGACATACGCCGCCAATAAAGGCGCAAAGGACCCCCACGTCCCGTCGGCTTTAACCGCCCCCTTCTCCGTCTGCCGCAACCGGGAAACAAGCTCACAAACCGCTTTGTCCTGACTTAAATCCACCAAAGCTTCGGCCTGAAAGGCCAACCTATCATAGCCCAGGGCAACGCCCTGGGTACAAATCAGAATATTATCTCAAAAACGCCCTGTAAGGGCAATATAATCAATCCCACAAACGCCGTTATTATATTCCAAAGCTCGTTCCCACCGCCTTTGCCGCGGCAATGAGCGGATGATTCTTCGGCACAGTCTTTATCCGCCCTGCCGTCTGCCCCAGCGGGATGCTGTCTAACTTCCCATCTTTCATCACCACCAGCCGATTGATTTTACCCCGCATTAAGAGTTCCATCGCGTAATGACCAAACTGCGTCGCCAGTGCCCGGTCAAACGGCGTCGGCACGCCGCCCCGCTGGATGTGCCCCAGATTGACCGCACGGCAGGAAAGCCCCGTCATCCGGGCCAATTGGTCGGCCAGCACAAACGATATTCCGCCCAGACGAATCGGGTCAGGACTGTTTTTGAGCTTTTTGGCTACGACCATTTTGCCGCCTTTGGCCTTGGCCCCTTCGGCAACACAGATAATGCTGAATCGCTTTCCTCGCTTTGAACGGCCTATGACATACTCGGCAATTTTTTTCATCTCGTAGGGAATTTCCGGAATCAAAATGACATCCGCCCCGCCGGCAACACCCGCATACAGCGCAATCCACCCGGCATATCGCCCCATCACCTCCACCAGCATCACCCGATGGTGCGAGCTGGCCGTCGTGTGCAGTTTATCAATCGCCTCGGTCGCCGTGGTCATCGCGGTATTAAAACCGAACGTAATCTCCGTACCCCACAGGTCATTGTCAATCGTCTTGGGAACGCCCATCACCGTCAGGCCTTTTTTGACAAAGGCCGCCGCAGAAATCATCGTCCCGTCGCCCCCGATGCAAATCAGCGTCTCAATCCCCCGCTTACACAGGTTTTCTATGCACTGACCTGAGACGTCTTTTTTGATAATCTTATCGCCTTTTTTAACGGCGTATGCAAAGGGGTTAGTCGTATTGGATGAGCCTAAAATAGTGCCGCCCACCGTCAGGATATTGCTCACATCATCATAACCCAGCGGATGAATCCGGTCTTCGATAAGACCCTCGTAGCCGTCTTCAACGCCCCAGACCTCCAGTTTGTGCCGATTCACAGCCGTTTTAACCACCGCCCGGATGACGGCATTCAGCCCCGGACAATCCCCCCCACCCGTCGTCACCGCAATTTTTCTATCCGTTTTTTTTTTGGCCATATTTCGTCCTTATTTGTTGTCTATGCTATTTGCTGGCTTCACTGGATGGCAATTATAGCCGTATTTCCAAATCGTAAAATAAAAAAGTCTCTGTGATTCACACAGAGACTTTTTACAATCATGTTTCAAAGTAGAATTCAAATTGTTAATTGGCCACCTGCACGCCCTGTAGTCCGCGAATCTTATCACTTATATCAAACGCCTCATTTATTTCATGGTCAAATATCAGCGTGCCATCAAAATAAGCTTTTTTGATACCCTTAAATTCTCTTACTATTGTATCCTTTGTAACCTCAGGTCGTAAATGTTTACGGATATAATCCACCGAAGCTACCAATTCAAGGTATTTGGGATCGCTCAATCCGGGTACAAACAAGGTTTTGAAACCATCTAATTTTTTTCGAACTGTACCACCAAAAACTATGTTTCGGTTATAGCTTTTCTGATTTGTCAAAACACTGAAAGCGTCTTGTGTCAATTCCTGAGAATACGGGCCATAATTATACCATCGGAATCCATATCCCAGCTTCAAACCCGATGCTTGAAGCAGGTAAATGAGCTTTTGCAGCCTAATCCTACCAGCCAAATTATCCCGAGACAGAGAAAACTCCTCCGCCAATTTCAATAAAATATCTTTTATTGTAATATTCATAAGTGGTATCCCTCCTGAACTTTTCGGTCTTCTTGCCTAAAATGCTTAAGGCCTTTTCTAATATACCCAAATTGTTAGACTTATAAACGATATCGTCAAAAAAACACAGAAAATAAATTTGGTTATAACTTATCTTTTATGTGTCATATTGAAAAGATTCTATTTTTTTACGAAAACCTTCAAATGCCGCCTCTATCTCCTTCTTTTTTCTCTCTGTTTCATTTTCCTCTTCTCTTTTGGGATTTATATAATAAACTCGGAAAATCACAAGTCTCTTGTTGGCAAGAGGGCGAAGTATAGAGGCCGGAGCGTTAGCCGCAAATTCTACCCACTCTGTATTTTTCAGATAAAGCCGCACAGCTTCTTCATTCGACGCTCCCTTTTCTTCCTCTTCCGCAGGCTCAGAAGTCGCAAAATACTTTGTAATGTCTTCCTCCTTGACCACTCTCTGTATTCGACCCACATAAATCCCCATTTGGGAAGCAACTTGTTGTGCCAATTCCCGTGCCTCGTCTTTTATTTTACTCGAAACTTTTCGTCGTTCCTCGAGAGTCCTGAACGAAAATAGCATCTGATCCTCAAATACCGGGTCTGAAATATTACCGTCCATAATTGTCTTTATACAGTCGTTTATATATTGCTCCTCATCTGTTGCAGATTCCGCCTTCTCCTTTTTATCCAATGCTTCATGGAGCTTTCGCATCCTGTCAAATACTAAAGCGTCGGTATATTCATATATTCGGTGCAGATGGTCTCTGTCCCTAACACTTTCTGTTGTATGGCGAATATGCTGTAAAACATCCTCGAGACTCATAAGAGGACAAACATCGGCATAATTCTGCATTTTCTCTTTGTTAACTAAAAAACTCATCACCTCTTTGTAAAGCAAATCCATAAAGCTGACTTTCCGGTTATAAATCACTTGTGTTCTCAGGAAAAATCGCCCCATGATATAATGTTCTATGGTATGCAATCCCTTCTCTTCTATGCACAAACGGTCTTCTTTGGTTTTATCTTTTTGCACTATAAATCGAGAAATAATGTAGTCCAGATCTATTTTCCCGTACTCAACTCCCGTAAAAAAAGAATCTCTTAACAAAAAGTCGAGTCTGTCAGCATCTAATTCAGAATGAAGCATCATTCTCAGTGCCGTATCTTCATGTTTACCCGTGATAATTTTTGCAATCTCCTTTATTTTCTCTTTTCTCTCTCTTGGGCCGGGCCAATATTTTTGAAGAATGTTATCAATCTCTTTGCTATTCAATAAAATTTCTATAGATAGTAACTCATGTAGTTTTGTAGAATCGCTATAATACTCCTCATTAAAAAGATCTTTCCATCGAGCAGGTTTCTTGCCCACATCTTGACTACGGATCTTGGGTTGATAGCTTTCCGCAAGTACTTGTTCGCCTATATGAGACAATGGCACATGCCCTATATCGTGCAGCAATGCGGCAAGCCTAAGACACTTTTTCTGATCATCGGTACTTTTTTCACGAAGCTTATTGATCATTTTTGTCATAATATGAAAAACACCAATAGAATGTGAAAACCTCGAATGCTGAGCGCTGGGGAAAATTGTATTTAGCGGTCCCAATTGCTTAATCCAGTGGAGCCTCTGAAACAGGGGTGAATTTACGAGCTTGAATTCTACCTCATCTAATTCGACATATCCATATATGGGGTCAAAAATCCTGTTTTTCTTTTCTTCGCCCATTGTTTTCCTTCATCGCTCAATTCAACACTAAACATTGAACACACAACATTTTCCATTGATGGTTGCCAATATCGTAGCCGTTTTTCCTTTGAATCTCAAGACAAAAACAAACTTTCCGACAGATAATATCCGCTTTCCCCCCGTTTTCCAAACCCCATTTTCCCCTCGCTTTTTCTCCCAAACTATAGTATAATATCTGCCTGTGTGGAAATGGTTCCACACGCGGCAGCTATCTGTACGCTGGCCGCTGAAC
>CAZWMN010000022.1:0-43385 GCA_964635075.1 uncultured Pirellulales bacterium | reverse complement strand
CCAGACGTATAATTTTCCCAAATCTCAATTTTTCGCGTATCGGTAAAACTACTGACTATTTTCTCTAAACCTGCATTTTGAGCGGAGTTATGGCGTTTTCCCCTTCGAAGTTCGAGAGTCGCTGTACCCTTCCATATCCAGTATCTGCCGGTTAATCCAGCGTATCCATTTGCTGATTCTCGGTCCGCTCGTGCAATCGGTGAACAAACACGCCAGGCGCCAGTCTCCCTTCTTGTCCTGTATAAACCACGGCGCCCCTGAACTGCCATAAGCGCCATAACATTCATACTGTATATAATTTGCCGAACCAACGCCGTCGTAATTACACGAAACATAATTATTATCCGCACGGGTAATCCTGTTTCTGCCCCAGTGCAGCGTACCGGGGATGCGGACCTGCGGAATAGTTTCCCGCTCAGTCTTATTGCTGTCGCACCACGTCTTGATAGATGCTTCAATTTTCCCAAAAGACCCCGTCGTCATCACCTGTCCGACCTCTCCATTACCCTCATAAAACCAAATCCAGCTCGGAAAATTGGCGTCTTTGAGCGAAGCATATTCTTCCGGAGCCGGGTTGGGGTCCGCCGGCTCCGTCCGTTTCACCCTGCAAATCATCAGGTCGGGTTTCGGCGTGCCGCCTTGAAGTTTCTTCACATTATTAAACGGCGCCCTCGCATCGACGATAATATATTCGCCGCCGTTAAGTTGTTTGCCGCCCTGCCTTTTTATGCGGTATCCAATCGGCCAGTTGGGGTCGGCCCTGTCAACCGTATTCCAATGGGCGGCGGTGATAATGTAATTGGGCGCAATCGCCGTCGCCGTCACATACCAATTCTGATAGTGCTGCCATTGGATGCCTACGATGGTTGACTCCGGCGGGTGAGGAGAAAACCCGGTGGTTATGCTGGACAGGTCTTCCCCCAAGTCCTCCTGTGGATTATATCCCAGCCCCAGCGCCAACGTTGATGCATATAATAAAAATAACGCATTCCACATCGTTTTTGTCACGGTCGTCTCCCTTTCAAGGCCATTCTCATCACGACATCTTTTGCAGATCTATACCTTGCGATTCAGCAGGCCGAAGTCCCGTCCCGGCTGCAACACCACCCACGCCCGCCAGTCTTTCTTGTCAATCCACACCGGTTTTGTTTTCTCCACTTCCTCCAGCCAGACCAGCACGCCAAACGGACAGCTTCTTTTACTTTGCCAATACGCATCGTTCCCCAGAATCATCGCATTATACCGCTGATACAAATCCCGCATTTGCCGCAGCGTAAGATTCTCATACTGCTCCACCCGTCCCGCTTTGGCCTTTGCGCAAACCGGCCCCGACGTCATTTTCAACAACAGCATATCGCCGGCGGCAATCCTGCCGAACGGCTCAATCGCCATCTTCGTAAAACGGGACTCCACCGTCTTGCGCCCGTCGAGAATCGCCGAAAGATATTCCTTCTTTAACACCACCAGATGAGTTCTTGCCATTAGACCGGCCTTTGAAATGATGTCCGTTTGGCGCAACTTTACAGTTCCGGCACGACCTGCGGATAGACCTGCCCGGCGGGCGTGATTTGAAAGACATAAATCAGGCCCGGCCGCAGCCGGGTATAGACCGCGCTGCCATAGACGGCCTCGATATCATATCGTCGAAGCGATTCGGGATTATTGGCCAAATCCCAGATGTGCTCCCAGAACAGTTGTCGATCCCGCGCCGGCAGCAGTTTTAACAAACCTTCGTATCGGGCGGGTTCCTGCCCGGCCGGTTCAATGGCAAATCCATTCTCCGGCGGCATCTTTTCGCCATAGATTCGCCGCCACAGATACATTGCATGGGCCTTGCCGTCCATCACCATCTGAGAACCGAACTTGACAATCAGGGCGTCAAAGTGAACGACGTCTCCTTCAATGGTATATTCTTTTTCGAGAATTTTACGCAGTTTGTCGCTGCGGTCGGTCTCAACAAAACGCAGCGTCGTAAATAATTTTCCGTCGCGCGTTTCCTGCCGAATGACCTTGGCATAGCCGATTTGTTCCTCGACGGTCAAATTCGTAATCGCCTGCCTGAGTTGCTTGTTTTCCGTCAGCAATTGTCGAATGGTCGCCGTCCCTTCATAAACCGCCCGCCCCACATACACCAGCCCGATTCCCAGCGGCACAAGAGCGATTAATGTAATAACCCTGCGAATTTTCATCTGTTTTCCTTGTCGTCGGATGTACAGTTTTTGTCTCAGGCTTTTACCTGCCCGCTGCGGATATGAATATCCCGCTGGGGGAATGGAATGGTGATGCCGTTGGCTTCGAGTTCGACCTTGATTTTTTCGGTCAGGTCAAAATACACCGGCCAGTAATCGCCGGATTTCACCCAGGGCCGCACGGCAATATTGACACTGCTTTCCGCCAGTTCGAGAACCGCCACCGCCGGTTCGGGAGTGCGCAGCACGCGGCTGTCGGCCAAAAGCGTGCTGAGAATGACCTGCTTGACCCTGCTTAAATCATCGCCGTAAGAAACGCCAACAACCAAATCCACTCGCCGTTTGTCGTTGGCGGTATAATTAAGGATATTACCACCGGTTACGTGAGCGTTGGGAATCACGATTCGCACATTATCCAGCGAATGCAGGACGGTGTTGAAAATCTGGATTTCCTGAACCGTTCCTTTGACCCCGCCGATTTCCACAAAATCCCCCACCTTAAATGGCTTAAAAATAATCAGCAGTACCCCTGCCGCAAAATTCGACAGCGACCCCTGCAGGGCCAACCCGACGGCCAGTCCCGCGGCGCCAACGGCCGCCACAAATGAAGCCGTGGGTACTCCCAGGCGACCCAATGCGGCAATGACCACAAATACCAGCATCGCAAAATACACCAGGTTCCGCACAAACTTGCCCAGCGTAGCGTCTATCCGGGCGTGATGCAGCCCTTTTTCCAGCAGATCCGAAAGGATTTTTGCGACCCAGCGACCGATAAAAAATATCGCCGCCGCCGTAGCGATATTAATCATCATCTGCAGACCGTTGGCTGTCAGAAAATTACGCATCGTGTTCCACAATGCATCCATACTTTGCGGAATCTGTATTCCGGTTTGTTGTACCGCTTCCTGCATATCGCAATCCTTTCATAATTTTCAGGTTTTTATGCCAGGATAGTATTTTATCTCCTCAGCCTGTATCAGGCAATACCCGTCTTTTGTCTTTGCTGTTGCGGGCCGTTGGCGTATAATCAGTGCCGGACAGAAAAGGAATTAAAAAAACCATGCAGACTGTGTTGTGGATACTCTTGATTTTGCTGCTGGCGGCGGTTGCGGCGCTGCTGGCATATCTGATTTCGGCCCTGTCGGCGACGCGCCGCGATTTGGCCGGCCAGGGCGCTAATGTCAATCTCCTTCATCAGCAATTGGAAAACCTGCGTACCAGCCAGGAAACTTTAGGCCAGACGCTCAACCAGAATCTGCAATCCGGCCAGCAGAACCTGACGACCTTCCTGACCGGAAGCTCCAAGACCCTCGGCGACCTCAAACAACAGCTCGGAACCATCGAAGGCCACAGCCGCCAGATGCTCCAGTTGTCCGCCGACCTGCGGGGACTTCAAAATATTCTGCAGGCTCCCAAACTTCGCGGCCTGATGGGCGAGCATTTGCTCGAAAATCTCCTCAAGGCCGTCCTGCCGATGGAACATTACGAATTACAACACACCTTCCGCAGCGGTAAAAAGGTCGATGCGTTAATCAAACTGGCCGACTATGCCGTTCCGATAGACGCCAAGTTTCCGCTCGAATCGTTCCAGAAAATGGCCGAGGCGCAGGCCGACGACGAGCGTACCAAATTGCGAAAGCAATTTCTGAATGATGTCGCCAAACACATCGACAATATCGCCCAAAGTTATATCCTGCCCGACGAGGGGACGCTCGATTTTGCCCTGATGTACATCCCCGCTGAGAATGTCTATTATGAAACCATCGTTCATCAGGCCGAGGATAAAACCGACTTATCCGAATATGCTCGCACAAAGAAAGTCATCCCTGTCTCGCCGAATTTATTATATGCGTACCTGATGACGGTGGTGATGGGTCTTCACGGCCTGGCGATTGAAAAACAGGCCGAGACCATTCGTGCCAATCTGCAAAGACTGGCAGGGGACTGGAATACGTTTGCCGACGACTGGAAAACGCTGGGCAGCCATTTGCGCAATGCCAGCAATAAATTTGACGACGGCCAGAAAAAACTCGACCGCCTCAGCCTGCAACTGGAACAGATACAAAAAACGGAGCCTCAAAAGTAAAGAACCACCAGTTAAAACTGGTGGTTCTTTACTATCATTACAAAAAAATGTTAAATTCACATCCCTGATGTGAGTCTCCTACGATTGCAGAGATGTTTTTCCTATATTTTTCCCTCTTGCAAATGCTTACCCTTTGGGCTATAAAAGCATCTTTATTTATCTGTAAGGTATCGCTGTAATGGATAAGCATTGTGACGGCTGCGAACAAAAAGACCGCTGTCGGGAAGTCTATGCGAAACTGGGCCAAAGTACCGGTCCCAATGTAGCTTTCAAAGCGGTTCTGGCCTTTGTCGTGCCGATAGGGGTCTTTGTCGTCGTTGCCGCGCTGGTACAATTCCTGCTGAAGAACAAGATTGAAAACGCCCGGCTGATGGTCTTGATTCAATTGGCTGTCGGTTTCATTGCGGCAGGAATAGTTGTTTGGGTTATTCGGCAATTGAGTCGGAAAGACTCCCCAGAACACATACAATGTCCTGAAAAGGAAAAACACTAAATGGAAACGCATACAAAAGCGACCTTTCCGGGCGGAGTTCATCCTCCCGAATGTAAACAGTACAGTCAGAGCAACGTTATTGAGATTGTCCCCGTACCCAAACAGGTGACGGTACTTCTCAGTCAGCATCTGGGCGCTTCGTGTAAACCTGTTGTCAGCAAAAAAGAGGCGGTCAGGGCCGGGCAGAAAATCGGCGCATCCGACGCCTTTGTCTCCGCGGCGGTACATTCGCCGGTTGCAGGAGCAGTCAAAGATATTGTTCTGGCTCCGCATCCGGTTCTGGGACGGACGATGGCGGTGGTTATCGACGCCGATGCGCAAAGCGAACCTAAAAAACCCTGTGCCGACAAGTTTGATTCAAAATTCAGTCCTGACAAGTGGTCTGTCCAGCAGATTTGCAGCGCCATTCAGGATGCCGGCATCGTCGGGATGGGCGGAGCGGGTTTTCCCACACGGGTCAAAATCGAACCCAATCCGGCGATGCCCAAAGAAGTACTGATTGTCAACGGCTGTGAATGTGAGCCGTTTCTGACCTGCGATTACCGCATCATGCTCGAATGGACCTGGCAGGTAATGGCGGGAGTTCGTCTGGCTGCTAAAGCCGCGGATGTTGATAAAATCCGTATCGGCATTGAGGACAATAAGCCTGATGCGATTGAAGTCTTCAGCCAGGCGATTCAATCCTGCACTGACCTGGATATCCAGGTCGTGCCGGTCAAGACCAAATATCCACAGGGCGGCGAAAGACAGCTTATTCACGCCGTCTGGAACAAAATCGTACCGACCAACAGCATCCCGCCGGTGATCGGCGTTGTCGTTATAAATGTTGCCACCGCCGCGGCCATTGCCGAGGCGGTTGTGCTCGGCCAGCCGCTGACCCATCGCGTCGTGTCCGTCACCGGCCGCGCTATTGCCAAACCCGGCAATTACTACTGTCCGGTCGGAATGAGCATACAGGAATTAATTGACCATTGCGGCGGTCTGACAGAATCGGCGGCCAAGGTGGTGCTGGGCGGGCCGATGATGGGTTTCGCCATTGCCGACCTGTCAACGCCATTGACCAAAACCAGCGGCGGACTGACCTTCCTGACGCGCGAGGAAGTTACCGAAGCCAAGTTCAAACATCAGCAGACTACTTGTATCCGCTGCGGACGTTGTATCTCGGCCTGTCCGGAGAATCTTAACCCGACGCGCATCGCCCACGCAGTCAAACACAACCGACTCGACCTGGCCCAGCAGTATTTTATGTCCGGCTGCACCGAGTGCGGCTGCTGCAGCTATGTCTGCCCGGCCCATATTGAACTGACCGGCTATATCAAAACCGGAAAACTGCTGGTCGCACGGGCCAAAAAGAAAGCCTGAGATACCAATGGATAATCACGGAAAGGGATCAATATAAATGCTCAGTAAAATCACAGTTTCGCCGGCCCCGCACATCAGCCAGCCGCTGTCAACCCGGCGGGTAATGCTCGACGTGCTCATTGGGCTTGCGTTTCCTGTCGCGGCGGCGCTATGGTTTTTCCGCCAATACGCGGAAATCCTGCTGGTCTCGTCGGTGGCAAGCTGCTTAGCCAGCGAGTGGATATGTAATCTGATTCGCAGAAAACCTAATTCACTGGGCGACCTCAGCACCGTGGTTACAGGCGTAATCCTGGCCCTGTCGCTGCCGCCGGCGGCGCCGTGGTGGGTGGCGGTTATCGGCGGAGCCTTTGCGATTGTCATTGTCAAGATGCTTTTTGGCGGTCTGGGACACAACATCTTCAATCCCGCAATGGCGGCACGGGTATTTTTGACCGCATCCTTCGGTGTCCTGATGACGACGTGGACAGTCCCGGCCACAATGCAAAATGAAGGCCTGAAAACCATCTCTGCATCCAATACACAGGCGATTACCCAGGCGACAACACTGGCCTGGAGCAAAGCGGCTCTCAAAGGACAAACCGACGCCAAACAGGTTAATCCGCTGGTTAAACTATCGTTTCTCGGCGATGAAGGCGGCTGTCTCGGTGAAACCAGCGCCCTGGCGATTCTGCTCGGCGGTCTTTATATGCTCATCCGTAAAACGATTGCGTGGCGGATTCCGTTTGCGGTGCTGGTTTCAGCGACGGCTGTTGCCGCCGTCGGCTGGCTGCTTAAACCCGATGCGTATGTTAATCCGCTGCTGCATCTGGTCGGCGGCGGCTTGATGCTCGGCGCGTTTTTCATTGCGACCGACCCCGTAACCTCGCCGCTGACGGCCAAAGGCGAATGGATTTTCGGCATCGGTGTCGGCACGCTGATTATGCTGATTCGTATCGTCGGCGAATATCCCGAAGGCGTGATGTACGCGGTGCTGATAATGAATGCGCTGACGCCGCTGATTGACCGGTTCTGTACGCTGGTTCCCGCAGGAGGCAAACCCAATGTCAACGTCTAAACTGCGATTTTTCTTTCAGGAAAGCTGGCTGTTAATGGTCTCGGCGGTGATTTTTGGCGCGCTGCTGGCTGCGACCGATGCGGCCTGGATGCCGCGCATCCGGCAAAACGAAGCCAATAAATTCGGCAACAGGGCCTCCAGCCTGCTGACCGGCGCCGTCAAATTCGAACCGGCGGCAGACAAAATCACCATTCCATCAAAATCCGGAAAATCCATTGAGGTCGATGTCCGCAAAGGCCTCGACGCCGCCGGTAATTGCGTCGGCTGGGCGTTTTTGTGCGAGGCAAGCGGCTTCGCCGACAAAATAAAACTGGTTGTCGCCGCCGACGCCAAATTTGAAACACTGAAGGGTTTTGCTATTCTTGCCTGCAATGAAACGCCGGGCTTCGGCGACAAAATCACGATTAAAAACGGTTTTTACCAGGCCCAGTTCCAAGGCGCCCCGGCAGGCAAATTGACGCTGGTCAAGATAGGCGACGCCAAAAAAATCGACAACGAAATCGTCGCCATCACCGGCGCTACTGTCACCAGCAGAGCGGTCGTGGAGGCCCTGAACGCGTATATCGTACCTATCAAACAACAATTAAAGGAAAAAGGGCTTTTGCAGTAAATTTCTGCAATAATATAAGGACAGAACTATGTCGGAAAATCAAACAACTGTCGGTAAAGCCATCGCCGGGGGATTGTGGACGGAAATTCCCGTGCTGCGTCTGATGCTGGGTTTGTGTCCGACGCTGGCGGTTACGACCGGCGTCAAATCCGCCCTGACAATGGGTCTGTGCGTGATTTTCGTGCTGGTCTGCTCAAACCTGGCGGTCAGCCTGATGCGGAATCTGCTCAAACCCCATCTTCGCATTATTATGTTCACGTTGGCGATTGCGGCATTCGTGACCATTGCGGATATGTACCTGCGGGCATTTCAGCCGGAAATGAGCGAAAAGCTCGGCGCGTACATTCCGCTGATTATCGTCAACTGCATCATTATCTGCCGGGCAGAGGCCTGCGCCGCCAAAAACGGTTTATGGGTCAGCGCCGTGGACGGCGCGGCGATGGGACTGGGCTTTACGATTGTCCTGTGCTTTCTCGCTTCGATACGCGAGGTGCTGGCCACCGGAAAAATTTTCGGTTGTCCCGTAATGCCGGACAGTTTCATCCCCCTGGCGGCGATGGCAATGCCGGTGGGAGCATTCGTATCGCTGGGTTTGCTGCTTGGCGCGGTCAACCAACTGACCGGCAAGAAAGCATCGACTTTATAGAAATAAGGAGTGAAGTATGGATTACGCGGTTGGTTTAGCGCTGACGTTTGTCAGTATTGTTGTCATTAACAATCTGGTGTTCACTAAATTTCTCGGGACCTGTCCGTATCTGGGCGTATCGGGCAGACTCGATACGGCCTTTGGAATGGGTCTGGCGGTGACGTTTGTAACGACTTTGTCCGGCACGTTGACCTGGCTGATTGACCATTTGTTTCTCGTACCGGCGGGTCTCGAAGTCACCCGCTATGTCTGTTATATCCTCGTCATCGCAGGCGCCGTGCAACTGGTGGAAATGTATCTGCGAAAATTCTTTCCGCCGTTGTACGAAGCCTTTGGGATTTTTTTGCCGCTGATTACGACCAACTGCGTTATTCTCGGAATTTGTCTGTTTCTGAATCAATGGGAAATTAACAACTTCCTCGATGCGGTAGTGCTCAGCTTCGGCGCCGGCATCGGTTTTACGATGGCGATATGTATTATGGCCGGCATCCGTGAAAATCTGGAAACAGCCGATATTCCCGAATGTCTCAAGGGTGCGCCGATTACGCTGATTACCGCCGGATTACTGACGCTGGCGTTTATGGGATTTGCCGGAATGATTAAATAATTTTAATATGGATTTTGATATGACAATATTGGCTTCCATGATGGAAATCATCAAGACCATCTGGCCCGCCGCGGCACTGATGCTGGGCCTGGGCGTAGGGTTTGCAATTGTACTGCTTATTGCCAGTATCAAACTGCAGGTGGTCGAAGACCCCAAAGTGCAGGATATCTATGCGGTATTGCCGAAGATTGACTGCGGGTCGTGCGGTCTTGCCGGCTGTACCGCGTATGCCAAGGCGGTCGCCGCCGATGCTGAACTGCTGGGACGATGTTCCCCCGGCGGAGCTGATGTAATGAACAAAATTGCACTGATTCTCAACCTGCAAATCAGCGGCTCCGGCGCCCCGCTGCGTCCGATTGTGCATTGCCGGGCGCACAAATCCGACAAAATATTTTATTCCCGCTATGAAGGTATTGTCGCCTGCACCGCCGTCAATGCCCAGCCGCTGGTGCAGGCCTGCGGCTTCGGCTGTCTGGGCTACGGCGATTGCACCCGCGCGTGCAAATTCGACGCGCTGCATATTGTCGATGGTCTCTCTACTGTGGATTATACAAAATGCACCGGCTGCGGCGCCTGCGCCAAAACCTGTCCGCGCAATCTGATTCAGATGGTTCCGTTCAGTTATGACCCGATGGTTGTTGTCGCGTGCAGCAGTAAAGAAAACGGCAAAAATACCCGTGCGTTCTGCAAAGTCGGCTGTATCGCCTGCGGCATCTGCGCCAAACAGACCGATTTATTCACCATCACGGACAATCTGTCGCGGATAAATTACGAAAAGTTCACTCCCTCAGATGCGGTGAACACCGCGATGACCAAATGTCCTACTAAAGTCATTGTCCACCGTGGCAAAAACACCAAAGCAGACATCAACCTCAAAGAGGATCAACCCACCGCCGTGGCATCCTAAAAAAATCCGCGAGCCGGGTTTAAATCGGGAGATGCAATGGATATGCAAAGTAATCCGGCAAATCCTTCATTATCGCGCAAAGCGCTGGAAGTCGCAGCCCTTTTTCTCAAACTGGGATTTACCGCCTTTGGCGGCCCGGCAGCACATATCTCCATCATGCACAACGAAGTCGTCAAACGCCGCAAATGGTTGGACGACCAGCACTATTTGGATTTACTCGGCGCAACTCAACTCATCCCCGGCCCCAATTCCACTGAAATGGCAATTCACATCGGCTTTATCAGGGCTGGCTGGCTCGGTCTGATTGCCGGCGGCGTGTGTTTTACCCTTCCCGCAACGTTGATTGTGATGGCATTGTCATGGGCTTATGTACGGTTCGGTGCTTTGCCGCAGGCAGGCGGTATCCTGTACGGTATCAAGCCTGTCGTTATCGCCATTATTCTGCAGGCCTTGTGGAGTCTTGGACAAAAAGCAATCAAAGGGCCTTTAACAGCCGTGGCCAGTGCCGGCGTTATCGTTCTCTATTTTCTCGGCGTTGACGAAATTGCATTGCTTTTCGCGGGCGCGTTGGCGGTCATGATTTGCAAAAATCTGGAGCGATTTAAGAAAAACGGTGTACAGGCCTTTATCCCTGTTCCATTGGCGGGCTTTGGATTATCCGTATTAGGGACAGCGTCTTTCAGTTTCTCGTCGTTGTTTTTGACATTTCTCAAGATCGGCGCCGTTCTCTACGGCAGCGGATATGTTTTAATCGCATTCCTGCGGGCGGATTTTGTCGATCGGCTCGGCTGGCTGACCAATCAGCAATTGCTGGACGCCGTGGCAATCGGACAGGTAACACCCGGCCCGCTGTTTACCGCGGCCACCTTTATCGGCTATATCCTCGGCGGTGTCAAAGGGGCCATACTGGCGACACTCGGTATCTTTCTGCCATCGTTTATTTTTGTCGCCATAAGCAATCCCATCATTCCACGGCTGCGTAATTCGCCTTGGACAAGCGGTCTCTTGGACGGCGTGAACGCGGCCTCACTGGGCCTGATGGCGGCGGTAACTTTTCAGTTGGGCCGCGAATCGCTGTTGGATATTTTCACTTTGCTGCTGGCCGTAGTCTCTCTGGCACTGCTGATTCGGTATAAAATCAATTCCACCTGGCTCATCCTCGGTGGCGCAGCATTAGGTCTGCTGAGTATGATGTGGCGATAACAAATTCGCAGGGGATATTTTTTATTTCTCATCCAATCCCGGACGAATAAACGCCCGGGCTTTGGGGAATGTGCATTCGGTTTCTCTGTGAAGTCGTTGGAGCCGGACAAGAAAATCCAGAATGTTTTTCTCCTGCTCCGGCATGGATTTCAGCGCTATCGCCCATGCGGAAATAGAGCGGTCCATTCCAATCAATGCTATTTTTGCCGAGCCATCGCTGTCGGATGGGATATCCTTTAATTCCTCTTCATCCAAATCCAGCGGATCCAGCAAGCCATGTACCGCCCGTCGGATTTTGACAGAGACAAAGGGATAATACCATTGAATAACTTCCATAGCATCGTGTAATTGCAGCCACTGGGACTGGGGATCATCACCGGGAAGCTGCATCTGGTGTCGCGATTTGAATCGTTCAGTAACCTGTTCGAAAAATGCCTTATTGGAGCCAAACCACTTGCCAACCCCATCCATATAATCCATCCCCGCCACAACCAGCGGATGCTCATACATCTGTTGACGTATCTGGTCTTGCTGCTCCATCTCTTCCTGGGTTGGAGGACTCAGATCAATATTATTTTTTCTGGCATAATCCTGCACCATCTCCATCGTCACTGAGAAAATCTCATGCAGACGATTCCAAAATGCCTCATTTTCCGGGTCGCGGCTTTCGGGACCGGAGGCGTCAGCCTGCTCCATAGCCCAGACCGAACAGCAGGATGTTTTCGGACATCGCTCGCACCAGCGGTCACAGTAGTTATGAATCCCCGGGATGTGCCGCGGGTTAATGACGATTCTTTTTAGTTTTTTCTTGTCCATCCCGTTATTTTATTCCAACTGAAACACTTCTTCCACGGTTTTATTGAATGTGCGGGCGATCTTCATCCCCAGCATCAGCGACGGCGTATAATTGCCCTGCTCAATAGCGATAATCGTCTGGCGCGTCACGCCGACTTTGTCGGCCAGAGCCTGCTGAGTCATTTCGCCATTGTCAAAACGCAAACGGCGAATTTGATTAGTAAGTATCTCTTTGTTCATAGGCTTTACGATTTCGCTCTGTACAATAACACCGCGGATAGAAAATAAACGGTCATGGCTGTCATATAAATGCTTAACTGGATCAACGGAAACACACATGTCGGCATTTGCTCGCCAAAGCCGGCCAGAATACCGATGGAACTGACCAGAAGCAGTATGCAAAGAGTAACGAAACCGACCGTAATGGCCTTGCGGTTAATCGTCAAATCCCTCTCATCACAATCCGGCTCCGCCAAACTCTGAGGATTACGAAATTTCCACAGCAGAATTGCAAGGCCCCCAAGAAATATCAGCGTCAGGCCGAATCCCAGAATTCCCCTGACCGGGTGAGGCCTCGGAATGAACATGATAATAAAATAAAGCGCAAATAATATATCCGAAATCAAAAAACCCGCCAATCCAACCCATGCTGTCTTCTGCATACGGTTCATTTTGTTTCTCCTTCACATATATTATGCCGTCCGTAGAGAATCAAAGTCATCAGGGCATTGGAAAAAAATGCGGTAATTCCGGCGGCCCCATACACTAAAGGCAAAACATGAACGGAAATCGTTTCTGTCTTGGAATAATAATAGACTGCCCAGATTCCCATACACAAAGCTCCGAAAACCATGTAGGAAAGCATCATACTGACACGATGAGCCTTGAATAATATTTGCTGGTCCCGCTCGTCCATCTCAATAGGGCCGGGGTCTTTTTTGAAAAAGACAGGCGCTAAACTGGTAAATCCGATTAACCCAAGGAATGCAAAGCCGGCATAGGCCATCGGAAAACCAAAGACGTAATACAGCCAGCCCGTTGTAACGGCAGACAACCCAACGGCGATTCCGATAGTGATGACCATAAACCACGACATTTTTTGTATGCGATTCATCTGAAAACTCCATAAATTTATAGTTTAATTTACCTGTCGATTCTTGATTGATACATCAACAGAAATGAAGTTGCCGTAACAAGGGTACTAAAGAAAAAAGCCGACAGGATAAGAAGCAAGAGCAGACGGATTGGCATGGTTGCCATAATATTCTTTACAAAGACAAGCATCGCCATAATAACCAGGAAAACAAATACCCCGATAAAACCACAGATTTGTGATTTGTGCGAAAGTGCAAGCTCCCTCTCATCAAAATTTTTCATCTTGAACTTCGCCCCAATCACAACAAATCCTATCAGGCATAAAACATTGGGCAGATTGATCAGGGGGATGTAGTAAACCCAGGGAGGTGAATAGGGAAACTCTCCGGCCTGATTGAACATATAATAGGACAATCCGCAGAACAATAAACCTATGAGCGAAATCATCATTTCAACCCAAGCTCTTTTTTGCGATTTACTCATAAGCCTTTCCTTATCTTTGCCGAAATGCCGCCCACGCCAGGCATTTTTTTGTGTAAAATTCATTGTGTTCTCCCTTAATGTACTCTCAACTATACAAATAGTATATCCAACAATACATAATGTCAAGTACATTTTACATTTATTTTGAAAATATTTTCAAAAAACTATACTTGTCATAATTATGATGGGTGTAAAAATGCCAAATCAGGACTGAGAGACGGCTACCTTTTGGAGCCATAAGTTGCGATAGTACAAGAGGATATCGATAAGTACCATCAGGCCGTTGAGGATATAAAGGACGATAACCCAGTCGCGGCTGTAGAGCAGTTTGTGAGTCAACCCCGCAGCATAACCGACCAGCACAATGTACAAAAAAATAATGCTTTTGCCGGTACACGTCCGGCTGACCCAGGATTTATAAATGCTCACCGGCCAGGCCGCACCGAAACAAATCATCATCACCGCTTCAAAGATACTCATAAAAATACCGCTTAACCACCAATCTTTTTGAGTATCTCATCCGGGATGTCGAAGTTGGCATAAACTTCCTGGACATCGTCGTGGTCTTCGAATTCCTCCATCATTCCCACGATTTTCTGGGCCGTTTCGAGGTCGGCCACCTGCACTCTATTCTGCGGAACCATAAAAAGCTGAACGGATTCGAGGTGGATTTTCTTTTCTTCGAGCGTTTTTTTCAAGGCGTCATAAGCCGATGGGGCACAGGTGATTTCGTAGAGGTCGCCGAGGTTCTGTATATCCTCGGCGCCGGCGGACAGAACTATTTCCATCAGGTCATCTTCCCCGATAGCGATGGTTTTCACCGTCATTACTCCTTTTTTGCTGAACATCCAGCTTACGCACCCTGCGGCCCCCATCGTGCCGCCGCGCCGCTCGAAAATCTTTTTGATTTCCGGAGCGGTACGATTGCGGTTGTCGGTCAGGCCTTCAATCATCACCGCCACACCGCCGGGGGCATAGCCTTCATACAGCACTTGTTCATAATGAACATTGCCCAGTTCGCCGGTGCCTTTCTTTATCGCTTTTTCGATGGTATCCTTGGGCATATTGGCGGCCTTGGCTTTGTCGATGGCATAGCGCAGCGTCAGATTGGCGGACGGATCGCCGCCGCCGGCTTTAGCCGCAACGATAATCATCCGGGCAACTTTACTCCACAGCTTGCCGCGCTTGGCGTCAATAATTGCCTTCTTAAACTTAATGCCCGACCAGTGCGAATGTCCAGACATACGGAAAAAACCTTAAAAACAATTTCTTCTTGTGGTTTACAAACTAATGAATCACTTTATTCAGCGGATACGTAAAAATCCCCGACGCGCCGGCCCGTTTGAGCTGTGGAATCAGCTCACGCTCAACGGTGTCCTCGACGATAATTTCCACCGCCACATAATCCGAATCGGCCAGCGAGGAAACCGTCGGACTTTTTTCCGCCGGCAGCAGCTTCAGGATTTTGTCGAGATTTTTTTTGCTCACGTTCATTTTCATCCCGACGCGCGTCTTGGCGTCAATGGCGGCATTGAGCAGAATCGCCAGACTCTCGATCTTCTGCCGCTTGAACGCATCTTTCCAGGCCTGGCGGTTGGCGATAAATCGGGGGGTCGAAACCAGAATCGTATCGATAATCCGCAGATTGTTGGCCTTGAGCGAAGAACCGGTCTCGGTCAGCTCAACGATGCCGTTGACTAATCGTGCTTTGACTTCGGTGGCGCCCCATGAAAACTCCACCTTGACCTTGATGTTTTTCTGTTCAAAATACCGCCGCGTTGCGCCAACCAGTTCGGTGGCGACAATACCGCCGTCGAGGTCCTCAGGCTTCTGTACCGGCGATTCATTCGGCACGGCCAGCACCCAGCGGGTAGGGCTGGACGTCGTCTTGCTGTATTGCAGTTCGCAGACCTCGTGGACATCGGAGGCATTTTCAATAATCCAGTCGTAGCCGGTAAAGCCCGCGTCCAGCACGCCGTCTTCGACATACCGGCTCATCTCCTGCGCCCGCAGCAAAATCAACTGAATCTGCGGATCGTCAACCTTTGGAAAATAACTGCGGTCGGCGCCGCTGATGTTGAAGCCGGCCTTTTCAAACAATTCCAGCGTCGCCTTTTCCAGACTCCCCTTTGGAATCCCCAGTTTTAATACTCGTTCAGACAATCCTATTTCCTTTCTAAATGATTATGGACAAATGACGAATGAATGATTGAGAATATCCTTCATTCATTATTCATTAATCACGGCTCATTTTTTCTTTTTTGTCGCCGGATTTTTTTACCGGTTTTGGCTGCTTCTTTGGCGGGAGACGTTTTTTGCCGCCGGTCTCCGCCGCCTGACGCAGCAGTTCGTAAAACTCCCAGCCGCGCGAGGCCGGGATATGCCGTTCGAGAAACGCATCTATTTCCTCCTGCGTGGCCTGCGGGTCGATCAGTTCCCGGCTTTTCAAAAAATTCATCATTGTCTCCGTCAGCGGAATCGCATGGCCTTCCAGCGCCGCCAGAAAACAGAAATTCACGGCGAACCTTGTCACGCCGGGCAGTTCTTCCAGTTCTTTTTTGGCCTGACGTTTGCCCTGTTCGCTGATTGCCTTAAGATCCAGCTCATCATACTTGTCAAACACCGCCGACAATATCCTCGTCAGGTTCGCCGCGATCTGTTCGCCCTGTGGCGTCATATCCTCCAGAATTTCCTGTATTTCCTCGCTGCGCGATACCCGCAAATCATTGTAGCCGATGAAGTGGCTTTGAAGATTTTTGAAAATCTTTTTGGCCTGTCGTTCCGTCATTGATTCGCTGACCAGACCATAAATCAACGCACCGAGCGGATCGGCAAAATCAGCAGGTTTGACCTTCCGGCCGCTTTTGACCGAGCGGAAGAACCTGTCCATTTTGACGCCGTATTCTTTACTGTTTTTCATAATCCCTGTCTCCTGCGGGGCTTCAGGGGTTTTGCGGAGGGCTGTTTCCGTCTCCGTAGTGCTCATCTTCGTTGTGTTCCCTGTATTCTTTGGATGTCTGCTCAATCAGTTTTAGCGTACGCAATGTCTGCTGCATTTTGGTATCCAGTTCAAACCGCAGGTGCGGGCAAAATCGGCTGACCAGTTCCCGTCCCAGGTGGTACTGGATGACGCCGGCGGCGCTGCGGATGCCCTGAAAGGTGAGCGATTTGGCCTCGTCGCTGGCGGCCAGAATGCTCAGATATACCGTTGCATTCTTGGTATCCGGCGTAACCTCCACCTCGGTCACACTCACCAGTCCGGTAATTCGCGGGTCGCTGAGCCGTCGGGAAATCGTCCGGCTGACCGACTCCATAATTACGCGCGCCATTTTTTGCAGTCTTCGGTTTGCCATTGGCGATTCTTTCGCACTTTTTTACAGCGTTCCGGCCACCTCCATGATTTCGTAGGCTTCCAGAATGTCGTCCGTTTTGACGTCGTCAAAGCCGGCGATTTTGACGCCGCATTCAAAACCCATCTTGACTTCGCGCATGTCGTCCTTGAAGTGCCGCAGCGACTCGATGGAGCATTTGTCGCGGATGACGATGTTGTCGCGAATCAGCCGCAGTCTGGCGTTTTTGGTCACCAGGCCGCTGGTCACATAGCAACCGGCAACGGTTCCGACGCCCGAAACCCTGAACGTATCCCGCACCGTCAGCCGACCGAGCGTCTTTTCCTGATACTCCGGTTCCAGCAGGCCGACCATCGCGGCGCGGACATCTTCGGTAATGCGATAGATAATGTTGTACAGACGGATATCGACGCCTCTGCCGTCAGCCAATTGCCGCACATGCTCGTCGGGGACAGCGTTGAAACCGATAATAATCGCCCGCGACGCCTCGGCCAGAACCACATCGCCTTCGGTAATGCCGCCGACGGCGGCGTGCAGAATCCTGACCTTGACTTTGGGCGTACTCAGGTCGGTCAGATACTTCGTCAGCACTTCCACAGACCCCTGCACATCGGCCTTGACAATCAGATTCAGTTCCTTGATGTTGCCGGCCTCAATCTGGCTGAACAAATTGTCCAGCGTAATCTGCGACCGTTTGGCCAGCGATTCTTCGCGGGACAGGTGCTTATTTTCGTCGGCGGCCTGCTTGGCCAGGTTAATATCGTCAAGCTTATAAAACCGGTCGCCGGCCTGCGGAACCTCGTCCAGCCCCGAAATTTCCACCGGCATCGTCGGGGCGGCCTTTTGAACGCTGCGTCCGCGACTGTCGAGCAAAGTGCGGACGCGGCCGTAGGCGCTGCCGGCCAGAATAATGTCGCCTTTTTCAAAATTGCCTTCCTGAAGTAGCAATGTCGCCACCGCACCGCGGCTCTGCGTCATCTTCGCCTCAATCACCCAGCCGATGGCAGGAATCGTCGGGTCGGCTTTGTAATCCTTCAGTTCCGCAATATAGTCCAAATGCTCCAGCAGGCTCTCAATTCCCTCACCGGTTACGGCGCTGGTCTTGACGATTTCGGTATTGCCGCCCCATTCGGTGGGCGTCAATTCATACTCGGCAAGCTGACCATAGACCCGATGCAGGTCCGTACCCGGCAAATCAATTTTATTCAGGGCGACAATAATTTGTACCCCGGCAGCCTTGGCGTGGCGGATGGCTTCAACTGTCTGCGGCATCACCCCGTCGTCGGCGGCCACCACCAGCACCACGATATCGGTTATATTCGCCCCGCGGGCGCGCAAGGCCGTGAACGCCTCGTGGCCGGGCGTATCGAGAAACGTCACTTTCTTTCCATTCAGTTCGGCCTGATAAGCGCCGATATGCTGAGTAATACCGCCGGCTTCGCCTTTGGCTACATCAGCCTGACGGATGCGGTCCAGCAGACTGGTCTTGCCGTGGTCCACATGACCCAACATCGTAACAACCGGAGACCGTTTCTGGAGATTCGTTTTTTCCCGCTGCTCAAACTGGCGGTGAATCTGTTCTATTAGGGTTTGTTTCTTCTGGACGACCAGCTCCGTACCGAATTCCATCGCAATCAGTTCGGCCGTCTCCGTCGCCAGTATCTGATTGGCTGTGGCCAGCACGCCTTGTTTCATCAACCGCCCAATGATGCCGCCAATCTTGACATGCAGCGCAGCGGCCAAATCTTTGACCATAATCGGCTCGGAGACAACCGTCTTTTCGGGCCGCTCCATCACGGCGGCGGCTTCCTCGGCAGCCCTGGTTTCAATCCGCCGAACCGGTCGGAATCGCAGCGACTCTCCGCTGGCCGCCGCCAGGCGGGCCTGGCGCTCCTCCCTGTCCTTGGCCCGCATTCGTTTACCGCCCCTGCCCTGATGCACTTCGTCTTCAAGACTGAATTCTCTGTCTTTTTTGCCCTTGTCTTTGCCGATCTTTTTGCCCTTAGTCGGAACCGGAGGTTCGACTTTACCCAGCATCAGGGATTCGCCAGCCAGTTTTTTGGGTTTTTCACGAACAGGTTTACCCTTTTTAGGTGGACGAAGCGCATCTTGCTCGACCGATTCGACTCGAACCACCATCGGACCGCTCAATTTGGCTGGTTTGGGTTTATGCAGCTTTGGGCCTGCCGGCTTGACGTCCTTGGGTTTAGGTGGAATATGCATCACCGGCGGAGGATAGGGTGGTGGTTTGATGACGGGTTTCTGCGGCTCGGTCGGAACTTTACACACAGCAGCCGCGGTCTGGTCGGACTCAGACGAAATCTGAGGAGAGGCCGCTTGGACCTCGGAGGAAACTGTTTTTGACGCCTGCGGCTCTACAACAACGGAAGATTCCGACTGCAGAACTCCTGTTGCCTGCGGTAGTTGTTCTTTGGCGACCTGTTTTTCAACAACGGCGGTTCGCTGCGGCGCCCCTTTGGCCGTCTTAACGGCCGGAGTTGTCTTTTTTTTGCGAACGCGGACTTTTTCGAGTTCGACCGGCTTAGACGTTTCCACCGCCGTGGCATGTTTGCCTTCGCTGAACCATTCTCGAACGGTCGCGGCCTGTCCCGCCGTCAGCGGAGTCATGTGGCCGCCTTTTAACTCCATTCCTTCGGCTTTGCACTTGTCGAGGATGACCTTACTGGCAACACCCAATTCCCTGGCCAACAAATATA
Organism: uncultured Pirellulales bacterium; assembly: GCA_964635075.1. Classification (GTDB taxonomy): domain Bacteria; phylum Planctomycetota; class Phycisphaerae; order Sedimentisphaerales; family Anaerohalosphaeraceae; genus Anaeroglomus. Next base: position 23,788 of record CAZWMN010000022.1, on the reverse strand, counting down.
CTCTCGTGACCGTTTTTGCCAAACTATGTTCTCCTGATATCCATACGCCGCCGTCTGCTCCGGCCGCAAAACCCCGAACGAACTATCGGGAACTCTTTTTTCGTTGTTCCTTGATCAGGTTTTCCGCCTGGGTGACCTGTCCTTCAGCAGCGGCTTTTTTAGCCGCTTCGGTCGCCGCGGCGGCAACCTGCTCAGCCAACGGTTTGTTAATGCCCAGCTCCTTGACCAGCGGTTCCGGGCCGACCTCTTCGAGGTCCAGAACCGAAACAATCCCCAGCGCCAGCAGTTTATCCACAAATCGATCGTCCACTCCCGGAACATCTTTCAGGCACGCCGCCATCTGCTCCACTTCGCGGTTGTATTCCTCTGGAGTCAGAATATCAATATCCCAGCCGGTCAGCCGGGCCGCCAGACGCACGTTTTGGCCATGTTTGCCGATGGCCAGACTAAGCTGGTCTTCGGCAACCACCACGGTGGCCTTGGCCAGTTCGAAACAAATGGCAATCTCGCTGACCTTGGCCGGCATCAGGGCATTGGAAATCAGAACCTGTGAGGAATCACTCCACTTGACAATGTCGATTTTCTCCCCGCTCAGTTCATCGACGATATTGCGTATCCGGCTTCCGCGAATCCCCACACAGGCGCCGACCGGATCGACCTTGTTGTCGGTGGACTCTACGGCGATCTTCGTCCGGTAGCCCGCCTCTCGAGCCAGCGCCTTGATTTCGATGATATTTTCAGCTACTTCCGGCACTTCCTGCTCAAACAGCCGGCGGATGAAGTCCGGATGCGTGCGGGACAGGATAATTTTGACCTGATTATTCGCTTCCCGCACATCGAGAATCATACAGCGGATGCGATCACCGGGATGGTGTGTCTCACCGGTAATCTGTTCGGATCTGGGCATAATCGCCTCGACACGATTGTTAAGATTAACAACCAGAACGCCTCCTTCATATCGGCCGGCAACCCCCGTAAAAATCTCGCCCCTGCGCTGCGTATACTCAGCGAAAATGCTTTCGCGTTCGTCGGCGCGAATTTTCTGAATCATCACCTGTTTGGCCGTCTGTGCCGGGATACGACCCAATTGGCGAATATCGATTTGCACATTATCCTTCCAGGCGCTGATGTCGCCGGTGCTGCGGTCAATGCGGACCACAACTTCCGCCTCAATCCCTTTGGAACTGAAGTACTTGCGGGCCGCGGAGATCATCGCCGATTCGAGATCCGAGTAGATGGATTCCTTCTTGATGTTCTTGTCCCGTGCGATATTCTCAACGATTCGCAATAATTCCTGATTCATTTTGTCCTTTTCCCTGTAATAAAACAAAAAAGTGGAAACCTTCAGGTTGCCACTTTCCATCACCACAGAACGCACCATCCGGTCAGCAGAGCGGATGGGATAATCGGCCATCGGTTCAGTCAGCCATTATACCATCCTCCCTGCCTCGGGATTTGTTCCGTCGGGTCCCTGAAGACAGAATTTATACCCGAAAAGTCGCTGGCGCATCCAAAACGCTTCGGCATAGCAAATTGTACTACTATGCCCAATCACGACTTGTAAGCCTTGATAATACCATAAGTTAAGTTCCCATATTGCCGGTTTTACGGCCCCGGCACTCAATTTATTATAATCCTCCATCCTGTAAAGTCAAGGCGGAAAACAGCTTGCAGAAAAAAAGTCCGAAAGACGAGCCTGTTCTCGCGCCCCAAAATCCCGCTTCTTCTCGATTCACGGCTTTTACATTTACATTCAGCGGGAGGAGGGCATATCAAGCTTCACGTTCGATGACGACGGCGGTGCCGTAGCAGAGCACCTCGGTCGCCGAGTGCTGATGGGCCACATCAGACGCATCATAACGAAGACCGACAACGGCGTTGGCCCCGACTTGGGTTGCGTGCTGAATTAAAAGGTCGTATGCCTGGGCGCGGGCCTGTTCACACATTTCGGTGTAGGCGCCAATCCGTCCGCCAATGATGGATTTGAGTCCGCCGAGAATGCCCTGCGGAATCGTCGGGGCACGGACAATAATGCCACGGACAATACCTTTGTACTCCTTAATCCCGAAACCCTCAACAGTAAATGTCGTCGTAACAACCATCGCCGGTTCTCCTTTGCTGTGTCTGATATTTCTCGTTCTGTAAATACCGTGTTATTTTCAACAGAAGCCCTGAAGATGGCAATATAAAAAACAGCTCGACAGATTTAGAGGCTCTAAGTAGGTCTTATCGCGGCGTTGGCGCGTTTTAGCTCCGTGGTTTTTTGGCGTTCCACAGTTCGCGCACTTTGGTCCATGTTTTGGCGCCGACTTTGCCATCCGCTTTGAGCTGATTATCGTTCTGAAATTTCAGGACAGCCTGGTTGGTATCTGTTGTCGTATTGCCGATTCCGTAGCCGACGGCGTCCAATACTTTCTGCATGTGGTAAAGACACACGGCATACTTATCGGTTTGTTTAGTGTCCACGACGCCCTGGGCGGCGATTTCTTTTTCAACCACGGACACAAGAAAATCTATTTCCGCAGCCGAAGACACGGAAGAAACAATAGACTTCGATTTATGAAGTATCTGGTCAATCACGCCGCATATCTGTTCCGGTTGTTCCCATAACTCCTCGGGAGCAGCCTGTTTTGTTTCAATGATGGTCCGCTTGAGCGCCTGAATGATACCCACCAGACGATTATATTTTCCCGCCGGGACGGTCGCCTTGCTGAGAGCGTCGTATTGGCCGGCCAATTGGCTCAGTTGACCGGTCAACTGGTTCTGTTGATTCTGTAAGTCCTGGATTTCCCTGCATTGTTCCTTTGGAATCAACCGGATACCCAGCATTTTGCTGATTTGGATTTCCCGTTTGCTCCGCACGGCGAAACCGAGAGCCAGACAAACAGCAAACTCCAGTATAATAACGATAACACACAATACTTTTGGCGACCTAAACAGCGATAGTTTTATCATAGTTTCTCCACCTTGTTTTTTCCTGCTCGATAAAAACACCGGATTATACGCTGTTCTGCACGGTCTGCAATCCAAAATTTCTTGCTGTTTTACAGAACCTGTATCCAAAAATCCCTGTAAAAGATTTATCAAACGGTTATAATTTCTAACAGCGGTTATAATTCTCTAACAGGAAACGTCCATATTCTACAACCCAAGGTAACAGGGGCGGCGACTATAGGGATGGCTAAGGGACAGAAAAAAGTTAAACTTTCCGACAAGATTTACCAGATTTCCACGCTGGTAGCGGGAAAATTTGAGCTGCAGGAAGTGCTGGACCGGCTGGCTGAGGCGGCCGTTTTAGTCACCAACACCACCGCCTGCTCCATCCGCCTGCTGGACGATATCTCCGGCAATCTGAAGATGCGCAGCACCTACGGCCTGAGCGAAGAATACCGCAATAAAGGCCCCGTCAATCTCGATGAGCCGGTCATTAAGGAAGCGTTCTCCGGCAAAGCCGTCGTACTCGACGATATGCGGATTGACCCGCGGGTGCGCTACCGCCAAGCCACCATCAAAGAAGGGCTTATCAGCCAGTTGACCGTCGCAATTATGTTCCGGGGCAGGCCTCTGGGCGTACTGCGGCTCTACAGTCCTGAACCGAACCGTTTCAACCGCCACGCAATCCGTATTGCGCGGCTGGTCGCCACGCAATGTGCCATCGCCATCACCAATGCCCGACTGTACGCTCAGGCGCTGGAAGGCGCAAAAATGAATCAGCAGATGAATTTAGCCGCGACGATCCAACGGCGGATGATTCCCGACAAAGCTCCCTGCGTCTGTGGTCTGGACATCGCGGCGGTCTATAAACCCTGTTTCCAGATCGGCGGCGACCTGTATGACTTCTTCGCTGTGGACGACCATACTATTGTAGTCGCCATTGCCGACGTCATCGGCAAAGGTATTCCCGCGGCGATTATGATGAGTATGTTCCGCGGCGCAATGCGGGCTTACGCCGACGGCGGCTATGGCCGGCACAGTTTGCAGGAAATCATCCAGAAACTCAACCTCGTCGCCTGTCGGGAATGCCGCAACGGCGAATTCATCACGTTGTTCCTGGCCAAAATCGACACGCGCGAAAACACCCTGACCTACTGCAACTGCGGCCACGAACCCGGATTGCTCATTCGCAACGAAGGCCAGATCGACTCGCTCGAAAAAGGCGGTCTGGTGATGGGCCTGCTGGAAAATACGCCGTATGAGACCGACACCATACCTTTCCGAAATGAAGACACGCTGCTGCTCTACACCGACGGCCTGATTGACGCAGTCAACTTCGAGGGGCAAATGTGGGGCAAAGAACGTCTGATGGAGATTTTGTACCAGTCCCGCGGCTATTCGGCGTCGCAGATGGTACATACCATTCTCGGTTTTCGCCGGCGGTTTGTCGGACTCGCCAGCCAGCTCGACGACACCAGTATGCTGGCCATCCGCAGACTGGTCGATGGAACCTCATAACTCAGCCGACAAAAATATCCGCTCTCAACAAATCATTCATCCACCAGTTCGGCAGACAAAACAATTGCAGTCTCGCTGCGCCAAAATGAAGGGCTTGACAAAATCGGAACAAGCAATGATGATACGATGCCAAGGGAATCAAAACTATCGGCTCGTTCGGCAGGTCCGATAAAGATTGTCTCTTTAAGGATGTTATGAGCCCTGAGAAAACACAAATGAAGGGATTGGACACCGTCGCGGTTTTCACCTTCACTTCACAGGGACAATGCGAAATCCACAACGACCTTTCCGTTGTGGAAGGGCTGAGCAGGGACAAGGCCCTGTTTCTTCACCGCTGCCTGGAGTTAACTTGGCAGACAGTGCAGAAATTCAATCCACAGGATTATCTCCATCTGTCCGGCTGCAAAATTCGTCTTCGCGTCAGCCCCGCCGCCAGTCAGCCGGCGGTACTGATGCCGCACGAAATCCTTCTCCACGAGACCGTGCTGGACTTTGACGTCAAGAACCGAGCAGAGCGGGAAGCGTTTCTGATCGGATGCCTGGCGATGGTATTCTATCATTTCTGCCACGCCGACCTTCATATCAGTCAGGTTGGCCGGTACAGTCTGCGATTCTTTCAGGCGAATCCATCCATTCTCGAAGCGACCATTCGCCGGATTGAAACGCTGCCGGAAACAATTCGCCCCTCGCATCAGCAGCACGCCTTGCAGCGGCTGGATACATTGCTGTTGCTGGAGGATTTTTGGGAACAGTCCGGCAAAACCACATCCGCAAAAAAACTCCTGGAGGTCTGCGGCGCGCATTTGGACAGACAGCGAAGTTTTTTCCGCAGTATCCTGACGCACGAGGCGGCGCGATTCGCCGAGCAAAAAAAAATACCTTTCGATGCGATTAAAAAACAAATCGTTGGTTTTTCGCACCTTTTTTCCGAGTCCGGTACGGTTGTCATTGTCTATCAACTTCATCACGACGTCGCACAGGTTATCCGCGTTGCGCCGGCGGGTTTTTTCGACGCGATGAGCCACGAGGCGGCCTGCCGGAGCATCTGTGCTTATGGCGTTCGCACGGAAATCTTCCACGACTGCGGACCTTTCATTCATCCCTGGATTGAACGGCTCAAAATCTGGGCCGCCGACCCGGCACTGAGCGAACTGGCGCAAATGCTGGTCTCCGACCACATTCATAACGTCAACGCCGCAATGGATGAACTGGTGCGGCGGATTCGACATAAACAAAACGCTTATGAGTCGATGCGTCTGCTGTATGCGGCGTTGTACTACTGGCACAACCCCAACAAAGGCATCAGCCGTTCCGTTTGCCTGCGGGTCAGCAAAATTCTGGAAGACCTCATCACGGAACGGCCGGTGTTCTTTCCTCCCGGACGCATCAACCGCAGCTATTTTCGCGGCGAATCGCCGGTGATCCGGATTCAGATTCATAAACCCGCACGTATCGGAATCAAAAATATTCTTGCGCGGGTCCAGTGGTCGGTGAACGGCCGCAGAAAATCTCCGGTGGCAATGCAGTTGGACAAAACCGCTTCAGAAACCGAAACGCTGGTATTTGAAACCCATCTGCCGGGACAGAACGGCTGGATTCATTATTCCGCGCAGATTTCCACCGACGCGGGCAAAACCTGGCAGTTTGAGAAATTCGACGAAAACTCGCATGGCCTGTTCAAACGTGTCGCCGACGAACGCGGCCAGCGGGTGCTCAGCCTCTACGCCGACGCATTCAATCTGAAACTTGATGAAAGTCTGCATCCGGTCCGGGACGAGACCGGCGCCTTTGTCTATGGCACGTTTGACGACATGGCCGAGCAATTGCCCGCCATTAAACAGGAAGGTTACACACGGGTTTATCCGCTCGGTGCGCTGGAACTGGGCTGGGCCGGCGAAGCGGGGCCGGACCCGTCGGTTTTCTCTATTTGGGACGGCCGTACCATTCGCCGGGACCTCGGCGGGCTGGAAGGTCTGCTGCGCCTGAAGGAAAAGGCCGACGAACTGGAAATGAAAATTCTGCTGTGCATCCTGAGTCATTTTTCGCGCGCTTATCATAGCTGGCCGTATTCCCTGCCGGTCTATATCGCCGGGCCTGACGGTAAACTGGCCCGCCGCGCCGGCTGGGACGGCGAATGGGACGAATGGCTCGACAGCTTTATGGTCAATATGCGAGACCTCGACAATGTCGAGTATCTGGCCGAAATCTGCCGCGAATTGACCGAGCTGGGTTTTGGCCTGCGGATTGACGTGGGCCACGGATTTGACACTGTTTTCCCGGTGCGATCCGACCTGGCTGAGACGCCAAAGCTGTTCGGGGAAGTCACCGTCAAAGGTTTTGAGCCGATTGACCTGCGCGGCACCAATGAGCCCAGTATTCCCATCCTGTATCTCAGCTACCGTGCGCAGAAAGCGGTGCCGGGGGCGCTGGTTGTCTATAGCGAACAGTGGCACGCCAACGAAGTGCGAATGATCAAATCCGCCACGGTTCCCTACAACGCCATTATCAAAAATCTCGAAAACATCCGCAGCGGTCAGGCCGTTGACAGTCCGCTGGGACTTAACAACAATCTCGAATATCTGCAGCGGGTACTGGGCCGCTACGGCGGACAAACGCTGTCGTTGTTTAACAGCCACGATGAAGAAGCCCCGGCCAGCAATTATCAAAATATGATTTGGCCGACTGCGGCGCTGCTGGTCTTCAGCAGTTATGGGCCTCTGATGTATCACATCAGCCGTCTCCCCGGTCCGGAGGCGGGGTCGTTTGCCAGGCGATTCGATATGGCCTACACCGAATGCTGGAAACACTGGGTCAACAACCGATTCGCGCATCCCTGGCAGGAAGAAGAAATCGCCCGCCAGGACATCCTGCGCCATTATCCTTATCTGCGGGGATTCGGAAGTTATCTGCGGGGATTGTTCGCCTTTGCGGATGAGAACCCGGCCCTGACCAAAGGAACAATTACGTCAATTGCCACCGGCAACGGACGCATCGCCGCGTTTATTCGGTCGTGCCAGAAACAAAAAATGCTGTGCGTATTCAACTTTCCCAATCCTTACCTCGAAGGTCAGCAGGCGCTGGCGCGAACCTTCTGTTTTCGTCTGCGCAGCGCCGAGACCGGTCAGCCCGTGGAAGGCATCAATTTCGAAGATTTTTACGAGATGCGGGAACGCTACAACAACGTCGAAGGCAAAATGCGATGGGGGCGCAAAGAATACTGGTCGGGGCACGAACTGCTGGAACTCGGATTCGGCGGGGTTCTCGAACCGGTGTCCAGCAGCGTCTATGAAATCGTTTCCAAAGAACGGCTCATCCCGGAAAAACAGGTGCTGTTTGACTCGTTCAGACGGTTTTTCCGTTACGGACGCAGCGAACGTATCCGGCACTGCTACGTCGCCAGAGTATTTCTCGAATGCTGCGACCCATACAAACCTTCTTATGAGCGATTCTGTGAGCTGTTTAGTCTGTTGATTGACTGGGTTGGAGAGCAGGTTGATTACGGCGCCGCGTCAGTGGGACTTTTGCTGCGGGACATTTGCAGTTACCATTCCGGCGCACGACCGGTTGTTACGGATTTTCTGATGCGCATCGCCGTCAACGAACAGAACCATTTCGACCGCGACGTATGCCGGGCCACCATCGATGTACTGGGGTCTATTCAATTAGGCACGATTGTGCTGGTGTCGCCCGAATCGCGGTTCAGCGGCGAATCCGGCGGCGTCGGCATCTACACCACCGACATCGCCGACGTCCTCAGTGAGCTGGGGTTTCACGTCGTGCTGGTTACGCCGCTGTATGAACGAAACCGCAACGCCATTATCTCACATTTCGCCCCAAAGTTTGAGGGACACCAATTTACCATTCGTTTCCCCGACTTCAACGAACAGACACAGACAGCCGTTCCGGGCTCCACAACTGACGTGGTCAATATCCTGCGAGCCAACCTCGTTCGCCGCCGTTATGGCAAACGCGCACGGATTGAGGTGCTTTATCTTGAGAATGCCGTTTATCTGGACGCGCCTTATAGCGGGGCAACCAGTGAGGACAAGGTCCGCCGCGCCCGCGTCCTGGCTCAGGGCGCGCTGGAGGCGCTGCGGGCGTATAATTATTATCCGTCTATCATTCAGGCCAACGAATGGCCCGCCTGGCTGGTCGCGGCGTTTCTGACTACGTGGAAAGAATTTCGCGACGACCCGCACTTTGCGCACACCAAAGTCGGCAGTATGATGCACAACCCGCATCCGTCTTACGGCATCGTCCTGACCGAAGCCAACCCGGCCAAACGCAACTATTACTGCAATGTCCTGGGGTTGGACCCGCGATTCCATTACGACATGGCTATTAACCGCTACGGCCCACGCGGACACGAAATCGACCTGATGTACACGATGCTGAAAAGCTCGCATTTCATCGGCACCGTCAGCAAGGCGATGAAGGAGCGGATGCTTCGTGAAACCTGGCTGTTCAATCACGCCTGGGAATTCGCCGAGAAGGAACGGACGGGAATGTTCTTTGCGCGGCGCAACGGCTTTAATATGGCCGCCCGGCAGCGATTCTGGTTCGGCACGAAAAAAAGTCTCGTCGAGACCTGGCAGCCGTCGGTCCGCAAACGGCTGTTCTATAAATACTACGCAGCCAAAAAAACCGCCAAACTTAATTTACAGAACGACCCGCATATCCGCCTGACGCCCGACAGCGAAAACGTTGACCACATCATTTTCGGGATGCTGCACCGCATCTGCAAACAAAAGGGCTTTGAGCTGCTGGTGGACTGGAAGGTCTATACCGACGGACCGAATCGCTATGTTCGGCTGGAGCCGTGGAATATGGACGGCAACACCATACTGGAATATTTTCTGGCCGCCGAGCGGCGGATTCAGTTTGTCATTTGCGGACGGCTGGAAGACAGTATGGACGCCAGGCGGTTCGATATGCACCTGCGCCGCATTGCGGGCCGGTCCGACCTGGCTGGCCGATTCGCGTACTATCCGCAGGGCAATCTCGACCCTGATTTGTATCGCAATCTCTACGTCGGCAGTCAGTATTTCGTAATGCCTTCCGGCGGCGAAGTCGGCGAACCGTGCGGCATCAGCCAGCAGGAAGCCCACGCCGGCGGAACCCCCGTCATCGCCCATCACCAGGACGGCCTGCAGCATACCGTCTCCGACAACGACTTCGGCGATAAAGATTACCCCGCCAACGGCATCAAGTTCACCGGTTTTACAGGCGAGGGATTGCTCGAGGCGATGCTCGACGCGATGGAGATTTATTTCTATGGCCGAAGAAGACTGTACAAGGATGACCACGGAAAACCGAAACGGCTCGATTACGACGACCTCGTGTTCAATGCCTTTACCCGCGACCACCGCTGGATTAAGCCGTTGCGGGATTATATTGAAATGTACACGAAAGTACAGGGGACGCGCCCGCCGGAGCATCTCGACGCCTTGCGGCTGATTGAGGAAACAAACTATACCGATGACAGCGAGATCGGCGATGCAGTGTTAAAATACGGCCTGTCCAACGAGCAGGCGATTGCCGCACTGATTGGAGCGATGGGTTCGGATGTTGCGCCGGTTCACACGGCCGCGGCTAAAACGCTCGTGCGTCTGGCCGGCATCCTGAAAAATCCATTCCTGGCCGAAACCCTTAAGCAGCTCCGCGATATTCTCGATTCACAAAACAAACAGCAGGCCCAGCTTGCCGACTGGTGTATCCAGAATCTGAAATAACACCGGCCCGAGTTATTCTTTTTCCACAAACCGTTGCACGCCGGGCGTTTGAATCATTTTTTCCGGCTCCTGCGACGTCATCACTATCGCCGCGGTATTTTCCAGTCGTTCAATCAGCGCCAGTCCTTTATCTTTGCCCAGCACGCTGACCGTGGTCGAAAGGGCGTCGGCATCCGTCGCCGTCGGTGCGATAATGCTCACGCTGGCCAGTTCTTTGACGGACTCCGCGCTGCGGGGATTAAGAATATGACTATACGATTGTCCGCCGACTACGGCGAAACGCCGGTAATCGCCGCTGGTGGCGACCGCCATATCATTGAGCCGCAGCTTCAGCAGAATTGAATTGTCTTTTCGCGGGTCCTGCAAACCAATAAGCCATTGTCCGTTTTTGCCCGGCCCTGTGCCAAAACAACGAATATTGCCCCCGATATCCACCATTCCGCCGACAACGCCTTTTTGCTGTAAGGTCTTGACCGCCAAATCCACCGCGTAGCCTTTGGCAATTGCGCCGACATCTAATTTCATCCCTTCGATGGCAAATTTCACCGTTCGATTTGTTTGGTCTAAGATTAGTTTCTCATAACCAACTTTGGCTTTAGCTGCGGCAAATGCGTTGGGGTCGGGCTGTTGACCCGTTTTTTGCATCTGTCGCCAAAGCTGGACCTCGGGCCCAACGGTAATATCAAACGCCCCGTCGCTGAGTTGACTGTACCGAATGGACGCCTCAATCACTTCAAACAATTCCGGGCTGACGGCAACAGACTGCAGATGAGCGGTCAGACTCAATTGTGAAATCGGCGAATTGGGGTCATGGTCGTTCATTTCGCGATTGATTTTTTTCATCCGCTCAAACGCTGCGTCAATCCATTGCTGCGCCTGCTGTTCATCAGAGGCCGCGACGGTAATTTGCGCAAATGTCCCCATCATTTCCCGAAAGCCGCTGTTATAATAATCAAGGCGATTGTGAAACTGGCGCCAGAACAATCCCCCCAGCGCCGCGACAATCAGCGCCGACAATCCAAACTCAAGCCATTTTCTTTTTTGTTCCGTCATTCGTTCCCGTCCTGTGTACAAAATTGATTTTTCCCGTATAATACCGCAATGTTTCGAAAAATACCAGACATCCTGAAATTGCGTGTGGAAAACGAGCTGCTGCCGTTTGTCCGCCGACCCGCCCGCTACATCGGCGGCGAGGTCAACCGGATTCAAAAGAACCTGACCGACTGCGACGTCCGTATAGCATTGTGTTTTCCAGACGTCTATGAAATTGGAATGAGCCACACCGGCCTGGCAATTGTATATGACCTGCTTAACCGTATTCCTGCCGTCGCCGCCGAGCGGGTCTTTGCTCCGTGGCTCGACACCGAACAGATGATGCGCGAAAAATCCATCCCGCTGTTTTCCCTCGAATCCAAAGCCGCCGTACGCGATTTTGACATCGCGGGTTTCAGCCTGACCAATGAACTGTGTTATACCACGTTTCTGAATATGCTGGATTTGGCGGCAATACCCATCCGCGCCGAAGAACGAACCGACGAACACCCTCTGATTGTCGTCGGCGGACAAATCGCCAACTGCGCCGAACCGCTGGCGGATTTTGTGGATTTATTCTTTTTGGGTCAGGCTGAAGAAGTTTTGCCCCATATCGTCGAGTTTTACCGCGTATGCAGAAAAAAGAATCTTTCCAAAAAAGAATTTCTCTTCGCCGCGGTCAAACAGTTTAATTGCCTGTATGTGCCGTCGTTCTATGAGGTCGAATACGAGAACTCTAAATTAAAAAGCATCCGCCCAAAATATCCGGATGTCCCGGCGCATCTGGAAAACGCCGTTGTCGATGATTTTGAAAATGCGCCTGTGCCGCAGAGTCCGATTGTGCCGTTTGTCGAGGCCGTCCACGACCGCATCAGCATCGAGATTATGCGCGGCTGCCCCGGCCGCTGCCGTTTCTGCCAGGCGTCGTTTTGCCGCCGTCCAATTCGCTACCGCAGCCCGGATAAGATTCTCGAAATCGCCAAACAGCAGTACGCCGCGACGGGCCATGACACCATCAGCCTGTTGTCGTTGTCCACGGCGGATTACCCGTATCTGGAAGAATTGATTGAAAAACTGACGGCGTATTTTGAGCCAAAGCATGTGGGACTTTCCGTGCCGAGTCTTCGGGTGCAGCAGCAGTTGAAACTGCTGCCCAAAATGGTAACCTCTGTCCGCAAAAGCGGTTTAACGATTGCCGTGGAAGCGGCCAGTATGAGATTGCGAGAAATAATCAACAAACCGATTTCAGACGAGGATTTACTGACTGCCGTTGGCGCCGCTTATGAAGCAGGCTTTCAGAAGGTCAAACTCTATTTTATGGCCGGCCTTCCCGGCGAAACGGACGACGACCTTCGGCAGATTGTGGATTTGTCATATCAAATCGCACAGTTGCGGAAAGAGGTTTGCGGCAGACCCGCCGCCGTCAACGCCGCTGTCAGTTGGCTGGTGCCCAAACCGCACACGCCGTTCGGCTGGCTGGGACAGCAAAGCCGGCAATACTTCGAACACGCACGGCGGTTAATGATTGAACGCAAAAAAGAAATGAACGCCCGCAGTGTATCGCTGAAGTTCCACAACATCGAATGCAGCGTCCTCGAATCGGCGCTGGCCCGCGGCGACCGCAGATTAGGCAGGGTCATCGAATCCGCCTGGCACAGCGGAGCGAAATTTGATTTGTGGGACGAATGTTTCCGCTTCGACGTCTGGCAAAAGGCCTTTGCAGACAATGGCCTTGATTTGGATACTTGCGCCAGGCAATCTTTCACGCCCGGCCAAACCCTGCCCTGGTCCCACCTCGGCGGCCCGAAAGAAAGTTATCTGCTGAAACACTTCGAAAAAACGACCGGGAGCGAGTGTTGCCCGTGAATCGCAATTTTTAAACCGTTATCCAACTAATTCCACAAGAAGTTCTCGCGCCTGTTTTTTCTCTTTCGCTTCCACTATGGCCGCAAGAAGTTTCCGCTGGCGCGCGGTGAATACCACCGGTAAAGTGAAATCAAAACTACAAACTTGCAGACAGCGCAAAATTTCGTTCAGTAAATTTTGAATACCCTCGCCGGTTTTTGCACTGATTAACACTTCATCCTGCTTTTTTTCCAAAACCATTCCAGTCAGCACGTCTGACTTGTTCAATACTTCAATCACAGGAATCCCTGACGGAAGTGGAATATCCGCTTTAGACGGATGGGTGCAATCCTGAATCAGGAGAACACAATCACATTCGCGGATAAGCTCAAGCGTTCTTTGCTGAGCATTCCCATCAACGGAATTATGAACGGCATCCTGACCAAGGCCCGCGGTGTCGATGATTTCCGCCCGCAATGATCCCGCGCGGATAAAAGCGCTGACCCAGTCGCGGGTCGTCCCGGCAACGTCGGAAACGATCGCCTTTGGGCCGCCGGCCAGGGTATTCAGGAGAGTGCTCTTGCCGCTGTTGGCGGGTCCGGCCAGAACAATTTTTACGCCGTGAATAATTCGCCGGGCAACCTGGCTGCGGTTCAAAATCTCCCGACACTCGGCCTGAATATCCCGCATAGAAAAAGTATCAAATTCGCAAAGCCATCGTCTGGCCTTGGCCAAAAGGCCTTGCTTCATTTGCGACTGAATAATTTTCACTCCTTCAATTGTCACAGCTTTAAGCTGCTCATAATATGCTTCCCGCTCAAGCAGCGTATCAAAATATGGAAAAGCCGTTTGTTCTTTCGGCGTTTCTCTTAATTCTAAATTCTCAATTCCGTATTCCAAATTCTCTGCCTGTGCTCCGCGCCGGATCAACAATCGCACAATTTTTTGAACCAGAATTGGATTTCCGTGGCAATGAACAGCAAGATGATTCTCTCCCTCACAGCCCACAATAATATGATCTATGGTTTGTCCATCCTCGACGATTCGCCCGTGAAATATGTTGCCCACTTCGAAAGCGACTGTGCCGCCGCCGGCCGGTACAAACACATCCCTCAAAATTATCTCGGCGTTTGGACCATACAGCAGAATACTGCTGATGGCGCTATGTCCTTTGCCCGTCAGAACGCATACATACGCAGGCATATCTCTATCTCCTGCGATCATCTTCAGTGTCTAATTCGTCAATGTGAGCTTTCTCAAAGATATATTTCTTGTATGCGACGACAATACCGCGCACCGCCAGGTCCGGCACCCACGAATCGACAAACTCACAGTCGCCTTTCAGCATTTCCGCCGCGGTGCCGGTAACAATAACGTGCGGCCATTTACCGATTTCCTCGGCGTATTTGCGTACCACGGTTTCCAGCAGCCCTACCGCCGAGTAATACAGACCGGCGTTAATCGCCTGTTCAGTATTGGCCCCATAGCCGCCCTGCGGACGGTTCACCTTCACCAGCGGCAATTGTGCCGTCCCTGAATGGAGAGCTTTTGCCCCCATTGCAAATCCCGGCGCGATAATGCCGCCACGAAAGACCCCGTCGTCATCCACCAGGTCGATGGTAATGGCCGTACCGAAATCGGCCACTGCCACGGCACCCTCAATCACCGCATAAGCCGCCGCCGCCGCGACCACCCGGTCCGTCCCCACCTGTTGCGGATTTTCCACGCCCATCTCCAGCGGCAGCGGAATCTCACGACCAATTAACTGAATCCTTTCACCGAGCGACGTTTTAACAATCTGTTCAACCATCGCTGTCCAGACGGGTTTGACCGAGCTGACGACAATCACGCCGTCACGAACCGTATCCTTTGCACTTTTAACCGGCGGAATCTGCTTCCAGCATTCCCGCAGAACTTCCGCCAGTTGTCCACGAACATCGGGCGCATCGCCGTCCAGCGACCGGAGAAATTTCTCCTCGTCATCGAGATAAAACGCCAGTTTTATATTGGTATTGCCAATGTCAATCGCGATAATATTCATACTTTTTCGCTCATAATGCAAATCACCACTTGCCCCTTATATCGTAATACAATACCACAGGTTGGCAAGACAAAAAGCTGCCGGATGAAAATTAGGCCGGAAGTTCTGTTTACACAGATGTTTTTTTCCGGTATAATTACTATATGGCCATATTCGGTTTTCCAAAAATACGAAGGGATGTCTTCGCCGTAGCGTCGGTTTTTGACCCGTCGGATGAGAAATCGTATTGGCTTTCCAAAACACCAGATGAACGACTGGAGGCCGTTGAGTTGATGCGGCAAATTATCTATGGCTACAATCCGTCTGCCACCCGACTTCAAAGAGTTCTTGAAATTACTCAACGCTCATCAGGTTGAGTATCTGCTTATTGGCGGATATGCGGTGGGTTATCACGGTTATCCGCGGGCCACCGTCGATATGGATATCTGGATTGCTATCAATCCGGGCAATGCGGACAAAATTGTCGCCGCCCTCAAGGAGTTTGGCTTTGATCTGCCCAACCTGTCGCCGGGACTTTTCCTCAAAGAATGGCAAATTATCCGTATGGGCGTGCCGCCTGTCAGGATAGAACTGGCGACAACGATTTCCGGCGTCAATTTCAGCGAATGTTATGCTCAGAAAGTAACAGATAAAGTGGATGGGGTGCAAGTCAACCTGATCAGCTTGGAACACCTGAAACTCAACAAAAAAACCGCCGCCAGACACAAAGACCTGGCCGACATCGAGAACCTTCCCTGAGTCACAATAAGTACATTTTCATTTTTTCTTTTGAATCAGCCCCCACAATTTTTCCATCAGCTCACCGATACCTTTTCCGGCCACCGCCGAAATGGGCACGACTTTCTTGCCCTTCAATTTTTTCTTAATATCTTTAACCAAAGTTCCATCCGGGTCCAGGTCCGTTTTGGTCAGCGCGATTACCTCCGGCTTTCGAATCAGTGCAGGATTGTAGAGCTTCAGTTCATTGCGGATCTTTTTATAATTGTCCGCCGGGTTAGAGCCGTCCGTGGGCAGAATATCCACCAGATGTACCAAAATCCGCGTCCGCTCAACGTGGCGCAGAAATTCGTATCCCAGTCCCGCGCCTTCATTCGCCCCTTCAATCAATCCCGGCAAATCCGCCATCACAAACCGCCTCAATCCCGCCAATTCCACAATCCCCAGCACGGGATTGAGCGTCGTAAAAGGATAACTGGCGATTTTGGGCCGGGCCTTGGAGCAGCGCGACAGCAGCGTGCTTTTGCCGGCGTTGGGCATACCAATCAATCCAACGTCGGCCATCAGCTTCAGCTCCAGCCGAAGATGCCGTTCCTGACCCGGTTTGCCGCGACCGGCAAATCGCGGAGCCTGTCGCGTCGGCGTGGCAAAATGCACGTTGCCCAACCCACCGCGCCCGCCGCGACAGATACAGACCTTCATCCCCGGCTCATTCATATCCTTAATCAGAATCTCGCGTTTCAGGTCATAAACCAGCGTCCCCAGCGGAACAGCAATCGCCAGGTCTTCGCCGTCGGCGCCGTATTTTTTCTTGCCCTCGCCCGGACGGCCATTCTGCGCAATCCAGTCGTGCCTGCCGGAAAAGTCCAGCAGCGTATCCCGCGACGGATCGACGACAAAGTAAACGCCGCCGCCGCGACCCCCGTCGCCGCCGTCCGGACCGCCTTTGGGGATAAATTTTTCCCGCCGAAAACTCACGCAGCCGTTGCCGCCGTCCCCGGCCTTAACACGAATTTGCACCTCATCAATAAACATAAATCCTGTCAGTATCTATAGTTCCGATTTTTTAGCCTGATTAACAGATAATCCAGATTATATGCGATTTGCGGGGAAATACCAGTAGCGGGTAACTGTCAGGCATATTTTTTAATCGGATTAGCCAAAAAAATTTGTTTCATTTATTGACAGGGGGGGGTGAATACGATAGTATATAGTATACTACTCTGTCAACGCTATTTATGTGAAAATGGGGTTGCCGTACAAGTCTTGTCATTCCCGCGCAGGCGGGAATCCAGGACTCCAACGGTCAATAAGAGCGTCTTGTATTTTCACAATGTTAGCGATGACACGGTAATAGTATAAGGTGTGAAATAAGAGGGTGTGCGCCCATTAAAGGTTGGGTGTTTTTGTTGGTTCAAAAAAGCCCTTATAGACATAAAAACTCTTTTTTTGGAAAAAACCATGAAAACTACGAAATCGTCTCAAAAAGCGTTCACACTGATCGAACTCCTGGTTGTCATCGCCGTTATCGCCCTGCTTTTGGCCATCCTGGTCCCAGCACTGGGAAAAGCAAAATTGTATGCTCAAAGGCTTATATGTTCAAATAACCTCCACCAGCAGGCATTAGCTACAGCGGTTTATGCCAATGAGAATAACAGTTATGTGCCGTCCATTGTCCCTTACTCACTGAGTGGCAGCACTCCTACAGTTACCGGTAATTGGTTTTGGGACATAAGTTTTTGGAGCACCAATGAACTTTCACGCTGTGCCGGTATCAGCCCAGGTGACAACAGGATATTTACCTGCCCGGCGAATAACTACAGAAAGCTTAACGATGCGTTGTGGTGGCAGTTTACCATATCATCCGCAGGCCCCAGTCCGCAACCTCTTAAGGATGAAACCTTGCTTTCCATCGCCGCGTTGCGATTAAACTTCCGCGTTATGCCCTATCTCTACTTTTTTGACAAATATGTTAAGGGTTATGATAACGACAAATCATTTTATGACACGACTTCCGCTGTCGGCGGCGCTATTCCAAAAACCCTTACCGATGGAAGGCCTATGCTGGACCTTGTTTTCAGAAAATTATCCACCGTAAAATCGGCAGGATCCAAAATGATGATTGCTGACGCCGTTATCAGCACTACTGACGGTACGCGATTCTCTGAAATTAGCGTTGGCGGTCTGCCTGGTCTGAGCGCGGGAACCGTGTATGACACTACTAATCATTTGTCACGTCGAAAGGCCTCGGGGAGCCTATATTATGCACCGGATGGTCTGAATATTGCGTATGCAGACGGAAGTACAAATTGGAAATCGGCGGGCATTCAGAAAACGATAGGTGGCCCCTTTGATAACATTAAACATATGTACACTCAGGGTGAATGGTTCTGGTGGTAAGATAAACAATATGAAAAAACCGAAAAACCGGCGGGATTCAAGTCCTGCCGGTTTTTTTTATTTGCGGCGGGTCACCAAAACTAAAAAACGCAGATTATCGCAGCAGTTTATAAGCGTTTTCGCCGCCGTTAAGCACCTGCACCAGCGGAAGAGGCCGGTCAACGCCTTCGATAAATGACGGCCTCGCCGCCCAGGGACAGACATTCAGCACGCCGGTCAAATCCATCCAGTGCTGCAGTCGCGCCGCTGGTAAATCGTGAATCATGTGGAAATGGTTTGCCACAGCGTACTGTTTGTACTCGGTCATAGAGGCGTACTTCGGCACAATAAATGTATGTGGCCAGTTCCAGTTGGTTAAGCTGCACATCGCTTTTTCCAGTTTGGCCGGCACTGCGGTTGTTATCCCTTCGTCCCAGACCATACTGAATTTATTACTGACACAGGAATAGGCCAGCCGGCCGATAATCCCCTCGATTCCCGCCGGCGACATAAATGTTACGGAATTTCCGCCGCCGGGAAAATAGCCTTCATCGGCCAGGGGCATCTGCACTCGGCTCAATAATTGTTTAACCGATTCGCCCGGCTTGCCCGCCCAGTCAAATGATGCACTGCCGGAATTATTGCCATCGATAAGACCTTTCTGCGCCCAGTCGGCTTTAGCGGGAATCGCAACCTTCAGCTTCCTGGCCAATTCCTTGATTTCCCACGCCTCCCAGATTTTCCGCAGGTCCATAAACAACGGCGGATTGCCGCCGGAAAGCCACGTCATAAACAACATCGTCAGCAGCGCCTGCGCATCAGCTTCGGTGGCGTACGGCATCGCGGGTTTGGAGCCGTTATGGTCAAAGGTACTGTTAAACAGCGACTCCATTACATCCGCCACCGGCAGCGGCAGTCCCCGCGTGTCGGAACCCCATTCGAGCTGGCTCATAAACCCGCCGCCGACAGCATTCAGGTCGGTCATTAAATCACGGACAATCAAATACATCGCCAGCGAAAGATTGAATCGCTCACTGTCGGCATCGGTTTTAAGTTCGAGCCGTTTTCCAACGTGCGCATCAATCCAGCTTCCCAGAGCTTGAAGTTCTTTGGCGTCATAAGCCTTTTTACTCAGCATATCGGCCAGCAGTTTCATATCCAAGCGAGTGATTTCAACGCCGAATGTGTTGCGGGTGGGAATTACGTGCGCCAGAGCCGTTTCCATCCCCATCGAATCGTGGCCAAAAATGACGACGCGTCTTCCGCGAAGGCCGACAAATGCAACAGCCGCATAGCACCAGTCGATGAGATTTTTCGCCGTCGCCGCCGACATTTGCGGGTTAAGTCCCGTATCGGGCCAGTTGCCGACATTCAAAGCGGTCATTCGACCGGATTGAGCCAGGGCGCCGTTGAGGGCGTGGGAATAGACGACGCCGGGTTTGGGGCCGCTGTTGCCGCAGGTGATATTCAGCGGCGTCTCCTTCGGAAATTGCTGCAAAAGTGAAATCGCCGTTAATTGCGGAAACGCCCACGTATCCGGACAGCAGACCAGAATATCCGCCCCCGCCGCGCGAAACTGCTGCGCGACAATATCGGCCTGCTTTTCGCTGTCAATCAGCACATCTGAATACACCACCGGCACGGGGGTTTTATCCGGCAAAACGACTTTGCCGCTGATGGTCTCGGCGACCATTTGAATGATATTGCGGGCGCGAAGCCGGCTGTCCCTGTCAATACGGGGGTCGCACGGCGAAAACACGCCGATAACAGGAATTTTGGGGCTGGGTTTGGCTATCGACGGCAGTTTCTCTGCGGATATATTTTTCATATCCCGTTTCTCCCATTCAAAATGAACTTCTGTTTTGTTTTATTTTTGTCCGTAGTAGGCGTTTTTGCCGTGCTTGCGGAGGTAATGTTTATCCAGAAGTGTTTGACTAATTCCGGCTATGCCGGGGTTGAGCATAATCGTTTCAAACGCCATCGCTGCCACTTGTTCCAGAACCACGGCATTTTCCACGGCTTTATCCGCATCTTTGCCCCACGTGAACGGCCCATGGCCGGCTACCAATACCGCCGGAATACTCATCGGCTCAATGCCGTTAAATCGGCGAACAATGACTTTGCCGGTGTCGAGTTCGTAATCGCCTTCAATCTCCTGGCAGGTCATCATATCCGTCACCGGAATCGGACCGTAAAAATGGTCGGCGTGCGTCGTCCCCAAAGCCGGGATTTCCCGACACGCCTGCGCCCACGCCGTCGCCTTGGGTGAATGTGTATGGCAGATTCCGCCAACCTCCGGAAAACAGCGATACAGCTCCAGATGCGTCGGCGTATCAGACGACGGACGTAAATCACCTTCAATCACTTTGCCGTCCAAATCCAGAAGAACGATTTTGTCCGGCGTCAGTTCGTCATAATTTATGCCGCTGGGCTTGATGGCGATAACGCCTTTTTGCCGGTCGATGCCGCTGACATTACCCCACGTGAAGATGACCAGCTTGTATTCCACCAGCGCCAGATTCGCCCGGCAAACCGTTTCTTTAAGCTGCTCAAACATAACACCTCTGCAACCACAGATTTCACAGATTACATAGAATATTTTATTGATCGGTGCAATCTGCGTAATCTGTGGTTTCTATTTTGTTTACGCGTTCGCTTTTTCTTTAATCGCCAGCAGGTCTTTCATCACGCCGGAAATATCCTGCGCCGTACCTTTGACGCCCAGACTGTCGTGCATCTTTTTATACAGAGTGTAAATCTGTGAATAAACCTGATGCGCCTTTTTGTCGGGCTTGAAGGTCTTGGCTTTCAGACCGCACATCGCCTTTTGGGCGGCGGCAAAATTTTTGTGCGCCTTGCCCACGACCGCCGCGGCGACCGCCGAACCCAGCGCGCAGGTCTGCGCTGAGCGTGAAACCTTCATTTCGCGTCCCGTCACATCGGCGTAAATCTGCATCAGCATCGGATTTTTCTCCGCAATGCCGCCGCAGTTGACGATTTGCTTAATCAAGACGCCATATTCCTCAAAACGATTGATAATCGTCAATGCGCCAAATGCCGTCGCCTCAATTAACGCGCGATAAATTTCTTCCGGCCGCGTATGCAGCGTTTGCCCCAGCAAAAGACCCGTCAGCCGCTGGTCAACCAGAATCGTGCGGTTGCCGTTGTTCCAGTCCAGTGCAAGCAATCCAGATTGGCCGGCTTTGAGTTTGCCGGCCTTTTTGGTCAGTTCCACGTGAGAACCGGCTTTCTTGCCGCCGGGCTGGATGTAGTTGACAAACCAGTTGAAAATATCGCCGACAGCAGATTGTCCCGCTTCCAGACCCCAGTAGCCCGGCAGGATCGAACCATCGACAATGCCGCAGATACCCGGAATATCAGGCAGTTTTTCAGTATTCGGCCAGACCGCCATATCGCAGGTGCTGGTGCCGATGATTTTGACCAGCGTCCCCGGCTGGATGCCGGAACCGACGCCGCCAAGGTGCGCATCGAAGGCGCCAATGGCTACAGGAATGCCCGCGGGCAGACCAAGTTTTTTTGCCCATTGTGCGGTCAAACCGCCCGCGGCAATATCAATCGTATAGGTCTCATTCGGCAAAGAATCACGAAGACAACCCAGTTTGGGATCAAGCGCTGTCAAAAATTCCTTGTCCGGATAACCGCCCCATTCCTGACTAAACATCGCCTTGTGGCCCGCGGCACAGCGGCAGCGCTTGAGCCTGCGAGGATGGTCGGTTCCCGTCAGCGCCGCTGGAATCCAGTCGGCATGTTCCACCCACGTATAGGCGGCGTCAAACACTTTCTTGTCCGCTTTGAGGCAACGCCAGATTTTGCTGAAGAACCATTCGGACGAGTAAATCCCGCCACACTTGGCCAGATAGTGAGGACGCATTTGCGCGGCCAGTTCGGTGATTTTCGCCGCCTCGGCGTATCCGGTGTGGTCTTTCCACAGCCACGCACAGGCGTTGGGGTTGCCCTTAAACTTCGGCAGCATCGCCAGCGGCGTACCGTTCTCATCCACGGGAATCGGCGTCGAACCCGTAGTATCGACGCCGATACCGACAACCTTATCCGGCGAAAATTTCCTGTCCGCCTTCTTCGCCCGAACAAGGGCCTGCTTAATTGTGATTTCCAAACCTTTAATATAATCCGCCGGGTTCTGACGGGCAACATTGTGGTCCGTACGGTCGAGAATGATTCCCGCCTGTCCGGTCGCATATCCCCAGACGGATGTACCTATCTCTTTCCCGTTGGCCGTATCCACTATCAGGCACCGCACAGAATTGGTGCCGTAATCCAATCCTATCACATAAGGCATAACTCTCTCCTGTTTTTGATTACCAGAAGTAAACGTAAAACGCCACAATGACACCCAGAATAATCGCCGTATTCAGAACATCCCAGCCATTCCAACTGGCCCGAGTCACGGCTTTTTCCGCCGGCGTAGAAGCCCCGTAAGTATAACGCATCTGCTGTTCGGTAGGCGCTTTGCTCATCAGGCTGATGAGAACCATCGTGATAATACAGATGATAAACAGCGCCACGCAGACATGCAGCCAGTTAACCGCCTCAATGGAGTAGAGGACGCCGAATTGCTGTTTCAGCGCATCCAGTTTAGCCAGCTTTTCGGCTGCCGGCAGTTTGCCCGCGTCCGTAATCCTGCCGCCGATAATCACATCCAGCGCTAATCGGAACATTCCCAATACGAATCCGACAATCAATCCCCACAGACCCGCGGCCGGAGACGTTCGTTTCCAGAACACACCCATAATAAACGCCGCCGCAATCGCCGGAGCCAGCAGACCCTGAACGTTCTGCAGATAGCGATACAACACATTGCCCATGCCTTTCATTACGGGAATCCAGATAATCCCCAGAATAACGACCGTCGTCGTGGCAATCCGGCCGATGATAACTAAGTGTCTTTCACTGGCCTGAGGTTTGAATTTCTTATAAAAATCGCCCACAAACAACGCCGCCGAAGAATTGAACAGCGACGCCAGCGAACTCATCAAAGCTGCAAGCAGACCGCAGACCACTACGCCTTTGAATCCTATCGGCAGTAACTGCGCCACCAGCGTGGAGAACGCATAGTCCGCATTCGGCTGACCGGCCGCATTAAGAGGCATATCCAGCAATCCTTTTTGACTGAGCGCATAAGCAATCATTCCCGGAATCAGGAAGATAAAGACCGGCGTCAGTTTGAAGTAGCCGGCCAGAATAGCGCCGCGACGGGCATGGGCCTGGTTCCTGCCCGACAGAACACGTTGGACGATATACTGGTCGGTACACCAGTACCAGAAGCCGATAATCATCGAGCCGAATATCACACCCGTCCACGGAAACTCCGGATCACTGTTTGAACGAATCAGGTGAATGTTCTGCCCGCAAAGCCGCTCCACCTCACCCCAGCCGCCGACTTTCCACAGTCCAACTGCAAGAATTACAATTGAACCGATCAGCAGCACGGGCGTTTGTAGCACGGAAGTGTACATCACTGCCTTCATACCGCCGACCACCGTGTAAATGCCGGTGATCACCACCAGCCCCACGGCGCTGACCCAGAACATATCCATCGTATAGCCAAACA